>JAWLHW010000100.1:0-8733 GCA_041690155.1 Desulfomicrobium sp. | reverse complement strand
CTGATCTGGAGCAGCTTTTCCGTGGCCCTGTCGCGCCTGAAACCCACCCGCGACTACATGCCCGCCTTCACGGTCCTGGCCGCCCTCTTTTCGGCCCTGGTCTATGCCCTAAGCGCTCCCGAGGCCCTGCCTCCAGCCCAAGCCCTGTTCTCGGCCCTCTATCTGGGTCTGGTTCCGCTTGGCCTGTCCTTCACCCTCTGGAACAGGGCCGTGACCGGGGGCAACATGACGCTTATCGGCTACCTGTCCTACCTGACCCCGCCCCTGGCCGTGCTGCTGGCCGCCCTGATCCGGGGCGCCGCCGTGACCCCGCACGCAGTGATCGGCATGATCGTCATTCTCGCGGCGGCTTTTGCGGGCAGAAGGATGCGTTGAGCGGATTTTTTTCGCGTCTTTACAGGGCAGGCAAATCCGGGCCAAGAGGTGAATCATACTTTTCTTGCCGCCGAGCCCGCGGGGTTTGTGCGGCTCCGGATTGATGGTCACCAAAACCGGATCAGGTCAGCCATGATTACTCCAGACTCCTATGAGAGCGCCACGGGATTGGCAGCTGTACACATGTCCATCGAGGATCTCTTGAGCTTCATGAACGATTTCCCGGCGCTGCTCTGGCGCATCGAAATCGCCAAATCCCGCATTGAATTCCTGAACAACAACTACATCGTCTCCAACGGCCTGGACGGAAAGCTGCTGCTGAAAAACATTCAGTACCAACGGGACGTGGTCATCCCGGAGGATGCCTATCTGATCACCGCCTTCATGGATTCCGTGAAAAAGGGAAAGACGGCGGCCACGATTTTTCGTGCGCGGTGCGCGGAGAACAGAATTGCGTGGCTCAAGATCACCGGCGCGACAAATTCCTGGGATCCCCGCTACTACTATGGTTTTCTTCTCAATGTGACCGACACCGTTGAGCAGATCAGGGCCATTTTGGACAAGGACGTCAACATTGAGTCTCTCATCGAGGATACGGACAACGCGGCCCTGGTTCTGGATTATGATTCACGCAAGGTCCTGTGCGTGAACGCGGCCGCATGCGATCTGTTGGAGCTGAACCGGGGAGAGCTGCTGAGGCTGACACTGGGTGATCTGTACCGCGAATCCATGAAAATGGCCGTGGATAACATGCTGGAGCAGGTTTTGCTGCTGCGCAAATGGACCGGAAAACTGGATTTTTATCAGAGCGGCAAGCGCAGTTTTTTCACGGCGGAAACCGTGGTCCGGCATATGACCTGCGGTGGCAAACGCCTCCTGCGCGTAGAGTTTGCCAATCCCAAGATCGGCCGCGAGAGATCGCGGCCGCGCCGCCTTTTTTCCGACGACTCGCGGCGGGAGCGTTTGATCCATGACTTGTCCGCGGTCAAGGATGACATTGAGGCCATCATGCGGGTGGCCTTCGAGTCCGCGCTAGCTCCCGAAAAGCACGATGTGATCATGTTTTCCGACGTGCATGTGCGCAAGAACCAGGTCTTTGTGTACTACGCCGGAAACCAGCCCATGCCGCTCGAGCAGGGGCACAGGTTCGCCTATTCAGGGACCATAGCCGAGGACATAAGTCGCTTCGAACTCTCCCACCTGACCGTGGACGACACCCAGGAGAGCATCAAGCCCATCGACTGGGCGCTCTTTGTGCCTCAGGGCATACGCTCCTACTTCGCCAAACCCTTCTTCAGCCGTGGCACCCTGCGCACCGTCCTCATCGTGTGTTCGCGCAAGCCCCATACCTTCTCCGGAGCCACTGTCGGCGATTTCGAGGATTTTCTGAACCCGATCAATGACGCCGTGAAAATGTGGCGGCAGTCCGGGCGGCGCTGAATCCTTTGCCGTGACAGGCTCTTTTTGGTTCTACCAAAATTGCGTTTTTGGGCGCATACTCGGCACTATGGAGCAACTACCTAAATAGATTGTAAATAGTGTTGCAATGAGTTCATTTTTTCGCGTATGGGTTTACCAAAACAACCTGTGAAGGAACCAGTGCACGATGGAAGACCATGGCCGCCTTTTAAATCAGCTTGAGCGGATTGTTCTTGAAAAGCGATTACAGCCTGGCGACAAGCTCCCGCCTGAAAGAGAGCTTGCCGGACAACTGTTCGTCAGTCGCAACACGCTGCGCGGTCTTCTGCGTTCACTTGAGGCCCAGGGCCTGGTCACCATCAAGCCCGGCAGCGGCACGTTTTTGCGCACCCGTCTGGCCGGGATCACCCACCTTCATCCTTCTTCGCACCAGGCCGTGGCAGACCAGATCAAGGCCGCGTTTTTGTTCTTGCCTCCGATTTTGGGCAAGGCCCTGCAAACCATCTCCGAGCCGCAGCTCCAAAAACTGCAGGCGGGCAATATCGCCCTCAGCCAGGCGATGTGCGACGGGGATCCGTGCAGGGTCTGGGCGGAGATAGCCCTTTTCTTGCGCCTCATCGCCCAGGAGACCGGCAATTATTTTCTGGTCAAGACCGTGGAGCAGATGTTCAGCGTCGAGCCGTCCTTTGTGGAGCATTATTTCCAGACCGATCGCGATATCCTGGAGGATATCTTTGCCGGACATGTCAATATGCTGCAGGCGCTGCGGGAACGAAACGCCGGCAGGATCTCTGCGCTGACCGGACAATATCTCCTCAGCATCTGCCGAGCCCTGGAGGCGGGTAACGAATTTTCCGTCTGGGATCCCGTCACGCACAGATCGCAGGAAGGGGATGCATATGAGCAGTGATATTCCGCTGAATCGACGTTTTTTCTTCAGGAAAAGCATAGCCAGTCTTTTTGACTGCGTGTGTAGTGGAAACAACATCAATGATGAGCATTCATTTATAGATGACGAAGATAATAATATAGCCGCATCATGGAGTGATTTTACTCCAGAAATGATAAGGTTCGAAGCTGAACGTCTTGGGATTGATCCGGAAGACAAAGAAGAGATATTCAAGAGAATTCAGCAGGAAATGCTGAACATGAAAAGCTGATCTATAAAATTAGGAAAATGAGAGGTTTTTTGGCTGAATACATGAGTCATTAAAGTTAAATAAAAAAGAGACGAGGCGAAGTGTTGGTCGCAGGACGCCTCGCTCTTTAGCCATACCACAGATCCCAACCCGAGCAAGGAGGACTTATGGAGAGGTACGGAGAAAATTATCTTGAGGAGCGAAAGCTTGTCAAGCGCTGGCCGCAGCCGATTCCGGCGATTGTCGCCTTGGTGCTGACGCTGGTGGTGTTTTACGGTACCTGGTGGATCTTTCAGGATCCAAGAGGACTGATGCGCATGTACACGCCGTACGTGGGTTACATGTATACCCGCTGGTGGCTGATCATGCTCATCTGGATGGTATACATCTTCAATTTCTGGCCTTTTAAGCGCAAATGGCTGGAAACAACGCATCCAGCCATCAAAGGGGCTGTCCTGACCGGCATCTCGGTGGTTATCCTCTGGGTGCTGATCAAGGGTTTCTTTGAATATTTTCTGGGCAATTTCGGGCTGGCGTATTTCAATCCGGAGCAATTGACCAAGCTTCCGGGCATCACCGAGTTTTTCGCCATCGAATACGCGGCGCTGGCCTGTCTCATGTTCGCGGCCATCGCCTCCTGGCTCAGCCCTGCCTGGGTCGTGGCTTTGGAAGAAGTGCCCTGGAAAGGGATGAACCAGCCGGGCAAGGGCATCAGCATCCTGGTCATGACCTTTTTCCTGAGCACCCTGGTCTATTTCGTGACCATGCATTCGCACATGGGCATCCTCTATTACCCGTGGCAGTATTTCACCTCCATCGCGCCGCCCTACTGGGAGCAGTTCGCCGACACCGTGTCTGGAAACTTCCATGTATCATGGATCATGTGCGCAACCGTGACCGTGTGGATGGTGGAGACGATCTGGGAGCGTTTTCCCTTCAAATTGATAAAGACCAACTGGCTGCGCCGGGTGGTGGCGTTTTTTGGCATCATCGCCATTGCCTGGGCCATGCATCTCTTTTTGTACTTTGCCCAGGAGCTGACCTGGGGTGAAGCCATCCGCGGCACGCGCCGTGATTTCGCGCCGGACTGGCGCTGGCTGCATGTCGGCGAGATGGCTGTCTTCTGGCTCGTGCCAGCCCTTTTCATCAACTTCTACTGCGACAATTGGCCCCGGCGCTTCAGCCTGCCCGTCAACGTACTCGTGCGCACGCTGGTGAGCATCGCGGCCGCAATTCTGCTCTACATTTTCTATTATGCGACTTCTCATTTCTTCCTGGGCACGCAGAAGGGATTTTCCCATCCCCAGCAGTTCCCCATGATCCCGACCATCTGGCTGATCAACATCTGGCTGGTGCATCACTGGTTCATGGACAATTGGCCGGCCTGGAAGATGGTCCCCAAGACCGCGACCGAGATCGCCGAGGACCATGCCGCCGAACAGGCCCAGCTTGACGGCCTGCGCTGGAGTCCAGCCCTGGGGCTGGGTCTTGGAGTGGGTCTGGCCTGCGGCGTGGCGGTGTACTTCGTTGTGTTGAAGGCGCTGCCGCTGGCGTATCAATCCATCACCATCATCAAATAGCCGGCCGGGCAGGGAGTAATCATGAGTAACGATCAAAACACGTTCAGCCGACGCAACTTCTTCAAGGGAGCCGCGATGGGGACGCTGGGCGGGACCATTCTCGCCATGGGCGCCTATTCGTACAGCCCGTGGCGCAAGGCCTTTTTATCCAGCGCGGAGCGCAAGATGGTCGACATCGGGGTGTGCAAGAACATCAAGGTGACGAACATTTCCGAGACAAGCTGGTTCAGCAACGCCGACCTCATGGGCGACATCAAGGGCGCAGGCGGCCTGCTGGTCAATCAGTACAGCTACAACTGGCCGCCTTTTGCCGACGGCGCGGGCCTGGGCAAGGGCAGCTACGAGTCCGGCATCGCCAAGATAAAGCATCTTCTGCCCCATGACCTCGAAGAGGCTTGGGCCATCACCGAGAAGCTCTCCGTGCACCCCGAGAATGCCGGCGGCTTCGCCTGCCTCATCGAGGTCGAAGACATGGACGGGACCAAGCACAAATACCTGCTAGACAGCGGTTGGTCCTACAAATGGATGGACGAATGCTTCAAGCGCGAGGGCATCGACGTGATGCTGAAGAACCGGGAAATAGAGGCCCTGTTTATCTCGCATGAGCATTTCGATCATTTCTGGGGCGTTCCGGTCACGTACAAGTACGACCCGACCATTACCACCTACATTCCCGACGGTTTCTACAAGGAAGGCCTGCAATACCTGAAGGACGCTGGGCACACGGGCAAGGTAGTCACCGTCAAGGCCGGGCTTCAGCACGTATCTCCGGGATTTGCCTCGTACGTCTTCGGCGTCCCGATCATTTGCCGCGTCTACGGCGAGCAGTCCCTGTACTTCAACGTCAAGGATGTCGGTCTGGTCAGCGTGACCGGGTGCTGTCACCAGGGCATCATCCAGTTTGCAGAGGCTGCCTACAAGGAAATCCAGTACGAAAACGATCAGCTGCACGGGATTTACGGAGGCCTGCATATCTCGCCCTTTGAAGATTGGGACCCGAAGTACGATGACTTGGTCCTCTCGCTGGGCAAATATGGCTTCCAGAAAATTGGGTGCAACCATTGCACCGGCATTCTCTGCGCCAAGAAGTTCGTCGAGGCCGGATATCCGGTGGTCAAGGGAACGGCCCGTTTCGGTTCGAAGGATCCGGTGTACCTGGGCAACGGTGACAGGATCGGATTTGGCGTGGACGTCTAACCGCAGGAAAAATCATGACTCTCTCCGTCGGCGGCGGGTTTGGCCTGTCGCCGACGGATACAAGGGCCGGTTGTCGGCCGCGAGTCGTGCACGGAGTTGCTATGCTGTTTGACGCTTTTTTGCCGGGGGATTTGTTTTCGCACACCCAGCAGGGCATGCAGGAGCTCTTCAGGGTCATCGTGATGCGCACGAATTTCGTGCCGGTGTTGCGCCATGTCATCGGATGGCGCGGCCTGAAGCAGCTGACCGGACCCGTGGAATGCTGGACCGCCAGGATCCGGGACTTCGATGGCGTGTTCGGGATCTTTTTTGGTGGGGTGGTCGAGGGCCCGGATTGGGTCCGGGGCATTTTTCGCCTGTACTATTTTCCACACCCTGACGAGGAACTGGTCGAGCGCTGTTCGCTGCAGGCTGCGGCCTTGAGCCAGTCCAGGGACTACATGGCCCGCGTGCGCGATTTCATGTCCGATCCGGATTTCGCGGATCTTTTCCGCATCGCGGAACTGAGCATGAGCGTCGATGCCGAAAAGAAGAGCCTGCAGCTCAGCCTTGAGGGGCTTGAGGCGCTGCGCACTGTTTGCGAGGCGGGGGTGACTGTCGAACGGGACGGGCAAAGGATCGCCCTGATCGAGCCAGGGGGGCTTGATTCAAATTTTCCGGCCTTTGCCACGGCATGCGGGTTTTTTGATGTTCTGGCCGCGTCCATGACCTTCAATCTCGATCAGCCGCCGGCAGGCTTGCGCCTGACCCGTGCGCCCGGTTTTGAATTCAGGCGTTCCCTTCAGGGGCAGCTTTCCGAGTCGGCCGTGGATGACAATTCAAGGATGCGCCTGACCCTTCATTACGGGGAAGTGGCGCCCGGTGAAGACGACGCGCCGCGAAGCGCAGAGTGGCGCATTGTCCATGACTGGTCTCTTGGCGAGCCGGTTCCGGAGGCGTTCACGGACAGCCCGTGGTGGAGCGCCCATCGTCTGCAGGGGGCGTCCAGTATCGACAAAAAGGCGCTGGGCGTGGACGCGAGGCCTCCGCTAATCGTGCTGACGGGCTTTCTGGGGTCGGGCAAGACCAGTTTTCTGAAACATTTCATTGAATACCAGACCCAGCGCAGCCGTTTCGTGGCGGTGATCCAGAACGAGATCGGGGCCGTGGGCCTGGATGGCAAGCTGCTGGACTACACCGTGACCGAGATCGACGAGGGCTGCGTTTGCTGCAGCCTGTCCGGCAGCCTGAACCGGGCCGTGAAGGGCATCGTGTCGTCCTTTGACCCTGACTTTATCATCGTCGAGACCACGGGCCTGGCAAATCCTTTCAACATGCTGGAGGAAATGGAGGAACTGACGGAACTTGTCCGCTTCGACTGCATCCTGACCGTTGTGGACGCGCCGAACGCGGAGAGGACCCTGGCCGAGCATCCCATCGCCGTGGATCAGATCCGGGCGGCGGATATCGTGATGCTCAACAAGCAGGATCTCGTCAGCGCAGAAAGCCTTGAGGCCGTCACGCAGATGGTGCGAGGGCACAATCCGCACGCGCCCGTGTTTTCTGCCGTAAACGGCGAACTTCATCCGGCCCTGGTCCTGGACGTGGACGACCGCCCGCGCGGAGCATTGGCGGACAAGGCCCGCAAGCTGCATCACCTTTCGCATATGCACGAAGGACTTTGGGCTAAAAGCGTCCGTCTTGAGCACCCTCTTGAGCGCGAGGCGTTCCTTGAAACCGTGGACCGCCTTCCTCCTTCCATCTTTCGCGCCAAGGGAGTCATCGAATTCGCGGATTCCCCGCAAGCCCTGCTGTTTCAATACGTCGGCGGGCGCTACGAGATCTCGATCTTTCCCGAACAGTCCGACCCGGCTCGATTCGTGACCCTCATCGGCCAGGGCGGCGACCCCCAGGGCGCGGCCGCCGCAATCCAGGCCCTGGATGTATCTGGAGCCTGAGCAGCATGAGCGCGCAGGCAACCTTCAAGGCAGACCTGTCCGGCTTTTGAAGTGAGAATATCAAGGCGAGAAACCCGTGGCGTTGTCGATATGTTCGCAAGAATGAGGAGGGGCGGGCGTGACGGATTGGGTGTCCGCAGGATGCCAATAAGAAAAAGGCTTACAGTATTTCTACTGCAAGCCTTTGATTTCTTTGGTAGCGGGGGCAGGATTTGAACCTACGACCTTCGGGTTATGAGACCGGGGGAGAACCCCCCTATCTGCTACTCGCCCGTCCTGCTTGTCCATTTATTTCAAGGCGTTTACGTGTTTGCGCCCCCTATTTACTTCTCTTAAATTCTGCCTTATTCGGAATCTCGTGCGGGGAATGGTGCGGGGAAGAGATCGCCCGCTAGCCCTTGATACACGGGAGGAAACATGGCCGAAGGCAAGCGCGAAAAGTCGAAAAAGTACCCTGGCGTCTATTGGCGGACCGATTCCGAGACCGGAGAACGAACCTACTATATCCGCTACCGACTCGGGGGGCGGGACTCCAAGGAAGTCGACGAACCAGCGGGCAAGTCCAATGCGGGCATGACCGAGGCGAAGGCCTCCAAGCTCCGGGCCTTGAAGATTGACGGCAAGGTCGCCCCCAACAGGGTGAAGCGGGCCGCCGACCAGGCCGCCAAGCAGGCCGAGGCCGCCCGCATGACCATTTCCAAGCTGTGGGAGGAGTACAAGGCCGCCAGGCCCATCAAGGGAATCAGGACCGACCAGAGCCGCTTCGAGAAATTTTTGAAGCCCGTCTTCGGCAATAAGGTCCCATCCGAGATTGACCAGCTGGCCGTGATCCGGCTCCGGGTCAAGCTCCTCAAGACCAAGGCCCCGCAGACCGTCCGCAACGTCTTGGAGCTCTTGCGCCGGATCATCAACTTCGGGGTCAACGCCCGTCTTTGCGACCCCCTGCCCTTCAAGATCGAATTCCCCAAGGTCAACAACCTCGTGACTGAGGACTTGACGCCGGACCAACTGGAAAAGCTCCTGGCGGCCATAGAGGCGGACCTGCACCCCGTAGCCGGGCCGATGATGCTGACCGCCCTTTACACG
>JAWLHW010000099.1:0-8773 GCA_041690155.1 Desulfomicrobium sp. | reverse complement strand
CGCCAGGAAACCTCCCGCCCGGAACTGGCCACGCCTTGCAAGGACTCCCCGCCAAGCATCCCGGCCAGATCGCCCAGAACCGGATGATCGGCAAACGCCTCCGGCTCTTGCGCCAGGCTTCCGAAAAGACGGCGCAGGGCCTTGCCGTGCACGCCATCCGCTTCCATTTGCCGCACGCAATGCTGGACCACAGGCAGAAGCCGCTCGGGAATGCCCAGCGCCTTCAGACGAAATGGCAGTCTGCATTTCATTTTCCCACTGTTCTTGGACATGGAAATAACGTATCCGTTTTCTGAAATTTCTCCAAGCGAAGCTGCCTGAAAATACTCACCACAAGCAGCAGCAACTCTGAACTACTTACGTAAACACCCATTGTTTTCAAACAGTCCTTCTCTGAAAACATTGATTTTACGAATAAAGCATTCTAGGGAAGCGCATTCGGAACACGGGAGGATGAAATGGCCAAATTCCTGTTCATACTCGGCAAGGACGACAACGAGGCGGCAACCCGCTGCTTCCAGTTCGCGCACATCGCCCATGCCAAGGGACACCATGTGAACCTGTTCTTCATCGACGAAGGGGTGCTCTGGGCGGACACGGCCCGGGATCTGGGACAGAAGACAGTGACAGGCGATTGTCCGGGGGACTATCTGCCCTATCTTGTCAAAGAGGAAATCGAAATCGGAATCTGCACGCCCTGCGCCAAAAACCGAGGAATGGACGAAGCCCGTTTCTTCTCGAACATGCAGCTCGACGGCGGCCCGCACCTCATCGACCTGGCTGCGGAATCCAGGGTCTTCAATTTTTAAGAGGGCCGGCGCACTGGCTCCCGGTCAGCCGGAGGCTACGCAACGGCACATGGATTCCCGCCTTCGCGGAAATGACTCGGTGTGATGCGGCCCCTGCCGGAAAATCCAGCGCAGTCCGGGACCGCGGCGGTTTATCTCCGCAACGACCGCAGAATGAACCGCCTGGTCTCCTCGAAGAGTTCGGGTTCGCCGAAGGGGCTGAGAAAAACCGTGCGTACCGCCCCGACCATGGCGGCGTAGATCATGAGTGCGCAGTCCTTGACCGGAACCTGACAGATGGTCCCGTCGGCCATGCCGCGTTCCAGGGTCTTCTCGATCTCTTCGATGAGTTCCTGAAATTTCACTCCGATCTTCTGCCGGTCCAGATGCGGATTGTCGTCGCTGAACGGCGAGCAGCGGATCAGGGTGGGAAAGGTCGCCCGGTTGGCCAGGGTGTAGGAGAGGTAGGAATTCACGAAAATATCCACGGCCTGCAGCCCGTTTTTTGCCGACTCCATATCCCGCCTGATACCCAGCAGCATGGCGTCGATCATCTCGTGCCCGGCCACCAGAAACAGCTTCTCCTTGTTTCCGAAATAATGGGACACAAGCCCGAACGCCACCCCGGCCCGCTCGGCAATCATGCGCATGGTCGTTCCGGCGTAGCCATACTCTGCGAAAAGGGCCTGGGCTGCCGCCAAAATCACGTCACGTTTACTCACCTGCGTCCATCCTTCTCATAAGAGCTGTCCATCATCATGTTACGGCAATTCAAGCGCAAGCCCGACCGGGCAATGGTCTGAACCGGGCACCTCGGCCTCGATCCATGCGTCCCTGACCGCGCTGCTGAGTTCCTCGGAAACAAAAAAATAATCGATGCGCCACCCGACATTTCGCGATCTGGCCCCGAAGCGGTACGTCCACCACGAGTAGGCGTCTTCCACATCTCCGTGGCAGTGGCGAAAAGTGTCCACATAACCGTGCGCCACAAAGCGGTCCAGCCAGGCCCGCTCGATGGGCAGAAAGCCGGATGTTTTCTCGTTGGCCTTGGGGTTCTTGAGGTCGATTTCGCGGTGGGCGGTGTTGAAATCGCCGCAGACCACGATGGGCTTGTCCCGCCGCAGTTCCTGGGCGTGATCCAGAAATGCGTCGTAGAAACCCAGCTTGTAGTCCAGACGATCCTGGCTCATCTGGCCGTTGGGGAAATAGATGTTGAAAAAATGGAATTTCTCGAACTCAAGGCGGATGACCCGCCCCTCGCCCTGAAAGCGCGAATCGGGCAGACCCCGATGCACGGACAGGGGCTCAAGGCGGCTGTAGCAGGCCGTGCCGGAATAGCCCTTCTTGCTGCGCGCGGCGTTCCAGTAGCAGTGATAGCCGTCAAAGAGGCGAACCTCGCCGACCTGCCCCTCCTCGGCCTTGACCTCCTGCAGGCCGAGCACGTCGGGTGCGGCCAGATTGAGCCAGTCGCGAAAACCCTTGCCAAGGACCGCCCGAAAACCGTTCACATTCCAGGAATACATGCGCAGGATCATGCCACGCTCCGCAAGACCGCCACAAGGCCGGACGGGGTCTCGTCGATGCGCACATATCCGCCCTGGGCAAAAGCGCCGGGATTCAGCACGTGCGATCGTCCGATCTTTTCCTCGCCAACCCCTTCATGAATGTGGCCGGTGACGACGATGGCGGGCTGGTATTTCTCGATCAGCGCCCGCACTCCCGGGCTGCCGACATGGGCTCCCGAGGGCAGCTTGTCGACCACATCCCCCCGGGGCGGGGTGTGGACCATGAGGATGACATGGGCAAAGCCTCCCGCCTGCTCCAGCACATCATGGGTCCACTGGCAGATCTGGCTCTCGTCCACCTCCGACGGGGTGCCGAAGGGCGTGGGCGTAGAGAAGCCAACGGAGGCCAGACAAACCCCCTCGCCCAGGTCCATGACTTGGCCGTGGACGTTGATCCCCTGTTCGGTCAGCACCCGATCGACGGCCGGGGTGTCCATGTTCCCGATCTGGGCGTAGATGCGCGGGTTGATTTCAGCCACTGCGGACACGATGCGCCCCGCGCTCTCGCGCGTGCCCAGATTGGTCAGGTCACCGGACAGAAAAACCCCGTCGGCGCGGCTGAGGTCGTCGATCCGCTCCACGGCTGTGATGCGTTCGTGAATGTCGCCAAAAACTATCCAAAATCGGTTTGCCATTTGCCTGTCATCCCCTCTTTGAGTAAATGTCGTGTTTTCACGGCATGGTAAAGGAGCGCACCACGTCATGCAAGAGCCCAGCAAAAACCTTCTGCGGATTGCCCTGCGCAAGCGTCGGCAAAATCTGCCCCTGAATCTGGTGCAGGAAGACAGCGCCCGTATCCGGGACCACCTGTTGTCCCTGGAACGCATTTGCAACGCCTGCAGCGTCATGCTTTATCTGCCGGCCCGGGGCGAAGTCGACACGTGGCCTCTGCTGGACCATTTCTGGGCGCGCGGCAGCGAAATCCTGCTGCCTCGCTGCTGCGACGGGAGCCCCGGCATCATGGATATATACGCCGTAACCTCCCGCGAAGAACTGGGGCCGGGCTGCTTTGGCCTGATCGAGCCGCGAGCGGAACGGGCGCGACTGGTTCCGGCCCCGCAGCCCGAAGTCATCATTGTTCCTGCCCTGGCTTTTGACCGGCGCGGGTACCGCCTCGGTTTCGGAGGCGGCTATTATGACAGATTTTTGCCCACCCTTGGCTGCGCGCCCCTGCTGGTCGGACCGGCCTACGCATTTCAGGTTCTGGAAAGCCTTCCGGTCGAACCCTGGGACAGGCCGGTGGAAATGGTCGTCACCCCGGAATCCATTCTGCACATCACCACGGAGCGATACTAATGTCTTTGGGATATATTGATTTTCATTTTCCCGGCCTTGAAAACGTGCGCTGCGCCTTCACCACCCGCCAGGGTGGTCATGGCGTGGGCACCTACGCCCAGTCCAACATGTCCCTGGAGGTAGGAGACGATGAAAAGGCCGTGCGGGCCAACCGCGCGGAACTGCGCAAAGCTCTCGGCTTTGAGGTCTGGCAGGAACTGAGGCAGGTGCACGGACAGACAATGCACATGGATCTGGATGATGATTTCTTTGATGAGATAAAACTGGAGGGAGACGGGCTGTGCACCAGCCGGACGGGTCACGCCCTGGTCATCAAGACCGCTGACTGTCAGCCCATTCTGCTGGCGGACAGCAGCGGACGGCATGTGGGCGCCCTGCACTGCGGATGGCGGGGGAACGCCGTCAACTTTCCCGCTGCCGGAGTACGTGAGTTCTGCGCGGCCTACGGCCTTGATCCGTGCGATGTTCTGGCTGTACGCGGCCCGAGCCTAGGCCCGGGCAGGAGCGAATTCGTAAATTTCGAGGCCGAATGGGGCCCGGATTTCAAGCCCGGCTTCAACCCGGCCACCCGTTGCATGGATCTGTGGAGTCTGACCCGCGAGCAGCTTCTTGGCGCGGGCATCCCCGCCGGTAACATCTTTTCCCTGGATCTGTGCACGGCCTCGTCCACGCAGTTCTTTTCCTACCGCAGGGACAAGGTCACCGGCCGCCAGGTGGGCGTGATATGGATGAGGTAGCCGCCCCGTCAATGGAGCGGCTTACTCGGCTCAACCCTTGCGGCTCAAGGCATGGCGACCAAGCGGCGTGATCAGGGCACCGTTCTTGTAGCCCCCGATACGCTTGTTCTCCTGACGCACCTTCAAAAGCTCTTCCTTCAAGGACTGATGCAAGGCCCTGGCCTCATGACGCAGGTGCGCGTTCATGTCCTGAATTTTTTTGAGTTTTTCCAGAAAAACCTTGTCCTGCTCGCCCATGTCGCTGTTCATGAAGGCCATGATGGCTGTCTCCCGCTCCTGCACCGTCGTCCCGAGACGTTCGATATCCTGGCTTGCGAGCAGTCCCAGCTCTTCGTGACCAAGCGCCATGATGCGCTCGTAGGTGTCGCGTGACTCAGCCATTTTTTTCCTTCCTGACGGAAACCCTGACCGACTCGCGCAAGCGGGCGACCATGTTCTTGGTCTTCTCGACCACGGGCAGGTATTCATACTCAAGCAGATCCGCGAGCAGAATCCAGTCCTCGTTCTCCTGAATCTCAATCATCTCCGAGAAAAGGGATGAAAGATCCGACAGCGACGCTTCAAATTCCGCGGACGTGTCCGTGGCGAATTCATTGCGGAGCACGCCAACCATGTTCAGAAAATCACGGTTCACTTCCAGCAGGTCGCCGTAAAGCTCCAGAGCCTGGTCGTCATCGGCCTGACGGAAGAAATCCGCGACCTGCCGCCCGGCCTTTCCCATCAGGGTCACGACCTTGTACAATTCACGGGTGATGTCCTGCGCCATTTCCGAAGTGGGTACGGAAACAATTTCCACCCGATTGATATGCGAGGCGTCCATGTCCTCGGCCTGATGAGGGTAAATCTCCGAAAAGGCCTCATCGTTGACCAGAACATCGGTCACGATACGACTGTTCATGCGTACGTCTTCCATGACTTTTTCGATGATCTGCTCAAGGTTTTCGAAATGACGAACCTCAAGTCGACTCTGTTGACCGTCTATAATGATCATTTTCCTGTCCTCCGCCTACTGGGAATAATTGTGTCGTATGCCCGAACTAATCAACATTCATGCCAGCATGAGCCGACGCTTGAAAACATCGAGCAGGCCGCGGTACCGAGCGCACAATTCCAGGAAAGCCGGCATGCTCACGGACTCGGCTCTGGACTGGATTCGCCACATGGGACCAAGTATCCCAAAAGACGGGCTGCTGGAAAAAAAGTCTTCTAAATTCTGGCAGTTGACGAGAAATTTGGGCTTCATCGGCGCATCCGGACGCAGCGCCAGAACGCGCCCCTGCTCTTCGACCAGGGTCAGCATAAGGACGCCGCGCTCAAGATCGCGCACAAGGGCGTCCCGGAAGTCGGAACCAGACGCGGGCCAGGAAAAATTTCCCACCCCCGGCTTCTGGTCAAGAAATTGACGATAAACCTCGCGCTGAATCCTGATCCATCGGCTGCGATCCTGCTCCTCGTGACCGGACACGGAAAAAAGATCCATGAATCCGGCTTCATCGCGCCGGGCCTGCCAAACCCGTCCCTTGAATCCGGGTGCAACATTCCAGGATTCCAGATCCAGATATCCTGCCAGCATGTCCCCGACAGCCTCGCCCTCGATGGAATCACGGCAAACCAGCCCATGGGGACACTTCTCCCCGAAGGAACACGGATGGCAGGGCAGATCCGGTTCCAGGCTCAGGCTGCCTTCCAGATACGGCCCGGTGTCGAAGGGCTGAGCCGTGGCCAGGAACACCGCCGCCACCGGCACGCCGAGCCCGGCCGCCAGATGCATGGTGCCCGTGTCATTGGTCAGCAGGAGGTCCATGCGCGCCAGCACCGCCGCCAGGGTGGGCAGATCGGTCTGGCCGGTCAGGTCCGTGCAGGGGTAGTCGGCCAGATCCATGAATTCCCGCGCCAGATGGCTCTCGGATGCCGTACCCAGGAGCACGGGCACGCGCCCGGTCTGTGACCACAGCACTCGGCCGGCCTGCACAAAGGAGGCCACAGGCCAGCGCCTGTAATCCTGACTGGCTCCAAGCTGAAAGGCCACCCGCCCTGACTTCTTGCCGCCAAGCAGTTCGTCTGCGCGCGCCAGTGCCGGGGCCTGGGGCATGCGCAGCCGGTATTCTCCCGGATCAAGACCGGCCACGCGCTGAAACAGATCGACCAGATTGAAAGGACTGCAACCGCGATGAGCGGAGGCCGCCTGCAGAAAAGTCGCCCAGGGAGTGGAATACTCGCCAAAGCCATGGTCATCGAGACCAAAGCCCTTTATCTGCCCGTCGTGCATGGCGCGACTCAGCAGGCGGGCGGACAGGGTTGGCGTGAGGTTCACGATCTGGTCAAAAGATGGGTGCTGCTTCTGATCAAGCCAGGAGGTCAATTCCTCCACGGCCAGCGGCCAGCCCCGATCCAGTTGCGCCAGAAGTCGTGCTCCGGGCAGGACCTGGACCTGATCCACATCGCGCAGCAGACCAGCCGCACCCTTGAAAGAGTCCAGACAGACCAGCCCCGCGCTGCCGCCCCGCCGTCGCAATCCGCTGAAGACAGGCTGGGTCTGCAGCAGATCGCCGAAGCGGGTCAAATTGATGACCAGAGTATGCATCCTAGGCAATGAACAAAAGGCGTGCCAAAAACACGAGGTTCCGGATCGCGGGCAAGGCGACGGACACATGAGGAGTGCGGAAGAACATCAATCCCCCTTGTCCAAAATCTCGTTCTTGTAGGTTTCGAAGTGCGAGGCGGCCTTGATGGCCGTTGCAACAAAAGCGAGAAAGGAAAAAAAGATGAGCGTGATATTGAGGATCAGCCACCTGTCCTGACGCAGACTGCGGCCCATGATGACCTGATCCGGGACCAGATAGTAGAGCCCGACGGACACGCCCCCTGCCAATACGAGGGCGATGATCTCGAAGATGAGCAGATATTTGCCGGACAGCAGCAGAAAAAGGATGCCGTTTCGCACGCCTTGCAGCAGCAGCAGCTTTTTTTCGAGCTTGTCCAGATTTTCTTCGGCCTGTCGCATGGCTTCATGCCCCTGCCGAAATTTTTCCGGAACGTAGAGGTCAAGATGGCCAATGAGGCTCACCCCTTCGCCGCACGAATTGAAAAGTTTGTTGAAAGACCCGAGCATCGACGGAAAGGGAAACCAGGACGCCTCCCGCTGAATCTTCTTGAGCCGCTCCCGAATGGCCGAGCGGCGATTGGCAAGCCCCTGGATGTCCTTCTTGACCCGGGACTGGATGTCGGCCCGGATGGCGATGGTGCCGCGCAGCAGCTTGGCCAGGGAGGCATAATTGTTGACCCCGGCATAGGAGTTCAGATCCTCGATACGCACATGGAACATGTTGTAGGCATCATGATCGGAGGGCAGCCACTTGGCCAGCAGATCCGGCAGATGCTCCACCGCGCCGATAACCTCTCCGGACCTGGTCTTGGCATCGTCCCAGATCTCCCACAAATCGCTCAGCAGGTGGGAGCGCCCTCCTTCAAGCTCGGTGTCGAGCAGCACGGTGCTGAAGTAATCGGGATTGTCCTTGATCAGTTCGCGTATGAGCGCCTGGGCCTCGTTGAGGTATCCGGACTTGATCAGGCAGACGGCCTGCCTGTAGCGGGCCTGGCTGAACCGCGGAGATTCTCCGAGCGCCCGCCCGTAAAGGCGGATGGCTTCTGAAAAATCACCCGTGACCTCCCGCAGGCGGCCTTGCAGGAGCTGAATGTAGGAGCGCTGCAGACTGGTATAGGCCAGGCTCTCGGCTTCCTCCCAAAACCCCATGGCCCGCTTGAACTCGTCGCGCTCCATGGCCATGAAGCCCAGCAGCACCCTTGGCTGATAATTCTTGGGCGAACTGAGCACGACATGATCGAGCTTCTCCATGGCCCGCTCCATGCTGCCCGTGCGCATGGCCTCCAGGGCCTCCCACAGTTGCGCATCGCTTTGCGGCCGCTGCTCCTCGATTCCGCGCGGCCACTCCTTGCCCTTGGCACGCCAGACAGAGGCCATGGTGCGTAACTGGCAGACCATGTTGACCTCGAGCATGGACCTGACAACAAGGCCCGTATCGGTCTTTTCCCCCATCAAGCCGTTCAGCCCGCGAATGACGTCCGGCGCAACCTGCTTTTCAAGCCCTGCCAGAATGCCGGGCAAGGCATCAAGGTCCATGCGGGCAAAGCGGGACATGTCCGTAACCTGCACGTTCCCGGGCTGCAGCACCCTGGTGGGACATTTTCGGGGCGGATGCGAACGCAGTCCGCAATAAAAACAGGGGCTCTCGCCGCCGGAGATCAGGCTTGAGGGCAGAAAAATATTCAGGCTGCCGCGCCGCCGCCCGCTCTTGCTGGAATGAAAGCGGACCTGGAACAGGTCGGTCAACTTGGAATTGTCCATGGAGGAACGCGAATCCACCGG
>JAWLHW010000098.1:0-8774 GCA_041690155.1 Desulfomicrobium sp. | reverse complement strand
GTATGTGAGAAATTGTCTGACAAGATCGTAGGATGGCTTGAAACAAGCCCTAGGGAGAGCTAATCCCTGTTTTGCCTTTCTGATGCAGAGAATTCGGAGCATTCTCGTCCTTTTTTTATACTGCCTCGAGTTCTTTTTAGCGACAAGGGCGTACGGATTTTGATCCTTAGCTAATATTTTATACTAATATTTAAGTATAATATATTTAATCTCTGCCGGCAGTGGTCGGAACTGACGGAACTTTCAAGACTTTACGGCTCAAAATCAAAATTTCGAGAAAATAGCAGAAAATAGCAGATAATTTTTTATTCGCTGTGAAAAAGTTTTCATCAAGTGTTTAAAATTTAATGTTGACAACTGGGGAGCCCCGGTCTTGCGGGACAATGACAGCTTCGCGTCAGAGCCACAAAAGCCGTGGATAAGAAGGAATCTTCATTATTTTAGCATGTTGTCCTGTATAGAAAGAGTTGGGCCAAGTTGCGACTGGCTGGTTAAACCGGAGTTGTCGCAGGGCTGTCGCTTGGCTAGATACCGTTCCCATGATTGACGCATGGCATCACATTTCGCTCTCCCTTGAGAAGAACCTCACTCCGGGCCATTATCAGCTCTGGATCAAACCCTTGCAGGGGTGTCTTGATAACGACACTCTGGTGCTCTGTGCTCCCAACTCCTTTGTGTGCACCTGGGTCAGGGAGCGCATGCTTGGCAAGATCAAGGACGCGGCCGCCGAGACTCTGGGCTTCGCGCCAAACATAGAACTCTGCTCCGCCCAGGCCGAAGCGCCTGCGCCCGCGCCGGTTCAGCCCGCACCCGCCAGAAAGATTGTCAGCCGCCAGATGGGCCTGCCCATGGCTCATGCCCTGCCTACGCAAACCGTGCAGAATTGGCGGCACCAGTTCGATGATTTTATTGTCGGCCCCTGCAACAATCTCGCTTATGTCGCATCCCGCAGCTTCTGCCAGGACGTGCAGGGTTCGGATCAACTTTTCCTGTGTTCCGCCCCGGGCCTCGGCAAGACGCATCTGGCCCAGGCCATCGGCAGTGAGATCGCCCGGCAGACCAACCGGCAGCACCTGCGGGTCTGCTATCTGAGCGGGGAGGAGTTCGCTTCGCAGCTGGTCATGGCCATCAAGGCCAAGACCGTGGAGCAGTTCAAGGCCCGCTTCAGATCCAACGTGGATCTGCTTCTGCTCGAAGACGTGCATTTTTTCCAGGGTAAGGAAAAAATGCAGGATGAGCTGTTGAACACCTTGAAATCCCTCCAGAACCAGGGACGCCGGGTGGTCATGACCAGCACCTTTCTGCCCCGCGAACTGTCCGACATCGACTCCAACCTGCTGTCCCGTTTTGCGCAGGGGTTCATGGCTGTCATCGACAAGCCCGACTACCAGACTCGTATGGGTATCATCCAGGCCAAATCCCAGGCCTCGCAGGTCAGCATGCCGGGCAGCGTGGCCGAGCTTCTGGCTGGCAGGATCAAGACCGATGTCCGCCAGCTGGAGAGCTGTCTGAAAAACATCATCCTCAAGGCCAAACTCCTGAACATGGATATCACCATGGATCTGGCCTGGGAGATTCTGCAGAACTACAACCTCGACAGCGCCTCCATAGATCTCGACAAGATCATCAGCTTCGTCTGTCAGGCCTATGGGTTCGGCTTTGACGACCTGCGCTCCAAGAGCCGCAAGCGCGACCGGGTCCTCGCCCGCAACACGGCCTTCTATCTTGCGCGCAAGCACACGGAGCTGTCCCTGATGGATATCGGCCGGCGCTTCAATCGCAAGCACTCCACCGTCATCAAGGGCATCGCCTCCGTGGAGCAGGAAGTTACCCGCAAGACGTCTCTGGGCAACCAGCTGGCTCGCACGATCAATCAGCTCCAGGCCTGATTTTTCAGCCGTTTACCCCGAATCGCAACTCACACAAAAAAGGCCCACGCGCGTAAAACGCATGGGCCTTTGCTTTGTCTGTTGTGGCGCAGATCTATTCGTTCGCTTTTTCCAGCAGTTTATTGCCGCGGGAAGTTTCAAGGGCGGCGGCAAGGGCTTCGACGATGTGCAGGTCGTAGCTATGTGTTGCCGAACGCAGGTTTTCCAGAGCCTGCTCCGGGCTCATGGCCGGCCTGTAGGCCCGGGGGCGGATCATGGCGCAAAAGCTGTTGGCCACGCTTAAGACCCTGGCCTGAATGCTGATTTCCTCGTCGTGGAGGCCCTTGGGATAGCCGCTGCCGTCAAGGCGTTCGTTCATCTGATAGATAGCCTCGAACACCGGAAGTTCGAAGTCGATCTGGCGCAGAATGTCCGCCGCATGGTCGACATGCTTCTGCACCAGCTCCTTTTCTTCTTCGGTGAGTTGTTCGACCTTGGTCAGGATCGCCTTGTCGATGAACATCTTGCCGATCTGGGACAGATTGGAGGCGATCTCCACCGTGGACTTGTCTTCGGCGGAAAGGTTGAGGCTTTCGGCCAGCAGGGACGACACATCGCGCATCAGCAGGGAATGTCCGGCCAGGTAGGGGTCGGTGAACTCAATGGCCTTGACCAGGGCTTCCACGGTTTGGGAGATGGCCTGGCGCTTGCGATCCTCGGCCTGTACCATGGCGGTGATGTCCCTGAATACGGAGACAATGCCCTGCGGGGTGTGCAGGTCGCCTTTCAAGGTGACCTTGGTGATCTGGAAATGGTGCTCCCTTGATTTCAGAAAAATGCGTTCGGTGACGGTCACAGGTTTTCCGGTCTGCAGGGTCTGGGCGTCGGACTGCTCCAGGCGCTTGCCAGTGTCGAAACCGAACAAGGCGACATCGTCCAGGCCAAGCACCTCGTCTTCGGGTCGGCCCACGCCTTCGGCCAAAGCCGGATTGGCGTAGGTGTAGTTGCCGCTCAGGTTTTTAACGGCGATGAAATCCGGGATGGAGTCGTTGATGGAATCCAGGAAGTTGCGCTGCTGTTCCAGCTCCTGAGCCAGGGTCTGAAATCTGCCGGCGATGCGTTTGTGGCTCTGGCCGATGGTTCGCCACCAGATGGCACCGAAGAGAAGGCTTGTGACCATGGCGATGAGGCCCGCGATGAGCAGGGATATGCGGGTGTATTCCTGCAATCCTTGGGTTGCGCTCCGGGTATCCACTTCCTGTACGACCCAAAGATCGAGATCGGGGACTTTCACGCCCAGCGAAAAGACGGGTGTCTGGCCGCCCAGACTGTTGCGCTTGTCAAAGCCAAGGCGCTGTCCCGAATCCAGCTCCGGCGGCGAGGCAAGGGGTGCGATCCCGCCGGGGCTCCATGGCACGATCTCCTGAAAGCCAGCCTCGGTCATCTGCATGATCCGGGTCCGTTCTCCGCTGGCGGAGAGGGGGGTGTTGGACAGCAGCGAGGTGATGGTCGTGCCGGCGCTCTTGGTCAGCATGGCCACGGCCACGGCCTTCTTTTCGCCGTTTTCTTCGGCCGTGGAAAAGATCGGCACGCACATGTCGATGACCAGGCCGTTGTCTGTCTGCCGCAGGGGCGAGAAGTGGGGCATGGGGTAGGCGAAGGTTTTTTTGATCAGCGCCGTCTGGCTCGGTGTGAGCGGGGTGACTCGCGAGTCGGAACCGATGTAGGATTGTCCGCTGCGATGCACGATGCGGCCGGACAGGAAGCCCGCGAAGACCGTGAAGTCCGCGAAGGTCTGATGCATGAGCGGAAACTGGTCGGTCAGTTGGGCCATCTGATCATAGGATTCCCCTTCGGGGATGATGCCCGTGATGAGAAAGCTCGGATCCGCGTCGATGAGATCCATGTCCGTGGCATAAAGCCGAAACAGGTCCGAGGAGATGAGCTTGTCCGTCTGCTCGACCAGGCCCGAAAGCCACGCCGAGAGGACTTCCGTGCGGCTGGTGGCCAGCAATTCGAGTCTGCCCCGGATCTGTTCGTGCAGCTCTCCCTGCTTGGCCCGGACGCTCCAGCCCACCCAGGTCAAAAGGGCCACGATGATCAGGGAGATGATGGCGATCCCCATGATCAGTTCTGACCTGTTCTTGTCCATGGAAGGCAGAGCTGCTTTGCTGCTTGATGCTGTCATATTCCCTTCTCCGTTAAGTTTAGTTCACTACAGGGATGTGTGACCACCGGTGCTCCTCGTTCAAGGAGTATTGCGGGATGTAGTGTCTGTATTTGCCGTGCGTGAAAAGTGCGTCGGAGATGTTGTTCAGGATGTAGGCATCTCCATGCGTAAATACTGCCAGAACAGCGTGTGCGATGCCTCTGATGCGGTCTTTGACCACGACGATGCGCAGCTCTGCCTGCGAAAAGCCGAGCTCCCGCAGGGCAAAGTACTTGATGATGGCGTAATCCTCGCAATCTCCGGAAATTTTCAGGAATTCCTGGGGCGTGGCCCACCAGTCCGAAACTCCGTAAGCGTCCTGGTCCAGGCGGTAGGGCCATTTGTTGAAAAAGGAGTTGACCATCTTGAGCTGTTCCATGCGCTCCTTGCCTCTGGCCTGTTTCATGATGCGCTGCCAGCTGGTCGCGCCGGGAGGGCAGTCCTTGGCTGAAGCGCAGCTGTTCAGCGTCTGTATCTCTCTTTTGACCTTGGACAGAACCCGTTTCCATTTGGGCAGGGCGTCGAAATTGCCGCGAAAGGCCGCGCTTTGAAAAAGTCGCAGCGGCTGGTTGTCCTTGCCAGCGCTCCGGGCCTGCTCCAAAGGCGCTGCGGGCTGCGTCTGGGCGCCCTGGCGCCATACCGGCAGGGCAGCCCGTTGCGTCGAGGAATCCTGATTCTGCTGTGCCTGGGCATCCGTCAGCGCGTTTAAATTCTGGCCTTGTGTTAACACTTCGTCCGTTTCTGGGCTCTGGGCCTGCTCCGTAGCGACGCTTGCCTGCGTGTCCGGTTCCTGGCTTTGTTCCGGCTGAACGCGTGCCCCCGCATTCAGGTCCTGTTTTTGGTCCGGCTGAATATCCGTTTTCGGTTTTTGAGGCCATGTGGTCGTCGCGGTGTCCTGATCTGGCTCTGACCGGGCAGAGAGCGCCGTGCTGGCGTTCGTGTCTGCGTGCGCTTGCTGAGTCTGAGCCGTCTGGTTTTGTATCGGCGCGTCTCCGGTCCCCATTGCTGCGAAGTCGCTTGGAAAGCACAGTGCCGCCGCAAGCAGCAAAAGGGACGTGGAGACGGTCCATCTCAATAGGTCAACGCTCCCTCAAGGCGTTCTCCTTGGCCTTGAGAATGGGTTTCAAGAGATAGTCGAGCACGCTTTTCTTGCCGGTCAGGATGTCCACGCTGGCGGTCATGCCCGGGATGATCGGGAGCTTTTCCCCGCGATAGACGATGGCTGCGGCCTGGGTGCGCAGTTTGACCTTGTAGAAGCTCTCGCCCTTCTGGTCTTCGATGGTGTCGCCGCTGATCTGCTCGACGGAACCTTCGAGCCCTCCGTAGATGGAGAAATCGTAAGCCGTGATCTTGATCATGGCCTTTTGACCTGGGTGCAGAAAGGCGATGTCTGCGGGCTTGATGTTGGCTTCGATGAGCAGGCTGTCGTCCAGGGGAATGATCTCAAGGATGGGCTCGCCCGGTTTGACCACGCCGCCCACGGTGTTCAGGATGACCTGTTTGACGGTGCCGCGTACCGGGCTGCGCACGTCCGTACGCGTGACACGGTCCTGCCCGGCGGACAGGGCGTGCAGCTTGGAATTGAGATCCACCTGATGCTGGTTCATCTCCTGCAGGGCCGTGGCTTTGAACTCGGCCATGCGCTGGGCCTGACGATCTTTTATTTCCTGGGCCGCCTGCTGCGTGCGCGGAATGGCTACGCTCAGGCTTTGCAGATCGCCGCGCAGCGAGCTGAGCGTGCGCTCCAGGGAGATGTACTCGACCCGGGGATACACGTTCTTTTCCATGAGCGGCTTGGCAATGGCCAATTGCTCCTGGACCAGCTTCAGGTCCTGGGCCGCCTGGTTGCGGCGGATGCTCATTTCCCTGGCCTCCTGCAGGCGCTGGGTGTGCTGGCTGCGCAGGACATTCATCTCCTGGGTCAGCTGGTCCATGCGAGCCCGGTAGATGGCCAATTGGTCACTCACCACTTTTGGGGCCTTGGTCTGAAGTTCTTCGGAAAACACGGGCTCCGTGCCCGAGGATTCGGCCTTGAGGCGGGCGATGGCGGCCTGATGCTCCAGGGCCTGACTGGCCGTGTCCTTCAGGGTGCTTTGGGCCATTTCGTTACTGATCCGGGCCAGAATGTCACCTTTTTCCACGATCTGGTTTTCTCGCACCAGGGTTTCCACCAAAATGCCGCCTTCGAGGTTCTGGATGATCTGCACCCGCTGGGAAGGGATGACCTGGCCCATGCCGCGCGTGACTTCGTCAAGGATGGCGTAGTGGGTCCAGACCAGAAGCGAGGCAAGGAGCAGGCAGATGGTTATGGAAAGCGCGTAGGCCCAGCGGTGCCCCCGGCGATACATGGCCGCGTCGACCACGCTCATGTATTCAAGATCTGATTCGGAGTATACTTGATTACGCATTTTTGGCTCCGTTACCGCGCTTTTGCAGTTCAGCCAGAACATCGTTGCGTGGTCCATCGGCTATGACTGACCCGCCTTCGAGGGCAATGACCCGTGTGGCCAGGGACAACAGGCTCGGTCTGTGGGTGATGAGGATGAGGGTTTTGCCTTTCAGGGCCGAGGAGAGACGAAGCTTGAGCACGGCTTCCACCCCCACGTCCATGGAGCTGCTGGGTTCGTCCAGGATGACGATGTCGGGGTCCAGGAGCAGGGTGCGGGCGATGGTGATGGCCTGACGCTGCCCGCCGGACAGGGCCAGTCCGCGTTCTCCGACTTGCAGGTTGAAGCCGGCAGGGTTGCTTTTGATGAAGTCGGTGACTCCGGCGATGGTCGCGGCGCGCAGCAACGCCTGGTCGCTGACGTGGGGCGCGCCAAGAGTGATGTTCTCGCGCACGGTGCCATGGAACAGAAAATTGTCCTGGGCCATGTAGCCGATCTTGGCCCGCAATTCGGCCGGATCGATCTGGCGAATATCGAGGCCCCCGATCTTCACCGCCCCTTTCTGCGGTTCGTAAAGGCCGTTGATCAGCTTGCCAAGCGTGGTCTTGCCTGAGCCCATCTTGCCGATGATGGCCACGCGCTCGCCCTGAGCGATGTGCAGATCGATGTGGGACAGGGCGTTGGTCAGGGCGCTGGGGTATTTGAAACTGACGTCCTCGAAGGTGATGGTGGAGCGCAGGTCCTGATGTTCCGGATGCTGGACGTCATCGGGGCGCTCGCTTGGAATCTGCATGAGCAGGTCCAGGTTTTTGAGCGCCATGCGGCTCTGCTGCAGGCGGGTCAGCATGGCCGCCACTGCGCCCAGCGGAGCCATGGCCCGGCCGACGAGGATGGAGCAGGCGATGAGTCCGCCCATGGTCATCGCGCCTTCGGAGATGCGATACACGCCCCAGATGATGACCCCGGCGTAGACGATCTGGGATGCGAACTGAGTGAAACTCAAAGAGAAGGTGCTGAGCGACTTGGAGCGGATGGACGATTTGGCGCCCATGCCGACGATATTCTCCCAGCGGCCGAGCATGGAGCCTTCGGCCCGGCTGGTCTTGATGGTCTCAAGGCCGCTTACGGTCTCCACCAGCAGCGCATTTTTCTGGGTCGATTCCTTGTAACCGCCCTCGATGGCGCGCTTCAGGGGGCCCTGCATGATGATGCCGACCAGGATGACTATGGGCGCGATCACGGCCGGAACAATGGCTATGGGGCCGCCGATGTAGAAGATGATGGTTATGAACAGGACCAGGAAAGGCAGGTCCACCAGCGCAAGCAGGGTGGTGGAGCTGAAGAATTCTCGCAGGGAGTCGAATTCGCGCATGTTGTTGACCAGCGCCCCCGTGGATTCGGGTTTGTGGTCGAGCCGGATGGACAGGATGTGGCTCATGAGCTTGCTGGCCACCAGAATGTCGGAATTGCGGCCGGCCACGTCCACGAAATAGCCGCGCAGGTTCCTGAGCGCAAAATCGAAAAAAAAGGCGATACCGACACCAACGGCCAGCACCCATAAGGTCTCGAGCGCGTTGTTGGGCACGACCCGGTCGTACACGTTCATGGTGAAAAGAGGCGAGGCGATGGCCAGCAGATTGATGAAGATCGTGGCCAGGATGACGTGCCGGTAAATGGGCAGGAAATGAAAAATGGTGCCCCAGAACCACTGCTTGGTGTTGAAGATCTTGAGCCCTTCGGTCCTGCCGTCCAGGCTGGCTTTGGGGCGGGCGAAGACGGCGTGTCCGGAGTAGGTTTCTTTTAGCTTTTCGACCGGGGTGTCAAAGGGCGCGTCAGGGTTCTCCGGCGTGATAACACGGGCCGTGCCCGACGCCACGCTGACCAGCACGCAGGCCGACCCGTCCTGCATGAGCAGGATGCAGGGCAGATTCAGCGGGGAGATTTTATCAATGACCGGCTTGTGCGTGATCTGGGCGTCAATACCCTCACGCCGCGCCGCACGGATCACCGCGTATGGGGTCATACCTTCCTGGGTGCGCGGCAGCCCCGCCTCCAGAGCCGTGGAACTGACGGGCCGTCCTTGCAGGCGGGACACCACGGACAAACAGCCCACCAGCGGCGGGGTGAAATAGACCTGCGAGGGGTTGATCTGGGCGGTGATCGTCGGTCGCGGCTTGGCGGCTGACTGGGGAGCGGGAACGGGTAATGCTACCTTGGGATCATTCATGCGTGCTTGGCCTCAATGATATTGATATGATGCCGGAAACTAAGACGTGCCCCGCCATCTTGCAAGGGAAATTCGGTTTTTTC
>JAWLHW010000097.1:0-8816 GCA_041690155.1 Desulfomicrobium sp. | reverse complement strand
GAGAAGGAGAAGATGTTGATGCGTGCGTAGATCGCGCGGATAAGCTTCTTTATCGGGCAAAAGCAGACGGAAGAAGTCGTATATATGCAGATATGTAGCAATCAAACAATTTCGTCTGGCGAAGAAAACAAAAAAGCCGCCCAAAAGGGCGGCTTTTCAGCGGCATTCAAGTAAACTTTTTGTTTTTTCAAGCGTTTAAGTGGTGGAGCTACGCGGGATCGAACCGCGGACCTCTTGAATGCCATTCAAGCGCTCTCCCAGCTGAGCTACAGCCCCACAACGCGAAGCCGCCTTTTGATACATTCGTCATTGGCTGTCAACAGGAAAAATTGTCATACGCTGAAGTATGGCCTAAAGGGTTCGACCCTGATAGGGGGGCCTGACAAATCCGGCTTTATGGGCTTTCTGGTAACAGTGATCTGAAGGCGACAAGCGGCCGGGGCGGGCTTTTTTCTGTTGACGGAATTTGGCCTGTCGCAACCTTAGCGGAGAAGTTTTTGATGCGATATTTTTTGAAGATAGTTGTGTTTACGTTTTTTTGCATTTTGGCACCGGGGGTGCTCGTAGCTGCCGAGAAGGCCTCCGGGCAATGGGAAATCGATATGGAGCATTCTTCCATCGGGTTTCGGATTCGCCATGTCGTGGGGTATGTGCCGGGTGTTTTCAGCCGTTTTTCCGGCCAGGTGGAATTCAATGCCGCGATGCCAGAGCAGAGTCAGTTCTATTTTCTGATTGATAGCTCAAGTGTCCATACCGGCGTGCCCGCCCGTGACGAGCATTTGCGCAGCCCCGACTTTTTGGATGTGGAGCGGTCGCCCCGGATGATTTTTTCTTCCAAAAAAGTGGTCCGTGAAGACGGAGATATCCTTGTCGTGACCGGAGATCTGACCATTCGTGACGTGACCGCCGAGGTCCGGGTTCCCTTGCAGGTGCTCGGCGTCGTCGACCATCCCTTCAAGGACAAGATGCCCGGCGTCAGAGTGCTTGGCCTGCATGCCGCGTTTTCCATCAATCGTCTGGATTTCCACGTGGGTTCCGAAAAATGGACCCAGATGGGAATCATGGGCGAAACCATTGACCTGACTATCGACATGGAGCTGCTGCAACGCTAGTACTGTCCTCCGGTCCGGGGGCCTCCCGGTTTATTTGCCCGCAGCCAGAGGAAGCATGGACAGTCTTGAAATTCATCTTCGGCACGTCGACGTGGATTTGGGCACAGCCCGCATCCTGCATGACCTGAACCTGACCATTTGTGGACGTGAGCATTTTGCCGTGCTCGGCGACAACGGTGCCGGCAAGACCACTCTGTTGCGCCTGCTGGTCGGCGAACTGTGGCCTTCGCAGCGAAGCGGCGGCCAGCGCATTTACCGGCTCTTCGGGGAAGAATCGTCCTCGCCCATCGGTATACGCCCACATGTGCGCCTGGTCACGCCCTCCATGGCGGACTGGTATCTGCGCCATGATCTGCGCGTGCCGGTCTGGGAGATCATCTGCGCCGGGCTGCACAATACCCCCTTTCTTTATCACGAGCCAGCCGAGGCCGAACGCGAAAAGGCTCGCACCCTGGGCCTTGAAATGGGCCTGGGGCTGGTCCTTGATCGTCCCATGCGCGCGGTGTCCACGGGCCAGGCCAAACGCGCGCTTCTGGCCCGGGCGCTCATTGCTTCTCCCAAACTTCTCGCCGTTGATGAACTGACCCAGGGGCTGGACCGGCAAGGGCAGCTCAAACTGCTTGACGCACTGAACCGCATCGCGGCCACGGGCGGCACCCGCCTCCTGGTCAGCGGGCACGGCTTGCTGCCCGTGCCCGAAGAGGTCCGAGGGCGGATTTATCTGGAGCACGGACGGATCGTTGATCGGCCGGCGCAGGTGCGCCCCGGCGCCCTGGAGCTGCCGCAGGAACAGGCCTCGTCGGTCCGGCCCGAAACCGTGGTCGAACTTGAGTCGTGCACCGTGGTCATGGAAGGCCGCGCAGCCGTGGACAACCTGAGCTGGACGCTTCGTGCCGGTGAATGCTGGGGCGTGCTCGGACACAACGGCGGAGGCAAGTCGACTCTGCTGCAGCTCATCACCGGATACCGCCGGCCCTGGCCGGGCGGAGAGGCGAGATGGTTCGGGCAGGCGGGGCTTACGCGCATGAGGCAGGTCCGTGGCCGCATAGGCATCCTGGCTCCCTGGATCGGGGAACGCATCGAGCCCAAAGCCACCTGCCGCGACGTGCTTCTTTCGGGCCTGTGCGACGGCCTTGGCGTGCATCGCGGCCTTTCAGAAACGCAGATCAGCAAGGCCGAAGAGCTGGCCAGAGCCTGGGGCATGGAGGATTGGCTGGATCGGCCGCTGGGTTCCCTCTCCTACGGTCAGGCGCGGCAGGTCATGCTGGCCCGCGCCGTTGTGCATGTCCCGGATCTTTTGGTCCTGGACGAACCTTTTTCCGGTCTCGACGCGTCCTGGCAGTCACGCATGGTCGAGCTGCTGCGGCATTGGGCCGCCCAGGGGCGCACTCTGGTGCTGGCCACCCATTCTCCGGAATACATGGACGAGCTGCTGACCCATGGCCTCATCCTCGATCAGGGACGGCTGATGGCCGCCGCTGAGTGGTCCGCATTGCGGCAGACTCCCGCCTTTGCCGCACTTTTCGAAAATGCGGGGCAGCCGGTAGACGTGTCATGAACATCGTCTGCGTGAGTTCAAGCCTGTGCGCAGCCCTGACCGGCCTTGGACACAACGTGCTGGACCTGCGTCCGGGAGCGGGCATCGTGCGCCTTGCTCCACTTGTGGGGGATTTTGTCCCCGACCTGCTTATCCAGCAGGAATCCCTTGGCCCCCGGACCCTCATCGCCGATCTCGAAGTTTTTGCCTGCCCCAAGGTTTTCTGGTCCATAGACACGCATTTGAACAGCTTCTGGCATCAGTATTACGCCCGCCTTTTCGATCTGTTCTGCACAACCCAGCAGCATTGGCAACCCTGGTTCAGGGAGCGGGGCATAGCCCGAACCCGGTGGCTGCCCTGGTATGGCTCGCAGCGGGCCCTTGCGGCCTGGGACGAGCGGCGCACAGGCTTGGGGTTTGTCGGTCGGGTCACCCCGGAGAGGCCGGTCCGGGGGTGGTTTCTGGACTGGCTGAAAGAGTTGGGGCCTCTTGAGGCGCACGCGGAGCTGGGTTTTGCGTCCATGCTCGATTTTTATGACCACAGCCGGATCGTGCCCAACGAGTCCATTTTCGGTGAAGTGAATTTTCGTCTGTTCGAAGCGGCTTCATGCGGATGCGCGGTGATCAATCCGGTCACTCCCGGCCTTGAGGACCTGTTTGTCCCGGGCGAGGAGGTGGCCGTGTACCGCGACGGTGCGGAGCTTGCCTACTGGGTCAGGCGGTTGCGTTCGGAAGATCTGCTGGCCCGGAGCATGGGCCTGCGAGCCCGGGAGCGGGTCAAGCGCGAGCATCTGCCGGAGCATCGTGCCGCGACCCTGCTGAGCGCAGCCGGGGATATTTCCGGCCAGGCCGCCAGGGGCGCCGATGCGCGGGCAGCCTGGTGGCTAACCCTGTATCATCTCTGGGAGGCCGGGCGGCTGGACATGGACGCCCACGTTCTGGCCAAGGGCCTTTCCGCCCTGCCCGTGACTGAAGAGGTCCTGGCTGTGCTGCTTCGTCTGCGGGCCAGGCTCGGGCGAGACGAGTACATGCGTCTGGTTGTGCCGGTGGCGGAGAAAGGGCAATATGAAGCCTCGCTTGAAGTCAATCTGGCGGGCGGCATGGGTGCGCTTCACTTCGAGGACGTGCGCCTGTCGCGCCTTTTCTTTCTGCGGCACAAGCGTCACTGCGCCCCTTCGGCTCCGGACCCGGGAAGCACGCCGCTTTTAATTTGCCTTGCCTGGGCCAGGGAGCTACAACGTTGCAGGCAGGTTTTCAGGCCCGGGTTCGTGTACAATCCCAAAAAGCACCTGCCGGCATCAAGCCTGGAATGCCTGGTGCTGGCCAGCGAATTCGAGCCGCAGAACATGGACGTGTACAGAGAGATGGCCAGAATCCTTGCCCGCGACAGCGGATGGGACGGCCTGCGGCTCAAGGCCATGTCCTATCTTTCACTGCGTGAACGCAAGAACTGGCGGCTGACTCTGGAACTCGGAGCGGCCGATTGCCGTGCGTTCAGGGTGCGGCAGGGGCTGGAAGAGCTGCTCTTCGCCCGGGATGAAGCCCTGCGCCAGGGAGAGGAGACCCGATTCTGGCGCAGGCTCGAAGCCCATGACCAGTCCGGACGGATCAGGGATATGCTGGAGTCCGCACTGGTTTCGGCAACGCACGCAACATAAGCACAAGGCGGATATGCTCGAAACACTGCGCATTCGGAATCTGGCCCTCATCGATGATGTGGAGCTTGAATTTTGCCCGGGGTTGAACGTGCTCACGGGCGAATCCGGCGCGGGCAAGTCTTTCATCCTGCGCGCCCTGGATTTCATTCTCGGCGAGCGCATTGCCGCCGACCTGGTCCGGCCAGGCCGCGAAAAAGCCCTGGTCGAAGCCGTATTCCAGCTGGATGGCGAAGAGCTCTTTCTTCGGCGCGAACTTTCCGCCAAGACCGGCCGCAGCCGTCTCTTCATCAACGACGATCTTGGTTCCCAGGAACGCCTGGCCGAACTGCGACCCCGGCTTCTGATGCACACCAGCCAGCATGGGCAGCAGCGCCTGCTTTCACCCGAGCACCATGTCGAGATTCTGGATGCGTTTCTGGCGGATCCGCAGACCCTTGTCGCCCAGCGCGAGTCCCGCGAGGCCTTGCAGGCCATCCTGGCAAGCAAGGCCGAGGTGCAACTGCGCATGGCCGGACTGCTGGATCGGCGGGAATTTCTTGAATTTCAATTGGCCGAGATCCGCAAGGTGGATCCACGCCCCGGCGAGGAAGAGGAGTTGTTGCAGCTGCGCGATGCTTCCCGCCAGGCCGAGAAAACCCACGCACTGGCCGACGAGGCCCAGGGGCTGCTGCTGGGCGAGAACGGGCTGCAGGACACGCTGACCTCCCTGGAAAGGGCTCTGGCCGGACTTGGCGAAGCGGACGAGGGTTTTGGCGAGCATGCCAAAGAGGTTGGGCGGTTCCGCGATGGCCTGTCCGACATGACGCGCGACCTGCGCGCCCTTGGTTCGCACCAGAACGCAAATTTCGATGCCGAAAAAGTGGAGAAGCGCCTGTGGGAGCTGCAACAGCTGCAGCGCAAGCTGAAGCGGTCCCTGGATTCCATTGTGGCGCTCGGTGAGGAAATCGAAGAGAATTTGTCCTTTCTGGACGAAAGCGGGCTTGCCCTCAAGCGCCTGGAAAAGGACGAGGCCCTGGCCGCCGGAGTACTGGCTCAGGCCACGACGGCGCTGAACTCCGCGCGGGAAGAGGCCTCGGTCGACCTGACCGCCGGTCTTAAGAACGAACTCGTCAATCTGGGTTTTTCAGAGCATTTGCGCGTGCTGGTGGATTTTCGCGCCCTGACCATCCACGCGGGCATTGACGAGCTTCGGCCCCGATTTTTATGGGTGCCCAACCCGGGCCTCGATGCGCAGCCTCTTGACCGCATCGCCTCGGGCGGCGAGCTGTCGCGCTTTCTGCTGGCCGTGGTCAGCCTGCGCACCCGAGAGCAACTTCCGGCCCTGCTTTTCGACGAAGTCGATTCGGGCATAGGGGGGCAAACCCTGATCAAGGTCGCCGAGCGCATCCGCCTGCTGTCCGAGCGCCAGCAGGTCATCCTCATTACCCACTGGCCGCAGCTGGCCCGCTTGGCCGATGAACATTTCGCCATCCGCAAGGAGGTTCACGACGGCGTGACCTATACCTTGTGCGCAAGCCTCTCCCCTGCCGAGCGTCAGGCCGAACTGGCGCGTATGGTGGGCGAGACTCCACCCGTCACCCCTGAGCCAGGACATGCGTCCGGGAATTTCATATGAATGACAGTAAATCACCATGCCGGGATCTGGAGGTTATCTCCTGTAAGCCCGGAAGCGATCCCTCGCTTGTCGACCTTGTTCTCTCTGCGCCGGGCTGGACCTGCAAGCCCGGACAGTTCGTCATGATCCGGCCTGTTCACTGGGACGCGGAGCTGGTCTGGGCCCGGCCTTTTTCCGTCTGCGACGTATCGGACGAGGGGCTGCGTATCATTTTTCAGACCGTGGGGCGCGGCACGCGCAAGCTCGCTGGGCTCACGCCCGGACAGAAAGTCACGGTCTGGGGGCCGCTTGGACGCTGGTTCCGCATCGACGAGTCCAGGCCCAACCTGATCCTGGCCGGCGGGGTTGGCATCGCTCCCTTTGTCATGCTGGCCCGGCGCGAAAAAACGGACAACCTGTCCATGCTCTTCGGGCACCGCCTGGACCTTGAGCATTATCCGTACGCCGAGATCGCGGCCCATATCAAAAGCGAGGCCATGCAGCAAAAGACTATGCCCGATATCGCCGCCTTTGAGACGGTGCTCTCGGAACGCATCAAGGCCCTGGCCGGGGTTGGGCAGGTGCTGGCCTGCGGACCTGAGCCCATGCTCAAAGTCGTGCAAAAATACTGTCTCCTGCATGGCACGGATGGTCAGATTTCTCTGGAAAATCGCATGGGCTGCGGTGTCGGGGCGTGTCTTGGCTGCGTCTGCAAGACCGTAGGGGGGGAGTATGTACAAAGTTGCGTGCAAGGCCCCGTCTTTGACGTGCGCGACATCGAGCTGGGGGTATAATCATGGATCAATCAGTACAGCTGGGACCCCTGACGCTTAAAAATCCGATCATCACCGCTTCGGGTACCTTTGGGTACGGCATGGAGTTCATGCGCTACGGCGATCTGTCCGCATTGGGCGGGATTTGCCTGAAGGGCATTTCTCTGGAACCGCGCGAAGGCAACCCCATGCCGCGCATCGCCGAGACGCCCTGCGGCATGCTCAACGCCATCGGTCTGCAGAACGTGGGCGTCGAGAAGTTTTTAAAAGAGAAACTGCCCTACATCCCGGCCGGAGCGACGCTCATCGCCAACCTCTACGCCCAGACTGCCGAGGATTTTGGCGAACTGGCCGGGATTTTTTCGAGCGAGGACAAGATCGCGGCCCTTGAGGTCAACATCTCGTGCCCCAATGTGCGCGAGGGCGGCGTCCAGTTCGGCCAGGACCCGCACATGGCCGCGCAGGTAGTCGGCGCGGTGAAGAAGCGGGCCGGGGACAAGCCGGTCATCGTCAAGCTCAGCCCCAACGTGACCGACGTGCGCGTCATTGCCAAGGCAGCCGTGGATGCGGGGGCGGACATGCTCTCGCTCATCAACACGCTCGCGGGCATGTCCGTGGATATCCGCAAGCGCAAAAGCCGCCTGGCCAACGTGGTCGGCGGGCTTTCGGGCCCGGCCATCAAGCCAGTGGCCTTGCGCATGGTGCACCAGGTCGTGCAGGCCGTAAACGTGCCGGTCATCGGCATGGGCGGCATCGTCAGCGCCGAGGACGTGCTGGAGTTCATCCTGGTGGGGGCGCACGCGGTGCAGATCGGGACGTACAACTTCATGCGTCCGGACAACGCCTTTCGTCTGGTGGAAGAGGTGCGGGTGCTGGCCGAGTCGCTGGGGATCGGTTCCTGGGACGAGTACCGGGGGACGCTTCAGGTTTGAGGCGGTTGCAGAGGGGTACTCAGAGAAAGGCGTGGATCTCCGCCTACCCATGCTGGGCACACGTTCGCGGGGATGATCTGGGTGACTTGTGTCACGTCAGCCGCTTATCCATCTGCGGGAAAAGGCATGACCGCATATTGTGACGTCATCCTCGCAAAGGCGGGGATCCATGCCTTACTGAACGCGTCGCCCGTTACCGGGGCGCCACCCAAGGAGGGAAGGGATGATCAAGAGATTCTGTGACATCTGCAGTGTGGAGATCCAGGGCCTCAAGGATGGGATCTACGAGGAGCGCTATACCCTGGTCATCGAGGATCCGGCCAACCTGACCCGCCTGGGCGGACAATTGGGCAAGCTGAATCCGATCATCGAGATGAAGCTCCAGCACAGCAATAATACCGATATCTGCAGAGAATGCCTGGAAAAGATCCTGGTCAAGGAATTCCATCGCCGGGCGGCAGCCAAGGAATAGGAACGGTTCGGCGATGTCCGGTTTTTGTCCACGGCGGTTGCCGGAGTCAGGCCTTTTTCAGAAAGCAGGTCTTGAGCACCAGTCCTTTGACCTTGTCCGCATTGCATTCGATCACGTCCTCGCTGTCCGAGAGACGGATGTTCTTGATTAGCGTGCCGCGTTTGAGCGTGACGGAAGAGCCCTTCACCTTCAGGTCCTTGATGACCTGCACCGAGTCGCCTGCCTTGAGCGGTGTGCCGTTGCTGTCTTTGACTTCCATGTCTGTACATTCCTGTGATTTGTTGTGCGGGGGGCGCGCTACCGAAGTGGGCCATCTGGAAAGGATGGCGCTCAGCTTTTGCGCAGCACGGCGCCGTAGAAAAATTCTCCCAGCCCTTCCGCAGGATCGCTCTGGCTATGGCGCAGGCACGCGAACTCGGGGTGGTCACGCGTGAATCCCTCGATCTGCTGTTCGTTTTCTTCTGGATTCAAGGTGCAGGTCACGTAGGCCAGACATCCTCCAGGCGGCAAAAGGGCTGCCGCCGCATGCAGGATTTCCCGCTGCAGTTTGACGAGCCCGGCGCAGTCGGCGGCGGTGCGCTTCCATTTGATGTCGGGCCGCCGCGACAGAACGCCGAGGCCCGAGCAGGGTACATCAAGAAATATTGTGCGGGGCGTCTGCCGCAGGGGATAGGGGCCTTGCCCCTGGCTCCGGAATGCAGGGATGTCAAAGCCGAGCCTCGCGCCTTCGGCCTTGAG
>JAWLHW010000096.1:0-8839 GCA_041690155.1 Desulfomicrobium sp. | reverse complement strand
GCCCAGTCTTTGAGCAGGTTGTCGATACGGTGCATGTCCTGCTGCAGCGCGTTCCGCGCACGGCGTATATTGGCGGCGGCCAGATCGCGTTCGAAAGTGTCGAGGCGTTCGGAGATGATCAGCCCCACTAGAAGTACACAACCGACGCCCATGGCCATGAAAATAGCCGTGAGAGTGATAATCGCACGGGAGCGCAGGCTGGTGAAAAGTTTTTTTGACATGGGTCGCTTCATAGATATGAAGCACGGTTAGGGCAAATCAAAAGTGGAGGACGGATACCGCGCGCGGGCTGCGTCACCAGTGGCTTCTTCGCCCATGGCTTCCCGCATGACCCGTGTCATTTCCTCAAGGGTCGCCGGTTTGGCGATATATCCGTTCATTCCGGCGGCCAGGAAGGCTTCCTTGTCTCCGGTCATTGCATAGGCCGTCAGGGCGATGATGGGGATACTTTTTTTAGCGCCCAGAGTGGTGGAAGCGCGGATGATGCGTGTCGCTTCGACTCCGTTCATGACGGGCATCTGCACGTCCATGAAGATGCAGTCGATATCGTTTGTCGCAAGCAGATCAAGGGCCTGCTGGCCGTTTTCGGCCAGAATGACCTTGTGCCCGGCCTTCTCCAGCAGTTTTTGGGTGGGAATCCGATTGGACGGGTCGTCCTCGACCAGAAGCACGTGCAAACAGATGCCGCTGTCGCCGGGCGATTGGCTAGCGTCGGTTGACGAATTCACCTTGATTGTCCGGAAGGGCAGGACGACATGCACGCTCGTGCCTTCGCCGGGGATGCTCTCTATGCTGATGGTCCCGTCCATGAGGTCGACCAGCCTGTGCACGATGGACAGGCCCAGGCCTGCGCCCTGGTAACTGCGGGTGAAGGAGTTTTCGACCTGCCTGAACGGTTCGAAGATCTCCCGCAGCCTGTCTTCGGCGATGCCGATGCCCGTATCCGTGACGCAAAAATGCACCAGGCAGCTGTCTTCGTCCTTTGTGGACAGGGTCGTGAGTTCCATGACGACCCTGCCGCGCTCCGTGAATTTAAGCGCGTTGCCCACCAGGTTGAAGAGCACCTGGCGTACCCGCAGTTCATCCCCGAACAAAATTTCGGGCATGCCCGGGGCAAGCCTGTATTCCAGAGCCACGCCTTTGTTCCTGGCCGTGACGGCGAAAAGTCCGGACACGGAATCGATGATGTCCTGAATCTTGAAGGGGGCCTCGCGAATCTCCATCTTGCCCGCCTCCACCCTGGAGAGGTCGAGGATGTCTGTCAGGAGCCTGGTCAGGCGGTTGGCGGCCTCTGTGGCCATGCGGATGTAGCTGACCTGTTCGGCGTCAAGCGGGGTGGTTTCCATGAGTTGGAGCATGCCCATGACCCCGTTGATGGGGGTGCGGATCTCGTGGCTCATGTTGGCCAGAAATTCGCTCTTGGCCTGGTTGGCGGCTTCCGCGGCCTCTTTGAGCCCCCGCAGGGCCTCTTCGGCCTCTTTTCTGCTGGTCAGATCGATGTCCATGCAAAAGAGCTCGGGCTCGCCTCCCGCCTTCTCGACGATGGCATGACTGGAAAAGACCACGACCCGGGAGCCATCTTTGCGCATGAGGTTCAGCTCGCTGGCAGGGGTGGGGATTTTTGTCTGGGCCATGGAGCGCATGGCGGCTTCGACGTCTTCGCGTATTTCAGGCGGGATGATCAGTTCGGTCAGTTTTGCCCCGATCGCTTCGTCCGCGCTGTATCCGTAAAGATTTTCCGAGGCCTGGTTCCAGTAACGCGCGATGCCGTCCAGCCCGTATCCTTGAACGGCGATTGCCGGGACCTGTTCAAAAAGTTTGCGAAACCGTGATTCACTTTCCAGCAGGGCTTTTTCGGCCTCTTTGCGTTCGGTAATATCCTCAAGCGAGGCGATTACAGGCGATGGGGTTTGCTCCGGCGATATGGGGTTGAACACGACCCGCAGGCTTCTCGTCACCCCGCCGGTAATGGAGGTGTATTCGTCCTCAAAGACGGCCACTTCACCGGCCAGGGCCTTTTTGAGGGTGTCGCGCATTTTCGGAGTGCTCTGCCTGGCCGTATTGAAGCCGATCAATTTTTCGCGTGTCGAACCCATGAGTTTAATGAACGGCTCGTTGCAATCGACAATGGTTCCTTCGTGATCGAAAAAGAGTATGCCCAGCGGAGAATGCTGAAAAATGATTTTGTGCCTGTGTTCGCTTTTTCGGAGTGCCTCTTCGGCCTGCGTGCGCCTGACAATGTCTTGCGCCAGGGATTCGGCCATGGTGTTGAAGGCTCCCGCCAGGACGTTGACCTCGGTGATCTCGGGTGCCGGTCCCACACGGGCTGTGAGATCACCCCGGCCGATACGCTTTGAGGCCTTGGCCAGTTCTTCAAGCCGCATTCCAACCGTCCTGCCGCCAAGAAACCAGCCGCTCAGCATGGTCAGTCCGATGGTCAGGAACAGGATGCTGAAATCGCGCAGCATCCCGCTTTTTACGTTGGCGTAGAACATGGCGCTTGGCGCACCGACAAAAAAGTACATGTAAGGGGGATTGCCCGGAGCCAGGCGCAGCTGCTGATAGGCGACGATGCGCTCCACTCCGTCAGAGCTCTTTTCCAGGAGCAGTCCTTCCGGGGGGCCTGCTGCGGCGCGTCTGAAGACCGCCTGTCTGATGGGGAGTCCCAGGCGCAATCCGGGATCCTCGGGGAAACGGAAGAGGCGTGCGCCATTTCTGTCACAGACACCGACAAAAGAGTTTTCCGGGAAGCGGGTGTGCTTGAACAACTCTCCATACTTGTCGAGGCGGATAGCGGTCAGCAGGACTCCTCCGAGTTCTCCCTGGCCGTTCAGGACGGGATGCCCAAAGGTGAAGACCGGAACGCGCAGGGTCACGCCGAGGGTATATTCGCCAGTGGCGAAGGCCTTTGTGGAGAGAGCGTCCTTGAAATGCCTCGTGTGGGCGAAGTTCGCAGGCTTGCGTGCGCTACCGGAAGCGACAAGAGCACCGCTAAGGTCAACCAGGTGGAGGGCCGCGTAGCCCGGGTTTATTTTGAGCAGGTTGGCGAAGAGACTATTGCATGCCTCTGTGTTTGCCTCGCGCACTTCCGGCAGCATGGCCAGACCTTCAAGGAAAGCTTTTGTGGCCAGAGTGGTTTGTATCTGCGTTTCAGCAAGCTGACGGGAAAAAGCCTGCAGATCCTGTTCGGCGTTGGAGATCGCCCGCCGACGGTTGTCCAGCCCGGCAAAGATAATGATGACGATGGCAGGGAGCGCCGCCATGAGAAAGAGGATGGCGAGCTTTTTTTTGATGGAACCGTGCAGAAGACGGGAAAACATGAAATCTCCGAGTGTATGATGTGGTTTTTAATGCGCGCCGCGCAAAAAAAACGCCCCGCATCAACCGCACCACGGCTTTGCCCTGAACCGGAACGGTCATGGGGACTCCGCTGGATGTAAATTATGTAACCTACCTTGTGCGCTCATGAAAGGGGAATTTTTAAATGAATCTCATATCAGGGCTTCGCTGCACGGTTTCATCCATCCCGTATTGACCTGTACGGAAATAATCCGTACAGGGGTGCAGGAGGAATATTATGAATACCCAACCCAACGCAATGACGCGTATCGATGCCCGCATACCCTTGACTGTGCGCGAGACCATCGACAAGGCTGCGGCCATGCTGGGCAGAACGCGTACGGAATTTCTTGTCAGCGCGGCCTTGGAAAAGGCGGAAAAAACCATCACGGAGCACTCGCTGATTCGTCTGAGTCAGCGAGACCAGGAGGCTTTGGCCGCCGCATTGACCAGCGAAAAGACTCAGCAGCCCAATGAACGGGTGCAAAAGCTTGTCGAAGAATATTCCGCGCGAGTTGAGCGACGATGACGCTGCGCTTTGCTCTCCTGGACGGTTCATTGGAAAGGAAAAACTTTTGCTGCGGGGAATCTGTGCTGGATGCTTATTTGCGGCAGCAGGCTGCTCAGGATATGAAACGCGGTTTTGCCACTGTAATTGTAGCAACGGAAGAAGCGGCGCCTTCCAAAGTCATCGGTTACTATACGTTGTCTGCAGCATCATTGGTGCTGTCTGACCTTCCTGAAGCGGTGCTGCGCAGGATGCCCCGTTATCCGGATGTTCCAGCCGTCAGACTCGGGCGCTTGGCCGTGTCTCAAGATCGACAAAGACAGCACATCGGGTCTTTGCTTCTGCTCGACTCGTTATACAGGGCCTGTAATACGGAATTGGCGTGGGCTTTTTTTATTGTCGAGGCTAAAAATGAGCAGGTAGCCAATTTTTATGAAAAATTTCAATTTTCGCCATTTGTGAACACGAAAAAACATTTGTGGATGCCTAGAAGACAGGCAGAGCGATTGGTGGCCGGCATGTGAGTCGGTTGAGCAGGACAAGTTCCCGCCAATCTTTATGCATGCCTTGAGATTTTCATGGATGTAGTCCACAAGAGTGTGATACGAACATGGTCAATATCCCAAGGTGTTCCGGAAAAAAACATGAGCGAGCCAATTTTCTTTGTGGACGAATACTCGAACCATTCGGGCATCCATATCTCCAGACCGGCACGACGCGTCGCGGCATTGCTCGCGCTCACGCTGCTTGTCTTCATCCTGCACTCGCCGCGAACTGCCGTTGCGTCCGAACCCTCGCCGCCCGTCATGTCCGCTGCCGAAATCGATTATCCGCCTTTTTCCATTGTTGATGAAGCGGGCCGCGCAGACGGTTTTTCCGTGGAACTTCTGCGTGCGGCCCTTGCCGCCATGGGTCGCGACGTCACCTTTCGCACGGGGCCCTGGGGCGAAGTCAAAGGCTGGCTGGAAAAGGGCGAAGTGCAGGTCCTGCCCCTGGTTGGCCGCACGCCCGAGCGTGAGGAAATCTTTGATTTCACCGTGCCCTACATGTCGCTGCACGGGGCCATCGTGGTGCGCTCCGGGACGGAAGATATCCAGAGTCTGGCCGATCTCAAGGGGCGGCGGGTGGCCGTCATGCGCGGCGACAACGCCGAGGAATTCCTGCGCCGGGAAGAACGCGGCATATTGATCCAGACCACACCCTCCTTTGAACAGGCCCTGCAGGAATTGTCGCGGGGACTTCACGACGCCGTGGTCGTGCAACGCCTTGTGGCCTTGCGCCTCATTCCTGAAACCGGACTTACGAATCTGCGGATTGTCGACAAGCCCGTCGAAGACTTTCGTCAGGATTTCTGCTTCGCCGTCAAAAATGGCGACAGCGACATGCTGGCCCTGTTGAACGAAGGTCTCTCCATAGTCATCGCCAACGGGACCCACCGCCGTCTTCACACCCGTTGGTTCGCCGCCCTGGAACTGCCGGGACAGCGTCGCATCGTCGTGGGGGGCGATCATAACTACCCTCCGTTCGAGTATCTGGACGAAAACGGAAACCCGGCCGGTTTCAATGTCGAACTCACCCGGATGATTGCCAGGGAGATGGGGCTTGATATCGAAATCCGTCTCGGGCCTTGGGCCGATGTGCTGCACGACCTGGAGCGAGGCGAGATCGATGCTGTTCAGGGAATATTCTATTCTGTGGAGCGGGACCGTAAATTCGACTTCACTCAAGCCCACTCGGTCAACAATTACGTAGCTGTGGTGCGGCGAGGAGAAAATTTTGATCCGGTCTCACTCGGCGATCTTAAAGGCAAGAGCATCGTCGTCCAGAAAGGAGACGTCGTCCACGACTATCTGTTGAAGCGAGGCCAGGAGTCTCAGGTTTTCACAGTGGAGACCCAGGAGGACATGCTGAGGGCGTTGGCCGAGGGGAAATATGACTGCGCACTGGGCCCCCGCATCATCGCCCTGCATATCATCAAGAGGCGCGGGTGGACAAATTTGCAACTGAGTTCAAATTCATTTTTTTCCCTGGATTACTGCTATGCCGTACCCAAAGGGCATGCGGCGCTTCTGGCGCAGTTCAGCGATGGGCTTCAGGTTCTCAAGGATTCCGGCGAATACCGCCGCCTCCACGAAAAATGGATGGGCGTATACGAAGAGCAACCTCCGTCGTTTACTGCAATCCTGCGCAATCTCGCCATGATCCTTGTGCCACTGCTTCTCCTCCTGCTCGGATTTTTCCTGTGGTCCTGGACGCTGCGTACGCAGGTGAAAAGGAGGACGCGAGAACTGCAGGAAAGTGAATCCCGGTTTCGCAACCTTTTTGAACAGGTCCCGGCAATCGCCGTTCAAGGTTACGGGATGGACGGCATAGCGCGCTACTGGAACCAGGCCTCGGAAAATCTTTACGGATACAGCGCGGACGAAGCGATCGGGGCAAAATTGACCGATCTGATCATCCCGCCTGAAATACGCGAGGATGTCGAAGCCGCCATGCGTTCCATGGCCCAGACAAAAATCCCCATCCCCGCCAGCGAGCTGACTCTCATGCGCAAAGACGGCTCCCGGGTCGTGATCTTTTCCAGCCATGCCATCGTCGAGAAGGCGGGAGGCGAAGCCGAGCTCTTTTGCGTGGACATCGACCTGACCAGCAGAAAAGAGGCCGAAGAGGCTTTGCGCAAGCTCAAAGAAGCCGCGGAAGCCGCCAACCAGGCCAAAAGCGAATTCCTGGCCAACATGAGCCACGAGATTCGAACCCCGATCAATGGAGTCATGGGCATGCTCCAGCTCCTGGAAACGACTTCACTTGATTCCGAACAATCCAGCTACATCCGGATGGCCTCGGAGGCCGCAAACCGGCTGACCAGGCTTCTGACAGACATCCTCGACCTCTCCAGGGTGGAGGCGGGCAAGATGGAGATCCGTAAAGCACCCTTTCAGATTCAGGAGATCATCGATTCCGTGTCCGGACTTTTCGCCGTCACGGCCAGGAACAAGGGCTTGACCCTGAAATGCAACCTGGTCCCGGGCATGCCCGAAGTTCTGGTTGGAGATGAAATGCGGGTGCGTCAGGTGCTTTTCAACCTGGTGGGCAACGCGCTTAAATTCACGGAGCGCGGCAAGGTCGTTGTGGATATCGAGGCCCTGCCGGTCAAGGAGGAAGGTGAGTATCGCGTACAGTTTAGCGTCAAGGATACGGGCATCGGCATCTCTGAAGACAGGCTTGGCGACATTTTCGAACCGTTCCGGCAGGTTGAAGACTCCTACACCCGCAATTACCAGGGCGCTGGGCTGGGTCTGTCCATCGTGCAAAGGCTGGTCGACCTCATGGGCGGCAGCGTCACAATAGAGAGCACCCCCGGAGAAGGCACGAGCGTGCATGTCTTCCTGTCGTTCAAGACTCCTGAAGAGACGTCATCAAGTTCCGTTGAAACATCTTTCACCGGGACAGGAGGGCGGCTGCGCGTGCTCCTGGTCGAGGACGACCCGTCCAACCGATTCCCGGCCCAAAAACTGCTGGAAAAGGCCGGGCACGAGGTCATTCTGGCCGAAAACGGCCAGCAGGCCCTTGAACTGCTGGCCGCAAACGACATCGACTGCATTCTCATGGACGTGCAGATGCCCGTCATGGATGGGATCGAAGCGACCCGCATCATCCGTGAATCCGCTGCCCTCGGCCCAAAGAAGGACGTCCCCATCATAGCCCTGACGGCCTACGCCATGGACGGAGACAGGGAGAAATTCCTGGCCGCCGGCATGAACGGATATGAAGCCAAGCCGGTAAAGATTGAGAGCCTGCTGCAAAAAATGGCTGAAGCGCTGGCAGGGTAGCGGCGTCTGGAAAACTGCCGCCTGGCGGAGAGCAGTTTCCCGATGTCCACCCACGCATCCTTTGTGCCTGAAACAAATCGGGCAAAGAGCAGATTGCCGGTCATGAAGCCATGCAGGAGGCGTATCCTGCGGGCATATCCATATCGCTCGACAAGGATTGCTCAGCCTGCAAGTCGACTGTGTCCAATCGTTGTTTACGACCCTCATATTCTGCGTTAGCTGACGGGATATCCGCCCGAATTTCTTAATCCGAAAGGTATCCAATGCATCCAGGCTGGTTCAAGGCTTTCGTTTATTATTGGCTTTTATTCGCCACGATTCTTGCTGCGCCGTCCGTTTGTCACGCCCTTGAACTGAGCCCCGCTGAAAAGCAATATCTGCAATCCCTGGGATCTGTGCGAATCTGCGTCGATCCGGATTGGGAACCCTACGAGCAGCTTACCGTCGAGGGCAAGTATGTGGGTATTGCAGCCGACCTGGTGCGTCTGGCGGCCCAGCGGGCGGGCATCACTCTGCATGTTGTCCCGACCAGGGACTGGAACGAAAGCATCGCCTTTTCCAAAGCTGGCAAATGCGATGCGCTGGCCTTTCTGAATCGCACCCCTTTGCGCGAGGAGTGGCTCCTTTTCACATCTCCCTATTTTGTAGACACCAATGTTATCGTGACCCGGGTCGAGCACGACCATGTCGCCGACCTGAAGGGACTTTCCGGGGAGGTCATGGTTCTGCCCAGAGGTACGAGCGTCGAGGAGCGCGTGCGCCGTGACTACCCCAACCTCACTGTGATGACCGTGGACACCGAAGCCGACGCCTTCCGTATGGTCGAGGGGCGGCAGGCGGACATGACCCTGCGCTCACTGACCATGGCCGCCTTCACGATCAAGAAGGAAGGGTGGTTCAATCTGAAGATCGCCGGAGAGATCCCGGCCTACGCCAATCTCATGCGCATGGGTGTGGTCAGGGACAAACCCGAGCTGCGCGATATTCTCGACAGGGCGGTGGGTACGATCACGGAAGAGGATGTGCGCGAGGTAGTCAACAGGCATGTCTCCATCACAGTATCGCACCGTATCCAGTACGAACTCTTTGCCAAGATATTGGCAGTATTCATCATCGTAGCCGGACTCGGATATTACCGGATGAAGGAGTTGCGTAAGATCAA
>JAWLHW010000095.1:0-8869 GCA_041690155.1 Desulfomicrobium sp. | reverse complement strand
TCTGGCGAGGAAAAGGAATGTTCGCCTACAAAGGCCGCGGCCGCGATAGGCACAAAGCCCAGTTCCACAGCCACATTATGAAGTTCAAGCAGGGCATCATCATAGGCTCTGTTGCCGTACACGACGACAAGTACCGCCCCGCGCCCCCTCCCTTGCACCGTAGAACGCAGTCTTTTTGCAGCCAAGGCGGGAATTCGGCCTGCATGGACCGGCATGCCAATAAGCGCCACTTCAGCATCTTCAATTTGATTACTCGCGGGTTCCTGATCTGCTGAGTACGTCAAATCCAGTTGAGACCAGGATTTTGGCGCCAGCCCGTGAGTAATGGATTCAATAATCTTTCTGGTCGTGCCCGTGGGAGAAAATATTATGCGTTGCGCATGATAGCTGTGCATGCTTTGCTGCTCCTTTTGAGTTTGGAATGATTCATTGCTTGCGAGTCCGCTGAGTCAGTTTTCGCGAATATGTTCATCATCGTCCGATTTGATGTCATCGGGTGATTCTGAAGATTCGTCACACGTCTGTCACACTCCTGTCGTCCGATTTTGACATTTTGAACGCACAAAGCCTCAGAGACTTTGTCAGACAAATTTTCAAATTATCCACACCAATTATCTCTTTGCTCAAGGTGCCGATCTTATGGGAAAAAATCTTGGATTTCAGGTCAAGCTTTCTGTTGTCACCATAGCCATTGTTCTTGTTACAGTTTTATGTCTGTCCATATCGCAGATATACATGACGAGGAACGATGTGTTGCGTCAAGGACGCGATGGACTTTCGAGTGTCTCTTCCACGTTGGCAAAATCAGTAGCCCTGCAGCATAGTCTCATGCAAAATAAAATCAATATCGATCGTGATATTATGAAAACCCAGTTTGAATTGAACGGTTTTCCTATTCCTGAAGTACTCATGGACGCCAAATTTGATCTCGTGGATCAGGAAGGTGGAGGATCGCAAACAACAATTATTCCAGCAATCAAGCACGGCGCTGTCTACTTGCATGAGAATAATGCCATGATGCAAAAGGTTGCCCAGCTTACCGGAGGAGTGGCTTCGGTGCTTCAGGTCCACGAAGGCAGGCTGGTGCGTATTTCCACGTCCCTTGAATCACCCGTACCTTTTTGGGGAAAAGGTTCTTTCATTGGCGAGGATTCTGAGGTCCAAAGCGCGATCATGTCCGGACAGAATTGGGAAGGGCTGGTCTGGCTGGGCGGCGCGTGGCGCATGGCGGCATATGTTCCCTTTACCGACCTCAATGAGGGCCGGGTCATCGGGGCACTTGAAATAACTCATAATTTGGTCAGCGACGCCTTTGCCGATTTTGTTCGCAATGTCCGAGTCGGCGGGCACGGCGGTACGCTGGTTTTTGACGCTCTTGGGCGTGAGGTCATTTCAATGCCCGGTGAGGGCGGCATAATCGAGGGCATTCGCGAGGCCGGGACCAAGAACGGTCATGTCGCCTTTGTCATGGAAGACGGACGGCATCTGGAGGTAGCCCTGCAGACCTTTGAGCCCTGGAATCTGACTTTTGCGACCTGGGTAACCACGGAAGATCTTATGGCCGGGGTCAATTCGAGGCTGATAAAAAATTCTCTGGTCAGCCTGATTCTTCCTCTGATTTTGTCCGTGATCCTGATCTGCATCGCGGGGCGCGTCCTGTTATCGCCGGTGCGGCGCATGGCCGAACTGGCGGACGAGGTGGCGAACGGCAACTATACCGCGACCATTACCTACCCGGCCCGGGATGAGATCGGACACCTCGCCGTATCCTTAAATTCCATGGTTGCAAAAAGCAGGGAGATGCTTGCTGAAATCGTCGCGGCCACGGGCTCGCTGTCCGGCGCATCTTCTGAGCTTGGTACCATATCGAACGGCCTGACTGAAAATTCCGCCGGGACTGCGCGTCGGGCCGAAGCCGTGCATTGTTCGGCCAGGTCCGTGAGCGAGAATATGCACTCCGTGTCCGCCGCCATGGAACAGGCCTCGGTCAACGTCAGCAGCGTCGCAGCATCAAGCGTGGAACTGGCGGCGACCATTCAGGGCGTGGCCCAGAGCGCCGAACTGGCCAAACGCACGACCTCGGATGCCGTGATCAAGGCCGGGGAGACCACCCGACACATGGACCAGTTGGGTCAGGCCGCCAATGAGATAGGCTCCGTGACAGCGGCCATTGCGGCCATCTCGTCCCAGACAAATCTCCTGGCGTTGAATGCCACCATTGAGGCTGCCAGGGCCGGGGCCGCAGGACGCGGCTTTGCCGTTGTCGCCGGAGAAATCAAGGAGCTTTCACAGCAGACTGCGGCCGCCACGGAGAACATCCGCCGAACGGTTGCTGCCATCCAGAATGTGACTACCGTCACCGCAAGTGAGATTGCCGAGATCATTTGTGTCATTGAGGAGATGAACGAGATAGTCATCAGCATCTTCGAGGCCATGGAAGAGCAGGCCGCCATGACCAGCGATATCTCCGAAAACGTGAATCAGGCTGCCCAAGGCATCGCTGAAATCAGTACCAGCATCGCGTCGAGTTCCGTCATGACCCGCGAGATCAGCGAGGAGATCGAGGGGGTTCTGGACTCCTCGAACACCATGCAGGACGAGAGCAGGATGGTTTTGAACCGCGCCAGCGGGCTGGCCGACCTGTCCTCGCACCTGCAGGAGCTGGTCGGCCGTTTCCGGTTTTGATCAACGCACAGGTTCGAGGCGCAGCAACTGACCGGGATCGTGGTCTGTGAGCAGCCACAGATTTCCGTCCGGTCCGTTGCGTACGTCACGGATGCGCAGCCTTAAGCTTTCTAGCAGGCGCTCTTCCTCGACCACAACTTCCCCGGCCAGTTTCAGGCGTGCGAGATGACGGTGGGAAAGGGCTCCGACAAAAAGATCCCCCCTCCATTCGGGAAAGGCATCGCCCGTGTAAAAGGTCATGCCCGAGGGTGCGATGGATGGGGTCCAGTGATGCAGGGGGTCTGCCATGCCGGGCTTGTGCTTGAGTCCGTCTCCGATGGTGAAGCCGGTGTAGTCGATGCCCAGCGTAACAACGGGCCAGCCGTAATTGACGCCGGGACGAATGATGTTGATTTCGTCCCCGCCCCTGGGGCCGTGCTCGTGCGTCCAGATTTCGCCGGTCTGCGGATGCACGGTCATGCCTTGGGGATTGCGGTGCCCATAGCTGAATATTTCGTTCCACGCGCCGGATTTGCCTACAAAGGGGTTGTCATCAGGGACACGCCCGTCTTCATGGATACGGATGATTTTTCCGGCATGGTCATCCAGTTCTTGAGCGCGCTGCATCTCCCCCCGATCCCCCACACTGATGTAGAGATGCCCTTGCCCGTCAAAGCTCAGCCGGGATCCGAAATGGATCCGGCCCGCTGAGGCCGGTTCGGCCCGAAAGAGCACTGTTACGTCTTTGAGCGTCTCGTCCTCAAGCCTTGCCCTGGCCACATGCGTGGTCACATCATTGCCGAGGCTTGCCGAGTAACTGAAGAACAGGATGCGATTTTGCGCGAATTCGGGGTGGGGCAGAAGATCGAGCAATCCCCCCTGGCCTCGGACCCGGATTTGCGGCAGGCCCTGCACCGTCGAATCCAGCAGGACCCCGTCGCGGATGATGCGTAGCCGTCCCGGGCGCTCACTGACCAGAATATCGCCGTCCGGAAGAAAGGCCACGGACCAGGGATGTTCCAGGCCACTGGCAACGGCTGTGACGCGGAAACGGTGATGGCTGGAGGAAAATTCCTCAGCTCTGGCCAACTCGGCGGGTAGGACGAGCATGGCCCCGAGAATGGCTGCCACAAGCAAATATCCGCCATGACTGAAAATGCTTCTTTTCATGAATTCTCCCTTTGTCCGCATACTGGCCTGCACTGCCGAAAAGTCTAGCAGCGCACTTTTCTGTTTTTCAGGATGATCAGCATAAAACGTCATCTCGTCGTTGCGGGAACGATGGACTGGATTCAGATTTACGTCAGTAGCAGGAATTTTTTCCGTACGCAAAAGGGTCCGGCCGTAAAGTTTCCGGACAGCCACTTTTGGTCATCATGACCCAAGTTAAATTTTGCTTGTCTAATAAATTTTTTCAAATCACCGTGCATCGCACGACTGCGCTTGGCACAAGGCAATGCACCTTGGTGCCGTAAGGCGCTGAATTAGGTCTCCGGGACGAACCAGCCTCTCGTGAACGTTATCGACAAAAAAGGATTTTATCGTGAAATATAAAGCTGTTGTCTTTGACATGGACGGAACCCTGCTCGACACCCTGGCCGATCTTGGTGATGCCATGAACCGGGTGCTTGCACAGCACGGATTTGCGACCCATCCTGTGGATGCCTATCGCCAGTTCGTGGGCAGCGGGGCGGGCCAGCTCGTGGCCCGGGCCCTGCCCGCGAATGCGCAGGATGATGACACTAAGGGCGAGTGCCTGCAGGCCTTCCTGCGGGAGTATGAGGCGGGATGGCAGATCAAAACCAGTCTGTACGAGGGCGTGTCCGAACTGCTCGATGCCCTTGTGGCCAAAAAAATTCCCATGGCCGTGCTGACCAACAAGCCGCAGGCCTTTGCCGAGCTGTGCATGCGCGAATTCCTTTCGCGCTGGGATTTCAGCCTGACATTGGGGCAGATGCCGGGCGTGCCGGTCAAGCCCGACCCGGCCGGACCCAGGCAGGTCATCCGCCACCTGGGTGTGCAGCCGGATGAGATCCTCTATCTGGGCGACACGGACGTGGACATGTTCACGGCCGTCAATGCCGGGATGCATCCGGTGGGAGTGCTGTGGGGGTTCCGCCCGCAGAAGGAGCTGCTTGAGTCCGGCGCGGCAGCGACTTTGGCCCATCCCATGGAGCTTTTGCGCTTTCTGGATTGAACCCGGGGGGCGCTTATCTGCTGCGCGCGAGACGGGAGCCTTCAAAAAGCCCCTGAAAGAAATTGCCTGCATTCACGCCCAGGGAGCGGATGCGGTATCCGCCTTCCTGCACTACCACGGTGTGCTTGCCCAGCGCCCCGATCAGCTTCCCGTTCAGGTAGAAATCCCTGGCCTGAAGGCTCCAGGTTCCTGTGGGATCGCCCTTGGCCGGGTCCAGTCCAAGGCCCACCACCAGAAACGCGGGGTCGAAATCGCGGATCACGCCGAGGGCCCGGCGCAAGACCTCGGCATAGCCATCTCCATCCATCTCCTCTGGCAGGGCGTAATTGCGATTGAAGCCAAGCCCGGCCCCTTCCCCCGTTTCCTCATGGAACCCGCTGAAGTATGGATAGGCAAAACTGGGATGCCCGTGGATGGACACGGTCAGAACATCGCTGCGTTCATAGAAGATGTTCTGCGTCCCGTTGCCGTGATGATAATCGACATCAAGCACGGCCACCCGCCCCTGGGCGCTCAAGTGCTGAGCGACAACGGCGGCGGTATTGAAATAGCAGAACCCACCGAAAGCCCGGTGCTCGGCATGATGTCCGGGAGGCCGCACCAGGGCGTAGGCCAGGCGGCGTCCGTCAAGCACCTCCTGCGCTGCGGTCATGCCGCAATCCACTGCACCGCGCGCTGCAGCGTAGGCGTTGCCGTTCAGGGGCGTGAAGGTGTCGATACAGTAATATCCGGCGCGCACCGCCAGTTCCTTGGGCGGGCGGGCCGCGTTTCTGATGGGAAAAACGTACGGGTACACGGATTTGTTTTCCGGCAGGTTGGAGCAGACCCGCTTCAGATAAGTCACAAATTTTTTGTCGTGCACGGCTGTTATGTACTGTTCCGAAAAATGTCGGGGCTCTCGGAGCGTGAACAGCTCGGTTTTATTTATTTCTCTCAGGATCGAATCGATGCGCACCGGCGCTTCCACATAGCCGCGCTCGCGGATGTGATGAATGCGGTGATTGTGGTTGCAGACAACGGCGATCTTCCGATCGGCGCTGATGATCTGTCTGTTCGCGGAGATTGTTTCCGTCAGGTAGCGCGGTTCGCGCAGAGCCAGAGGGCTCGGCGGAATTGAATCCAGGACCATGCGCACATACTGCGGCGAACATTTCTCCTGGTATTTCCTTTCGAGAATGGCGCGGATGATGTTGCGCGCCCGTGGTCTGGGCAGCTGGAACGGCTTGTCCAGCGGATCGGCCACCAGATAGGGGGCGCAGTCGTCTTCGGCCGAAAGCGGTGTCTCGTAGGCCGTGTTCACGATGGGGCGCGCCCCGTAGCGCTCGTAAAAACGCAGCCGGGCTTTGTTTTCCCGCAGCAGGGTTTCGTCGCGGCACAAGGCCGGATCATCGGGCAGGCACTCGAAAAAAAGGGACGTGTCGCCCAGGGCCCGGGCTTCCTCCCGCACCCTTTCGTAAAGAGCCGAACCCACGCCGCCCCCGCCATGACTCAGGCTGACTGAAAGAAAATCCAGGTAGCAAAAGCGCAGGTCGGAGAAATGGCAGAGCAGGGCGAATCCCTGTACAATCTTGCGCTGTTTTTCGGCCACGAAGACGATGGTCCGGTAGCCTTTGGCCATGGGATTCTTGAGAGTGGCGGGCAGATTGGCCACCTCTTCCGGGCTGATGGACGGGAACCGTTCGGCCAGAATGGCCTGAACCTGCTCCACGCACTGGCTGTCGACAGGGACGGTGGTGTCGTAGATGGGGCGGATGCGGAACATGTTTTTGTCCTCGAGATTGTGGCGAGATTCTTTGTTACCACCCAGTGAAGCGCGGCCACACGGCCGTCACGGCATTTTGGCCAGCGCCGATGACATTATAGCGGTCGTGTTGCGTGGCGGTGGCGCAGGCATGGCTGGGCATAATCCGCAGTCGCGTGCCGATGGGAAATTCGTGATCGGATCGCGGGGCACCCGGTCGGGCCGCCACGATGCCATGTTCCTGGTTGACGATGGTGACGATAAGATTCGTGATGGGACGTCCCGCAAGGTCACAGACCAGGCCGTAGCCCTGGTCCTCATCCTGGGTCGCCGTGCCCCGGTCACAGGACAGTGCGGTCCAGCCTGCGTCGACGATGGTCCAGCCCTTTTCGCGCTGATGGCCGATGACCGTGGTCAGCACCGAAAGGGCGATGTCGTCCTGCGTGCAGATACCGATGCCCGCCTGCACCAGATCGAAGAAGACAAATACTCCGGCGCGCACTTCGGTCACGCCCTCGTAGCTTTGCGCTGAAAAGGCGGTGGGCGTGGAGCCGACGCTGACCACGGGGCAGGGCCAGCCCTTGGCGCGCAGCGTTGCGGCAGCCAGTACGGCGGCTGCGCGTTCCTGCTCGGCAGCGGCCTCCAGCGCCTCGCTCCCGCGGGCTTCGTAGCTTTCTCCGGCGTGGGTCAGTACGCCCGCGAGTCTGGCCCTTGGCGACACCGCCTGCGCGATGGCCCATAGCAGAGTGGCGTCCTGCGGTTTCACGCCGGATCGGTGGCCGTCACAGTCCAGTTCGATGAGTACGGGGATGGGATCGGACGGATCGGAAGCTTTTGCCACGGCCTTGGCCTGTTCCACGCTGTCGAGCAGGACGGTCAAGGTGACGCCGCTACTGCGAAGCTGTTGCACCCGCGCCAGCTTGTCCGGGGAGATGCCGACGGCGTAGGTGATGTCTTTTACGCCATGTGCGGCTAGTTTCTCCGCCTCGCGCAGGGTGGAGACCGTGGCCGGTCCCTCGGGAGAGGCCATGAGCCGCCGGGACACTTCCCATGACTTGGCGGTTTTGAGGTGCGGCCTGAAAGCGACTTCCGCAGCCCGTAGCCGGTCGCGCAGGCGGACGATGTTGCGTTCCATGCGCGTCTCGTCGAGGAGCAGGCACGGGGTGTCCAGCCTCTCCAGAGGGCAGGGCAGGGTAGAAGATGTTGCGGCAGGCCAATCGTTCATGCGGGTACGCTCCGTGCAAAAGCTGATATCTGAATCCCGGGCGATTCGCGGCCCGCTCCGTCTCTGCTGGTTCGGCAGGGACGCCGCCGCAAGACCAGGGAACTGACCGGCGCGGCAAGACCGTCCAGGCTTCCCTTTGGCTCAATTCGTGTTCATGTCAACTGCGATTCTAGTCCATGGCCGTTTGAAGTCAAAGGCACCGGTGCGTTGGATCAAGTTTTGGAGGGGTACGGGTTGGCATGGCGGCAAGCTTGTCCAACATCGCGTCGAGCTTGCTTTGGGTCATGATTTATTCGAACGATGTCGCAAAAAAGCTTTTCTTTATTTTCATAAGGTTTTGAGTTAATGATCAACCATGCAGGTTTATTTCAAACCACGGCCAGAATCATGCGGTTTACGCGTTGTCCTTCGAGTTTGGATAGAGAGCCCGGGAATTTTTTGCGCACGACGGTTTTGATCATACACGGAGCAACCTCAACGGTTCGGAGAAAATGATGAAGAGCATTCCCATTCGCATGAAGTTGATCGGTGGCTTTCTGGCCCTGTTGATCCTGGTCTGCTCAGGTCTTGGTTTCATCGCTTATGATCGGGCCAAAAGCGCCTCCTTGAGCCAGGTGCAGGAGAATATCCAGCTCATGGCGCAGGACGGAGCCAGGCTGATCCGGAGCAGGCTCGATTATTACATTCTGGGCCTTGAAGGTTTCGCCAACCGGGACGTAATCCGATCCATGAACTGGGACCGGCAACTGATGGTCCTTGAACGAGAGAGCGAACGGATGAAATATCTGGGCATGGGCGTCATCGATGCAAACGGCCAAGCCAAGTATCCCGACGGCTCCACTGCGGACCTTGGCGACCGGACATATTTCAAGGAGGCCATGGCCGGTAACTCCGTGCTCTCCAACGTAATCATCAGCCGGGTCACCAACTCCCCGGTCATCATCCTGGCCACGCCCATCAAGGGCTTTGCCGGAGACGTCAGAGCCGTGCTGCTGGCTCGCCTGGACGCCACCATGCTCAGCGAGATCACCGACAACATCAA
>JAWLHW010000094.1:6692-8874 GCA_041690155.1 Desulfomicrobium sp. | reverse complement strand
TCTGCCTTGCCGTCCAGATCCACCCGGCGCAGGGCCACGGTGATGACCTCGGACCCGGATGCCTCGCACACCGGCGCGATGAGCGCGTCGTTGCCGTACTTGCCCGTGCCGGTGAACAGGCGGCTGCCAAGGCGCTTGCCGCCGATTTCGAAAATATCGGTATGGTTCATGTGGGTTCTCGCTGTTTGCAGGGTGAAGGATGTGCAGCTCGCCATTGCCGTGACAGGGTCAGCCTCCGCCGACAAAGCTCAGCAGTTCGAGCCGGTCGCCGGCGCCGAGGCTGGTGGAAACGAATTTTTCGCCGGGCACGATGTCCTGGTTCAGTTCGGCTACGACTACGGATGGATCGAGGTTCATGGAAAGGATCAGCTCGTGCAGGGTCTGGCCGGGTTCGATATCCTGCGTGCGTCCGTTGACGGTGATGTGCATGGTTGCCTCCGCGTTGTGGTGCAAGCGGGAGGGGACGCAAAAAGAAAACCGCGCCGGGGAGGCGCGGTTCGATGAATGGGTGTTTTCCGGAACCAGCTTCCCTACGGCAGCATGATCTGCGTCAGGTCGTAAGGGTCGGGAACGTGTCCCCTCTCAGCCCATCGGGCTCCCCCAGCTTGTGAGGTTTAGCCTTATGTGGATCGGGAGGGGTTGTAAAGGTGAATGCGTAGGGGCAGGCCCCCGTGCCTGCCCGTTTTCGGGCCACGAAACGCAGGGCGGCCACGGGGGGCCGCCCCTACGCATCCGGAATTCGGTTATTTGGCGTATTCGTACCGTTTGGTCACGCGGTCCGAGAGTTGGGCGTGGGCGAATCCGGCCTGGCGGGATTTGGTGAACCGTTCCTCGGCTTCCTGGCTGCACATGTCGCAGCCCTGGACCGGGACGTGCAATCCCAGGGATTTCGGCGTCCTGGCGGTTTCGCTCTCGACGATGAGGAGGCCCGGACAGTGCGGACAGTCCTTCAGACGCTCGACCTGAGTCTCTGTGATATCGTCGGTGTCGTAGTAGATGGAGCGGCGGCGCACGAAATACCCACCTTCACGCACGGCCTCTGAAGGACGGGGATTGAAGTAGACCTCGGGCAGCTGGTCGCACAGGGCCGAGAGGTAATCAATGGTGGATTTTTGTTCGCGGATCTTTTCGCGGTCCAGATCCGGTTCCTGCACGGCGGAGAAATCCACCCCGGCCAGGGCCAGGCTGATGCCCAGATTGACGTAGGGCAACGCCCCCTTGATGGCGTATCCGCCTTCGAGCACGGCGATGTCGGGTTTGAGCATCTGGGTCAGCTTTGCATACCCCTGGGCCGTGAAGTTCATGTTGGTGATGGGGTCGGAGAAGTGGTTGTCCTGCCCGGCGGAGTTGATGATCAGGTCCGGCTTGAAGTGATCGAGCATGGGCATGACGATGCGCTCCACGGTCATCAGATAGCCTTCGTCCGAGGTGCGCGGAGGCATGGGAACGTTGATGGTCCGGCCCAGGGCCTTGGGGCCTCCGGACTCCGAGGGGAAGCCCGTGCCGGGATAGATGGTGCGGCCGTCCTGGTGCAGGGAGATGAACAGCACGTCCGGGTCATGCCAGTAGATGTCCTGGGTGCCGTCGCCGTGGTGGCAGTCCGTGTCGATGATGGCCACGCGCAGGTTGCCGTAGTTCTCGCGGATCCATTCGATCATGACCGCTTCGATGTTGATGTTGCAGAAGCCGCGGCTGCCGTGGACCGTGCGCATGGCATGGTGCCCGGGAGGCCGGACCACCGCGAAGGCGCGCTGCCGCTCTTTTTGCATGACCAGTTGGGCGGCGCGGATCACGCCTCCGGCGGAGATGAAATGCGAGTCGGTGCACACGGATGGCACGCTGGGAAAGCAGAAGTGGGCGCGCATGATGTCTTTATCTTCGGCCACCAGAGGACGGTATTCGCGGATGCCCTCGATGTCGAAGATGCCCTCTTCCCGGAACTGGTCCTGGGTGTAGAGCAGACGCTCCTCCCGCTCGGGATGGGTGGGGGAGATGGCCCAGTCGAAGGCCGGGAAGAATATGATGCCGAGACTTGATTGTGCGGTGAGCATGGTCCCTCCGTTCAGGATGCCAGAGTGGTGATGACGCCGGGGCGCATCTGACAGCGGACGCGGATGTTGCGGCCGATGGTGTAGTGTCCTTCGACCATGTTGAAGGCGTCGGCCTGGATGACCTGGATGTC
>JAWLHW010000094.1:0-6592 GCA_041690155.1 Desulfomicrobium sp. | reverse complement strand
ACAGCCTGTTCGGCGCATTCGCGGGCGGAGAGACCCTGGATCATGGCCACCTCCTTGATGCCCTTGGCCGAACGTTCGCGGTCGCCGAAGGCGGCGTGGCCAAGCACGTTCATGGCGTCCATCAACGCCGGAGCGGGGCCGCCGGCAGCCATGCACGGGCCGTGACGGTCGGGTCCGACCCGCAACTGGCCATCGCGGGAACTGATGAACGAGTCGCCGCCGATGCCGATGGATTCGACCTTGAGCGCCCGCACCAGGGTGGGGTGCTCGCCGATGGAAATGCCGTCGCGTTCCAGCAGGGGCACGCCGTCCAGCAGCACGGCCATGTCTGTGGTGGTGCCGCCAATGTCGAGGATCAGGGCGTCTTCGGTCACCGGAGAGGTGCTGAGGATGCCCATGACCGAAGCGGCCGGGCCGGAGAAAATGGATTGCACCGGAATCTCACGAGCCAGCTTTAAGGGCATGGTCCCGCCGTCGGCCTTGACGATGTTGATGTCGGCTTCAATATTCAGGTCTTTGAGGCTCTGCTCCAGGGCATCGGCAAAGGAGTTGAAGGTGCGCCATACGGCGGAGTTGTAATAAACGGTGCTGATGCGCCGTCCGAAATTGAGGGATTCGGACACGCGGTGTCCCTGGGTCACGAAGTCGGCCTGGGGGGCGAGGGCTTCGGCAATGGCCGTTTCCTGTTCCGGGTTGCGGGTGCAGAATTTGCCCACCACCCCGTAGACGCGGATGCCTTCTTCACGGCAGCGCGCGGCCAGGGGCTTGATCTGGTCCACCCGGGCCTTGGCGGAGATGGCCCCGCGATGGTCGACGCATCCGGACAGGATATGATACTGGCTGCCCAGAGCGTAAGCGTTCGCGTCGATTCCCGGTCCGGGAATGACGAACATGCCCACTTTTTCGGTGTGGCCGGTGACGATGGAGTTGGTGGACAGGGTGGTGCTCAGGTTGATGGTGCGGATTTCCGCGCCTTTGCAATCCTTCAGGATGGCGCACAACGCCTCGGTGATGGTCGCGAGCAGGTTTTCGTGATCTGTAGGGACCTTGGCCATGGCTTCCACCCGGCCGTCCCGGATGCAGACGCCGTCCGTGTGAGTTCCTCCGACATCGATTCCGATAAGCATAAGTCCGATCCTTGGGCTGACTGTTGGCTGCGACGGTAGCTGCGGCTCCCGGAGACCTCAGCGGTTCTTCAATGATCTGGAGGCTGAGGCTTCGGGCTTGTGTTTTTTTCAGGTCTGTCGCACCCCGTAGCGGAAACAAATTGGCGGGGCGCAGTCAAGAAACACAAGTTGCTTTTTCAAGTTGCATATTTACCGGACTGAAGGCGAAGCGCAAGCAGAATTCAGTAAAAGGAGGGAAATCATGGATGAACAGTTGGTGGACGGATTTTTGAACTGCGTCCGGCAGGCAGGCGGGGTGGTGCGTGCGCAGTGGAACGACGCCAAGGAGATCACCTTCAAGGGCCGCATCGACCTGGTCACCCAGACCGATCTGGCGGTGGAGAAACTGTTGCTGGCAGGGTTGCCGGCATTGCTCCCCGGATCCACTGTCCTGGCCGAGGAGTCGCATGAATCTCTTGATCCCGGCGCGCTGACCTGGATCGTGGATCCGGTGGACGGCACCACCAACTACGCCCACGGGCTGCCCATTGTGGCTGTGTCCGTGGCCCTGTGGAAGGACGGACAGGTGGCGCTGGGCGCGGTCTATGTGCCCATGCTCGATGAACTTTTTTGGGCCGTGCGCGGTCAGGGCGCTTTCTTGAACGGATCGCGCATCGGTGTGAGCAAGGAAGGGAACATGCAAAATTCCCTTATCGCCACTGGGTTCCCATATTCGTTTTACACCGAGGTGGATCAGATCTGCCGACGGCTGCAACGGGTCCTGCTGGCGTCTCAGGGCATCCGGCGCCTGGGTTCGGCGGCCGTGGATCTGGCCTACACGGCCTGCGGACGGTTCGAGGGCTACTACGAGACCGGTCTCAAACCCTGGGACACGGCGGCCGGCTGGCTGCTGGTGGAGGAGGCAGGGGGGATGGTCAGCGGCCTGGACGGCGACTACGGTCTTGGCGGCCACATGATCGTGGCCAGCAACGGCTCCATCCATGAGCAGTTGCTGGCCTTGCTGCGTCTTGAGGGGGCAGAGGACTGCGCCCGGTAATCAGATGCCGATTTTCAGGGAAGAGGAAAGAGGGACGAGGCCTCCCTTGGAGTTGTAGAGCGATTCGTTTTCCGCTTCCTCGGCGACCGTATCGTTGTGCTGGGCCTGATTCTTCTGCTGTTTCTTCTTATGGTGTCCCATGTCCCAGGACAGCTGGCCTTCCCGCCATCTTCCCTGAGCCTGGGGTTTGTCCACGCGTAAACTCATCTTCGCCTCCTCGGCCGTCCATGGCCACGGGTATTGCGTCAAAAGGGGCATCCATGCCCTGTATGATTTATCGGACGGTCGGCGAAAAACTTGAATTCTCAGGCGCAACAAAACGCAAAAGGCCCCGGATGCGGGCATCCGGGGCCAGATTGCGGAGTTTTCCCGCAATGAGCGTCATGTTTCATCTCTCATACCAGATCGTCGAGGAGGGTGCCCTGGCCCGTATAGGTGGGCATGAGCACGTCCTTTTGAAAAGAATATGAGTTTTCGGTTCTGTTCTGATGACGGTGAGTGTTCACATTCATGGTATCGAGCGTTTTGGTGACCACGGCCGCTCCGAATGTTTCCTTGTCAGAGGGTTGAGCATTCGAGGCGCTGCCACCGTTCATGTAGTCGAGGGTTTTCCCGACCACGGCGGCTCCGAAGGTCTGCTTTGCATAGCCCTGGGAGCTGCTCCCAAGGGTCCCTTCAATGTCCATAACTCCTCCCTTTGTATCGAAACATGACGCCTGATCAAACATATCGGATGGATTACATGAAAACTTGAGGTCGGGGAAGGGGGAGGTCGGAAAGGAACTGGAGGCCTGCAGACAGCTTGAAGGTCTCGTTTCCATCCCGGAATGCGGCTAATCCACTAAATCAGCATGCTGAAAATCTAAAAAAAGAGTTGAGTGCGCATTTTGCTGAATTTAAGGACGAAATTTTCTTTCATAAGCCAGGCAACTTAAAGCGAGAACAAGAAGGATAAGGCCAAGCACAACTACTATGGAACGAGTTCCAAGCCATTGAATGAAAAAGAAAGAAACGGCGATGGCTCCAGAAATGCTTCCCAACGTCGAAATCGCATAAACCAGCCCGGCCGTTCGGCCTATTTCGTCCAGTCCGGTGGCGCTCAATTTGATCACGAAAGGAGAAACCATCCCCATCAGCACCGATGGCACCAAAAAGAACAGCATGCTGATCAGGACCACGGAAAACCTGAATTCAAGTCCCAGATCCGCGATGTACCGGCCGACCGGGAGATAAACCAGCGGAAGGATCAGAATGCAAACCGACGCAGAAGCCAGTATCTTGGCCAGTACCACCAGGCTTGGGCGTCTGTCGGCCTGGACGCCGCCCAGCCAGTAGCCAATACTCAGAGCCAGCAGAAAGACGCTGATCAGGCTTCCCCAGACATAAACAGAATTGCCGAAATAGGGGGCCAGTATCCGACTGGCTACAATTTCCAGTCCGAGCAGTACTCCGCCGGACAGAAAAGCCACGCTGTAGACGAGGAAATCAAGGGGACGTCGCATGCTACTTCTCATCCTTCAAAAGATTTACCGGGGCGTGATCATCGGTCAAAATCTTCGTGTCGTCAGGCCAGGTCGGATTCGGTTCGAAAAGATTCTCGAACATGCCACTCAAATCGAGACGCTCCGGCTTGCGCGTGATTTCCAGCTCCGCAAGGCGGCTTCGCACCTCTTCAGGTGCGGGCAGGCCGCTGGGCGCGGCCACAATAATCCGGTTTGTCGACCACTTGCCGATATAATGATGAAAATTTCCGAACACTGCATGGTACGTTGCCGATTCGCGATCGGCAAGGTTCTGCTTGATCCAGGTGTTCGAACAGACCACGCCGCCCTGCGAGAGCCGCTCACGGACAATTTCCAGAAATTCGCGCGTGGTCAGATGAAATGGAATATAGCCGCCATGATAGGCGTCGAGTAAAATCATGTCGAACTGCTCTGTCGTGGTCCGCAGCCAGCGACGGGCATCCTCCACCACCAGCTTCATCTTTTCGTCTTCTGCATAACCGAAATGCTGCCTGGCCATGGCTACTATCTCGGGGTCAAATTCGACATTCGTGATTTCCGCGTCAGGATAAATCATTCTGAGGGTGCGGGTCACAGTTCCGCCGCCAAGGCCTACGATGAGAATTTTTTTCGGCGCATCCATATACCCGGACGCCAGCATCATCATTGCCGTGTATTCGTAGACATGTCGGTATGGATCGTTCAAATCCATTGCGCTCGATCTGTCCAACAGCGAGCCGACATGCATTCTGCGTATTCCATTTTCCTCAGAGATAAAAATGGTCTGATACGGAGATTCCTTCTCGTCAATAATATCCGCAGATGTCGGTAGCAGATACAAAGCAAAAACGGATACTGCAGCAATTATTGCGACAAAGAATATAAAAAATCGCGTTAAATATAATTTCATCTCACACCACCCTCAATATCAAAGTTTTTTTGCAACTGAAGCAAGCGATGGAATACTGACGCATCCTTTCGCATAGCCAATCAGCGCATGGGGCCGGCAAAGAGTTGTCAGGGCAGAGACTCTGATGGCCTCATCTTCCATGCGATCATTGTAACGAGCAGGAGCATTTTTCTGAGTATAGAGAATTGCAGTCCTGACAACGTTGGAATTTTCAGCCTTTGAACCAGCGCAGTCCCGGCATGCCGGGTAAGAGTCCCCGGCTTGTGCAGCGCTCTGCAAAAAGGGCCAGAGAGGCTTGTTCTTCGGATCCTAGCCCATAACTCATGGCCCGCCAATAGCGCAGCAGGTCCGGACTGGTAAGCCAGGTCGGAAGCTGGGGCAGGCGGGAGAGGGTTTCGAAATGGCTGTCCAGGTTGGCGGTTATGGTCCCGATGTGTTGCTGCAGGATGGTCAGAAGCTCACGGGTGGGAGCGGGCAGGCTGCGGCGCACGATCCAGACCGCGAAAACAAAAGGCAGCCCGGTCCAGGTCGACCACTCGGTGGCCAGATCGACAACGTGATAGCCTGCGGGCGGCTCGACGAAGTGGCGCAGGGCGAGATTGCCAATTTCCAGAAAGGGGCGTCTGGTGGACAGGCCGCTTCCGGGTTCGACGGTCTCCCAGTGCGGTTCGGGCAGTTCCCATTTTTGGCTCCACAGGACCTTCAGCAGAGCGGTGGATGTGGCCGATGCTCCAGTCAGGCAGACCGGACCCGGATTGCGGGCAAGCCACGCGGGCAATTCATCCGGGGGGGCGGGGGAAAGAAAAAGGACGCTTTGGACTTCTTCCCGGGCGCTGATGGACGCACCAGGCAGGAGGACGTATTTTTCGGCGTGCAGCAGGTATTCAAAAGAAGAGGACGGCGAGATGTCCAGCTCGCCGCTTGCCAGATCACGGTTCAGCTTGCTGGGATGACCGGGCACATAGTGAAAGTCCGGACCTTCGGGGCATGTTTTGGCCAGAAGATGAAAAATATGCCAGATGTTGAGATAGTCGATTCTGCCGATCTGAAGTGTCATGATAAATAAAAAAGGCGGGGCTGCCCCCGCCTTCCTCTTCTTGAGATGAGCGCCTGGCTTACAGCTGAGCCATGAGGGTGGCGCGGATGTCGTCGATGGAGCCTTCGCCGTCAAGTTCGATGTACTTGAAGCCGAAGTCCTTGGCCAGGTTCTTGAAATAATAGGAGGCCGCCAAGGTGCCGGTGGTGGTGTCGTAGTAGATGTTGTGGCGCTTGTCGATGGCGTCTTCGTCCTGGTCGTCGGCGCGGGCAGTGAGTTCGCCGCCGCAGACGCGACACTTGTCGCCGTCGGGCTTGATGGCGTCGATGAAGATGTTGTTGGGATGGTTGTTGTCGTTCTTGCAGAGGCGGCGGCCCATGATGCGGTTCTTGGCCACTTCGCGGGGCAGGAGGATCTCAATGACGAAGTCCAGCTTTACGCCGTCGGCCTGCAGTGCTTCCCACAGTTTCTGGGCCTGCACGATGGAGCGGGGAAAGCCGTCCAGCAGCCAGCCGTTGGGGCTCGCGTTCTTGAGTACGTCGAGGACCATGGGGATGGTGATGTCATCGGGAACGAGCTCGCCACGATCGATGTAAGCCTTGGCCTTCAGGCCAAGCTCAGTGCCGCCGCCGATGTGCTTGCGGAAAATCGCACCGGACTCGATGTGGTCCAGATCGTATTTCTTCTTCGCCAGGGAGCCCTGGGTTCCCTTGCCACTGCCATTGGGTCCGAAAATCAGAATATTCAAGGCGTAAACCTCCTGTAAAAAATTTCACAAAGTACTATAGCCAGCCCTTGAGGCTGTCAATCAAAGATCGGAAGCGTGCTTGTCAGGACTCTTCGGCGTGCGTAGAGTTAAGGTAAATTCGCGATTGATGGGGGTAGCATGGGACTTTTGGATGAATGGGGTGACGCTTTGGTGGAAGAGGGGCTGCGCGAGGCGGCCGACACATTCTTCGGTGCGCGCACGGCCCTTGAGGA
>JAWLHW010000093.1:0-8907 GCA_041690155.1 Desulfomicrobium sp. | reverse complement strand
ATCGTCGTGATTTTCGTGATTCCCGTCGCACCAGTATATTTTTGTGCTTTGCGGCTTGATGGAATACTGATCGAATCGGCGATTTCTGGTGATTTTCTCTGTTCCGTGTCGATGTGGCCACCAGCCGAAATCTCCGCATTGCAGAACAATGTCCGGCTTCTGTTTGTTCAGAAACTGGTTCAATGACCCAAAATCTGCGTGAATGTCGCCCATGATGATAATTTTCATAACAATCTGTAAGTACTAGGTTTTATCTCAAGACACGGCTTTAATGTCGGTGCCGGGAGAAGGTAAGGGTTGATGAATACAGTAATATATTACGTTGGGCTTGTCAATAGATTTCCGCTAGTCTCACCCAAAATAATCAGGACGGTGGTGGGGTCATGTCAATTTACGATATTCGTTCGGAAACAACAGGGATTACGAGTAATGTGAAGCGAATCATGGAAGAGAAAAAAATATCCATAGTAGCGCTTTCAAATGAAACAAAGTTGTCCACAAAAATTATTGAGCGAGCCAGAACAAATCAAATCAAGTTATGTAAGCTTGAAACTCTTGCAATAATTGCCAAGGGATTGAATGTAAAAATAGTTGAATTGTTCGATGAATAATTCACAAATATAATGATTTAAATTTATATTTTAATATAAACAGTAGTGTAAAATTCAAATAAAAAATTTGTGTATAGTAAATAGTATTTAATAATAGTTTTTTATATAAACTGTGAAGGATTTTTGAACAAAAAAAGCCCCAGGCAAGCCCGGGGCAGGGGAGAGACTATCGCGTCTATCCACGTTGTCAAATATTAGCAGTCATCGCAGGAGATGTCACTCGTTGACCGTGAAAGGCAACACCTTGCGGCCCTGACCTGCCTTCAATTCGTCCAGATAATCTGCCCATAGTTGCATCATCTTCCTTCTTTCATCGAGAAACTTGGTTCGATTGTAGGCGCGTCCAAGGGTGTCGGGCACTGCATGCGCAAGTTGGTGCTCAATGATGACTGGATCGATGCGCAGGCGTTCATGCAGAAGCGTTCGGGCTATGGCGCGAAACCCATGGGCCGTGATCTCGCTTTTCGTGTCGTAACCGAGGCGTCGAAGGGCGGCATTGATAGCCGCCTCACTCATGGCCTTCGACTTGTCTTTGCCGCCATTGGGGAAAACGTACTGGCCGACCTTGGGCAGCTCGCCCAGCAATTCAGTTGCCTGGATGGCCAGGGGGACGATGTGCGGATTCCGTGTCTTCATTTTTTCTGCCGGAATGCACCATTCCCGGCCGGACAAGTCCAGTTCCGACCATTCCATCTTTCGAAGTTCCCCAGGACGTACAAAAAGCATGGGGGCAAGCCGCAGAGCGACGCGCACATGGGGTGTTCCGGTAAAAGCCTCGATTGCACGCAGCAGTGCTCCGACTTCCGTCGGGTCGGTGAGGGCGGGGTAGTGTTGAACCCGAGCGGGAGGGATCGCTCCAACCAGATCCCCTGCCGGATTGCGAGTTGCGCGACCGGTCGCGATTGCATAACGGAATACCTGTCCGATTATTCCGCGTGTTCTGTGTGCGAGGTCTACCGCTCCCCGGGCTTCGATGCGCCGCAAGAGCGCAAGGATCTCGGGGGGCTCAAGGGTGTCCATTGTGCGACTGCCGATGAAGGGAAACACGTTTTTCTCCAACCCGAGCATAATCTTGACAGCATGTGACTCCGCCCAGCCTGGGGCTTTTTTGGAATACCACTCCCGGGCGATCTTTTCGAGGCTTTCGTCTTTTCGTTGTGCCTTGGGCGGCAGTTCGCCACGGCCCAGAGCGATCTTGAACTCGTCTTTCTTGAGTCTGGCTTCATTAAGGGTGACAATGGGGTATTTGCCAAAACTCGCCAATTTTTCTTTTCCGTTCTCTCGATACTTCATTCTCCACAGCTTTGATCCGGAAGGTGGGACGAAGAGGAAGAGACCATCCGCGTCGTAAAGTTTGTACGCCTTGTCGGATGGCTTTGCTGCTCGAATCTGTGCGTCTGTAAGCATTGGATACCCCCATTTTTGACTCAAGATACCCCACATGGGGTGAGATACCCCAAATTGATACCCCAAAAATGAGTTTACACACTTAGCAGCAAAATGGAAGTTGCTGAAGGATAATTAATATAAGGACCCGGAATGGTTTGCGATTGGCGAAAAAAAGCCCGCATTGCGCGGGCTATTTTTGTGTGAATGGTGGGCCAACCAGGGGTCGAACCTGGGACCATCCGGTTATGAGCCGGGGGCTCTACCAACTGAGCTATTGGCCCTCTCGTGAGGAGCAACGGTTGTTAAGTCCTAGTTTGCTTCTTTGTCAAGAAGTGCGCGGCGTCTCTCCTTGACGTGGCTGATGGCCGCACGTCCGGCCAGGGCTCCTTCGCCAACGGCCACGCTGATTTGCAGAAAGCGGCCCACACAGTCTCCGGCTGCGAAAATGCCGGGGACGTTGGTGCGCTGTTCACGGTCTGTTTCGATGAACTGTCCGTTGCGCATGAGGCCAAGGCTGTAGGCGAAGTCGCTGGACGAGGCCTGTCCCATGGCAACGAAGAGGCCTTGGGCGTCAATTTCTTCACCCGTTTCAAGTTTGACCTTTGCCAGTCCGTTTTCTCCGGCCAAGGTGGCGATTTTTCCTTCCATTATGGGAATTTTGTTCTCTTCCAGGCGACTAAGGAAGTCTTCGCTGATGGCCAACTCCTTGCCCTGGGAGCAGATCTTCACATCCGGTGTGTATTGCAGCAGTTCAAGGGCCTGATTGGCCGCGAAATTTCCTTCTCCGACCACCACGACCGGCTTGCCGCGCATGAAAAATCCGTCGCAACTGACGCAGTAGGACACGCCCTTGCCTTCATAGTCGCCCAGATTCGATATGCCGGGCCTGATGCGGGACACGCCGGTGGCCAGGATGATGGACGCGGCTTCGATCTCCTTGTCCTCGGTCTTGGCCACGAAAGCGCCTGTATCATTTTGGTGGATACCGAGCACCCGGTCGCAACGGATATCCGCTCCGAATTTGGCGGCCTGGGCTTTGCCTCGTTCGATCAGATCCTTTCCGGTAATGGTTTCGGTGAAGCCGAAATAATTGTCGATTTCATAATCGCCAGCAATTTTGGGGGCGCACCCCAGAATCAGGGTGCGCATGCCTGCCCGTGCAGTGTAGATGGCGGATGAGAGGCCGGCGGGTCCTTGGCCTATGATGAGGATGTCAACGCTTTCCATAATGATTCTCCTTTGCTTGTGGCTGGTCAGATAAGAACGGACAAAGCGTGAGGCAATGCGTAATTCAAATTTTGCAGTGACACTCTGCCAGGCAGTGATGCAGGGCCTGCCCGAGGGCGACCATGTCGAGCGGTTTTGATATGACCCGGCACACCGCGTGGTGCGAGCAGGCGATGCTCCCCAGAGACGAGGCCGTGGCCAGCATGATGCGCGGGGCCGGGTTGACCTGTTGCGCGGTCGCGCAGAGCATATCGAGGCTGTTTAAAGGGCCGTCTTCGGTCAGGATGAGGTCGAACCGCGTCGGCTCTTCCTGCACAATCTCGCACCCGCTCGTCACGCTGTCGGTCTGCCATATCTGGTAACCGAGCTTGGTCAGGCAGGAGCTGACGGAGGCGCGTACCTCCGGGTCTGACTCAATGACCAGGATACGCTCCGCATTGCCTCGAATGCTGGGAATTGCAAGGCATTCGGCGCAGTCCGGGAGCTGGCTGCGGCTTACGGGCAGGCAAACCCGAGCGGTGGTGCCGCCTGCCTGGTTTCTGGAGAAGAGCAGCTTGCCGCGCAGCGTCTTCACTATCTTCTGCGTGACAAAGAGTCCAAGCCCGGTCCCTTCATCTCTTGGCTTGGTGGTGAAAAACGGTTCGCACAGTTTGGGCAGGTTCTCTTCCGGCACGCCTGGCCCGTTGTCGTTCACGCTGATGACCACGAGCATGCTTTCGGGATCGGTGAGCATGATGTCCGGTTGCTGGTCGTCATAAGCCGTGGCCGAAATCTCGATGCACGGGTCTTCGGTCCCCGCGAGGGCATGGATGGCGTTGTTGGTCAGATTCATCATAATCTGCTGCAGATGGACCGGGTCGCCAAAAAGCGTGCCCAGATTGTGGTCCACCCGGGTCTTGATCTCGATGCGGGAATTGGTGGTGCCCCGAATGATGTCCAGGGTTTCCAGCATGGTGTCGCGCACGGAAAAATGGGTGAATTCCTCGTGCATCTTGCCGGTGAAATGCAGCACGCTGCGGATGAGCGAGGTGCCGCGCTGGCAGACGCGCAGGATGCGCTCCAGATCTTCCTGGTCCGGGGTATCGTCTGCCGCGACAGAGCCGCGGATGAGTTCTGCGGAGAAAACGATGGAGGACAGGATGTTGTTGAAGTCGTGGGCCATGCCGCCGGCCAGGGTGCCGATGATGCCCAGCTTCTGCTGTTTTAGAAACTGCTGCTCAAGCTCGCGGTTGGCCTTTTGCAGCTCCAGGGTGCGCTCTTTGACCTGGCGTTCGAGGTTGAGTCTGTAGTCCTCGTTTTCGCGAATCAGCGCCGCCCGTTCCAGTGCCTTGTCCACGGCATGCAAGAGCACCGTGGGCGAAACGATGGGTTTGACCAGATAGTCCCAGGCTCCAAGACGCAGAGCCTCGACAGCTTCATCAAGGCCTCCCTCGCCGGATACTACCAGCACGGGGGTGCGCGGCGTGACTCCGGACAGCCTGGACAAAAGCTCCAGGCCGTTCATGACCGGCATCTTCAGATCGACGATGAGCAGGTCTGGCCCATGGGCCTGAAACATGTCCAGTCCTTCCTGGCCGTTGCCGGCCTGCAGGATTTCAAACCCCCGGGAGCCCAGGCTCGCTCCGGTGGTGGCGCGGATGAAAGGATCGTCGTCCACCACCAGAACGGTTGTCGGGCGTTTGGGGTGCGTAGCCGGCATGTCAGAACTTGTAGCCGATCATGCGCAGGAATTTGGTGCGCTTTTCCTTGTCCGCTTCGGTCTCGACCCCTTTGGAGGCAAACCCGTCGACCACGCCGAGGATGCCTCGGCCCTGGTCCGTCTGGGCCACGATAACCTGAACCGGGTTGGCCGTGGCGCAAAAGAGGCGCACCACTTCGGGCACGTTCTGGATAGTGTTGACCACGTTGACCGGGAACATGTCGCGCATGAACAGGATGAAGCTGTGTCCGGCGGAGAGCGCCTGGGCGTTCTGGGTGGCCAGTTCGATCAGTTCGGGGTCCGTGCCCGTGGTTCGAATCAGACAGACATCCGAGGCTTCGCAGAAGGCCAGGCCAAACTTTGCCCCGGGCACGGTGTTGACCATGGCCTCGTGCACGTCTTCCACGGTCTTGATGAAGTGGGACATCCCGAGGATCAGATTGAGGGCGTTCGGATTCTTGACGGGTACGAGCGAGAGTTCCATCTTCATCTCCTGACAGGCCGCTCAAAAACGGCAATCTGCTGCGTCAGCGAAAAAAATCCAGACCGCTTATGTATGCTTAATACACTGCGCGTCCTGGATTTTTTCGCTTCCTTGCATCTCACCATTTTTGAACGGCCTGTGAATTTTGTATTTTTGAGCAGTCAGCCAAAAGCGTTCGGGAAAGTTACTTCTGGACCCTGGACGAGCCGTCGCCAGCGCGCAGCACGCGCACTCTTTCGCCGGCATAGAATTCCATGTCGGCTTCCTGCACGATACTCAGGATTTCGCCGGTATCCAGCTCCACCGTGATTTCAAGAGCGTTCTTCCTGGTCACGCCTTCCTCGGCCATGGCGCCGGCAGCCGCGCCGCCCAGAGCACCAACCACCGCGCCGAGTACCTGGCCCCGGCCGCCGCCGACCATGCTGCCGAGAACGCCGCCGGTCACGCCGCCGCCCACTGCACCGACTCCGCTCTTTGTACCTTCGAGCTGTACGGCCCGGACCGATTGCACCGTCCCATAATTGACCCGCATTTCCTGCCTGGCCTGGTCACGGGAATAGACCTGCCCCGAACGGCTGGAGGCGCATGAAGTGAGCAAGCCGGTGCTTGCGATCAGGAAGAGGCAAAGAATGAGCAATGTTTTGTTATAGCGCATAAGAAGCTCCTGGGTTGCAATTTGAAATCCGGGGTTTCTGATCCAAGCATGGGAAAAGAATCCTGAAACCAATCTATAGTGGTTTGGCGATGGGGGTCAAGGATACGCCGCCCCGGGTGCATCCGGTTTATTGATTGAGCGATCCTGGAGTTGCACTTTGCACGGTGCGATCATGGGGCTTCAACGCTTCAAGAAGGATCGCTTCGGGATCGGCAATGTTTTTGGCTCGCAGCACCTTCAGGAATTTTTCGTAGAGAGCGTCCAGATCCACATATTGCGCCACGGATTTGTATTCAGGCATGGTCAGCACGGAAGAGTAGACGGGCAGATTGTCCGCGTCGTGACCGTTCAAGACCACAAAGGAGAATTTGCGCCCTTCGAGTTCGAAATCCAGCTTGAATTCCTTGATGTCGGTGTTGGTGATGGTGTTCAGATTCGAGATTGATTTGGCCCGGGCAAAAATGCCGGAGATGATGCGCAGGCTGTCTTTTTTCATCTGGGCCAGAGCTTCGCGTTCGGACAGTTCGATGAGCAGGATGGACTTGTTCAGTTCGTAATAGATGTCATCAAAAATATTGTTGTTCTTGAGTTCGTCGTAGAGCGTCTCGAAGTCGGCGTGGTTGATCCTGCGAAAATGGGACATGTCCGGCCGCTCGTTTTCCACGGCCTCAAAATCATCGCATACATAAGGCACGATGGATGTGGTCTCGTAGAGATAGAATTCAAGGCCGATGGCTCCTTCCTCTTCCAGGATGGCGGATACCGAAAGATCGGCCAGCAGCGTCCCGCCATCGATTTCCAGGCCGTAGTCGGCGTAGGTCTGGCGCAACCGGGGGTCGGAGGCATCGACGACGTAGTTGTAGATGGGGTAGGCTAGGCCGTCCTGATCGTGGATGGCAAGTTCCTTCCAGGAAGCGAAACGGGTCGCGACCATGTGCTGAAAAATCTTTTTTATAAACTTCTTCATGCACATCGTGAAGAGTTTGAGCTCCTTGCCACGGCTGGTTGGTTCTTCTGATTCCCTGGTGGTAGGCAGCTCTTCGAAATCTTCATCTCTCTTCATGCGGATCCTCGTTTTTCCTTGCGTTCGCCATATGCTTTAGCCAGCCCCCCGTGAGATGTTTCCCGGTAGAGGCTCGGCAGGTCGTGTCCTGTCTCTTTCATGACTCGCACCACTTCGTCAAAGGGGATGCGGTGCGAGCCGTCTGATAAAAGCGCCATGTGCGCGATGCTGACCGCCTTGGAGGCGGCCATGGCGTTGCGCTCGATGCACGGTATCTGGACCAGCCCGCCTACGGGGTCGCAGGTCAGGCCCAGGTGATGCTCAAGCCCCATCTCGGCGGCATACTCGATCTGGCGGATGGTGCCGCCCATGAGCTGGGCGGCGGCCGCTGCGGCCATGGCGCAGGCCGAACCGACCTCGCCCTGGCACCCGACTTCGGCTCCGGAGATGGACGCGTTTTTCTTGATGATCAGCCCGATCAGTCCGGCCGTGGCCAGCGCCTGCAGGATGGACCGGGGCCGGGCCTTCATGTTTTCCTTCAGGTAGCGCAGCACCGAAGGCAAGACCCCGCTCGCGCCGCAGGTCGGCGCCGTGACCACGGTCCCGCCGGAGGCGTTTTCTTCGGACACCGCCAGGGCGTATGCGGCCAGAAGCCCGGTGCGTCGCATTTCGGCCCCGCCAAGCAGGGTCTTCTGATGGTACGAGCTGGCCTTGCGGGCCAGCCCCAGGCCGCCGGGTAGCACGCCTTCGGTGGTCAGGCCCCGCTCCATGCAGCTTTGCATGGCGCTCCAGATCTCCTCCAGGAATATCCAGATGCCTTCGCCTTCGTGACGGGCCACGAATTCCCAGTAGGTGATGCCTTCCTCGCCGCAAAGTTCCATGATTTCCGTGAGGTTCTGCAGCGGGTAGACCTTAGGCGTGGAGAACGTCGAGTCCCTGTCGCGCAGGGCGCCGCCGCCGATGCTGAACACTGTCCAGCTGTCGAGTACGTGCCCGTGTTCGTCCAGGGCCGCGAAATCCATGGCGTTGGGATGCTCGGGCCGCTGCTGGTCCTGGGCCCAGACGATTTCGACGGGGAAGGGGGTCAGGGCTTCACGGATGGCCTTGTCGGTGAGATGCCCCTTGCCGGTGGCGGCCAGACTTTCGTACAGGACCACTTGAAACGACACTGCCCCGTGGGCGCGGGCCCGGAACTGCTCGGCCGCGAGTTTGGGGCCCATGGTGTGGCTGCTGGAAGGACCTGCGCCAATTCGATATATTTCCCGGATGGATTCCATCCGCACCTCGCCATATGGAAATTTGGTATTGACTGTCCGAAAAAGCTTGGGCCATGGAGTCCGTCACGGACGCTGGTCCTTGGACTAGCTGCACCGCACACATCCGTCAACAAGGAGCCCCCATGAATAAGCCGGAACTCGAATTTCCCCTGCACTGGGAATACAAAATAATCGCCACGCGGACCGATGAAGCTTTCTCGGCCATTTGCCAGGCGATATGCGCTCACGGCTTTGCCGAAACACCGTGCGCCAGCAACGTATCCCGCAACGGGTCGTATGTGACCTACACGGTGCGCATGCGCATCGAGAGCCGGGAGCAGCTTGACGGCCTGAGCAAGGCCTTGTCGGATTGCGAGGGTGTGAAGTACCTGCTTTAAGGTGACTAGTGATTGGTGAATGGCGGCAGAGATGAGCTTGGCCCAGTCGTTTGAGGCTGATTGTGTCATCAATCTTCGGCGCGGAGACCCCTTCCTTCAGGTGGGGGAGAAAGCGCCGCCTCCTGTTTTTCCTCTTGTTTTCTTCTTGACAACTCTGCAAAACTAATGCATATATGATTTATGAA
>JAWLHW010000092.1:0-9129 GCA_041690155.1 Desulfomicrobium sp. | reverse complement strand
TTCCCTGCTCTCCCGGCGCGGCATTTTCGGCTCCCTGGGCTGGCTGTATACGCAAAAGGCCATGATTTTCGGCCAGATTATCCTCATCACTCCCATTGTTATCGCTTTCACCATTGCCGCCGTAGGCCGCATCGACGACCGTTATCGCCGCACGGCCCTGACCCTGGGCGCTTCGCCCTGGCAGGTCGCGATAGTGATTCTGCGCGAGGCACGTTTCAGCATCATGGCCGCAATTGTGGCCGCCTTCGGCCGCGTCATTTCAGAGATAGGCATCTCCATGATGCTCGGCGGCAACGCCAGGGGGTTCACCCGGACCATGACCACGGCCATGGCTCTGGAATACGACAAGGGCGAATTCGTCCTCGCCCTGGGGCTGGGCATTGTGCTGCTGGCCATCAGCCTGGCCGTGAACGTGCTGCTGGGCTACGTTCAGGGGAGGACGCAGCGATGAGCCTTTTCGAGCTGCGCGATGTGCGCGTTGCCTATGATGACCGGGTGGTGCTCGACCTGCCGCAACTCAACATCGAAGAGGGAGAGGCCTATTCCCTGCAAGGGCCCAATGGCGCCGGAAAATCGACCCTGCTCGGCATCCTTTCTTTTTTGAATGCTCCGCATCAGGGGCAGATTCGCTTCGAGGACAGGCCGGTGATCTGGAAGGAACCGACGCTTCGTTCCCTGCGCCGCAACGTCGGACTGGTGGAACAGCATCCGGTCATGTTCAGTCGCAGCGTGCGCGAAAATGTGGGATACGGGCTGGCCATTCGCGGGGTGGACAAGGCTCAACGCGAACGTCTGGTCGACGAGGCCCTCGATCTTGTGGGGCTTGTCCATCTGGCCGGCAGTTATGCTCCGCGCCTTTCGGGCGGAGAAACCCAGCGCGTGGCCATTGCCCGTTCCCTGGCCAGCCGGCCCAAGGTTCTGCTTCTGGACGAGCCCACGGCCAGTGTCGACACCCAGAACCGGGTCATCATCGAGCAGATCGTGGCCGATCTGCGGGATCGGGGGGATACCACCATCGTGCTCTGCACCCACAACCGCTCCCAGGCTGCGGCGCTGTGCCCTAAGGTCATTTATCTGGAGGACGGCCGGCTTGCCGCGCGTCCGCTGAGCAACTCCTACGCCGGGCAGTTCGTGGATGAAAACGGGCAGACCTGGTGCCGCATCGCTGCGGGCTTTCGGGTGCCGGTGCCGCAATGCGGACCGGGCCGGGGCCGGGTGGTCATCGAGCCGGATGCGGTGCGCCTTAGTGTGGCGGGCGAACCCGGCTTGAACCGGGGAATGTTGACCCGGATTCGGCTTGAGGGCGACATGGTCAGCCTGAGCGTTGATCTGGGAAGACCGTTGCATGTGCAGATGGCCTTGAAGGAGTTCTGGGGCGCAGGTCTTGAGATCGGGGTGCTGGTTCAGGCGGATATACCGGCCGGGGCGGTGGAGTGCTTTATGGGCTCTTGAGGGAGGATGGCAATGGGTAAACAAACGAGTCCTGGCTCGGTCAGACAGTCGAAGCCACGCGCCCGGCGTGAACCGACGACCCTTGAGCAATTGAGGGATGCGAATGGAAGGAAGGGATAAGAATATGCAGGAGCGGGAGGGGCCTGACCCGGAGTATTTTCCACAGACCGCCCCGGGCGGCGAATGGCGGGAGCTGTGTCGCCGCTGCAACGAGCTGCGCCTTGTGCGGGAGAGTTGGTGGGCACGGATCGTGGCCGACCCCGAGGCGGTCCCTTGCGTGAATGAGTCGGCGGTGAAGGTGCGCCTGCGGGGCAATTCCTTTGCCGAAGTGGAGCTTCGCGGCGCAGGATTGCAGTGCCGCGTTGCGCCGGAGCATCTGCTCCTGACTCATCCCGGAGCGCGGACCGTGCTTGGCGACGAAGCTGCGCCGCAGCCGAAGCGGGTACAAAATCTTGCTGATCTCGCCCGCTCCTATGATCATGTGCGGCGGCGGGTCTGCCATCATGAAGACCGGCGGGCGGCCATCCTCGACAGGCTTTTTCTACGCCATTCCTGCGTTCTGGCCGTGGACGCCGCATTGCCTTCAAGGCGGGTCGATCTGGTGGCGCTTTCTCCGCAGGGAACGGCCGTTTTTTTTCTGCTTCGCCGCTATCTGGACGGAGATCTGCGTTTGCAGGGGCGAGGGGGGATCGTCTGGCGCATGCGCGAGTTGAACAGCGCCCTCGCAAGCGAACAGGTCACGGGCTCCTGGATTCACGATCTCCTTGAACGTTCCCGCGCCCTTGAAACGCCTCATTCAAGGCGGTACCGGTTCGCCGCCAATCCAGTCATCCATCCGCGTGTCCGCCTGCTGATCGTCGACTTCGATCACGCGCAGCGTCTTGAGGGACTGCCCGCCTTGCGCGCAGATCTTGAGGCCGGACTTGACCACACCGCCGCCCGGGGCGATATTCACTGCATCGGCGACGCCGGAAACGTCTCGCACGGCACCTTTTTTTCCGGAATCTGAGTGGCCCGGTTTTTTTTAAGATACATGCGACCTGTCCGAAGCCATCGGGATGGAGATCAGCCCCTGTCCTGGCCGGCACCTCCCTGTGCCGCCTGCAAGGAAAAGATTCCGGACATGATTGACCCCGGCTTCATCATGATCGATACCGGGGGGCACGTGCCGGCAGATCAAAGGCCTGACCATGCAGAAACGGGCGACCAGCGGCTCAAAGAACTGACAGGGGCATGGTCAATTTTTGGCACGGATGACGAAAAACAGGAACGGGCCTGATCTAGGGCCAACCTTGGAGGAGGATACATTGGAAAATAAAATGTACGATCTGGTTATTGTCGGCGGCGGTCCGGCCGGGCTCTCAGCGGGAATCTACGCCATGCGCGCGGCGCTGAACACGGTTCTGATCGAAAAGGGCATGCCGGGCGGCCAGATCGCCCTGACCAAGGACGTGGAAAATTACCCGGGTATCGAGGAAGTGGGCGGTTTCGAGCTGTGCGAGAAATTCCTGAATCACGCCAAACGTTACGATCTGGAGATTCGTGAAAACGAGGTCGCGCAGGTCGAGCCGGGAGTGGATTTCCATGAGGTGGTCCTGAACGATGGGACCCGCCTGCACGCGCATTCGGTCATTCTTGCGCCTGGCGGATCGGCCCGCAAGCTGGGCGTGCCCGGCGAGATGGAGCAGTACGGCAAGGGCGTGTCCTATTGCGCCACCTGCGACGGGTTCTTCTTTCGCGGCAAGACCGTTGTCGTTGTCGGCGGCGGAGACACGGCTCTGGAAGATGCTCTCTATCTGTCCAAGATTTGCGCCAAGGTCTATCTGGTGCACCGCCGCGATGAATTTCGCGGCAGCCGCATCCTGCAGCAGCGGGTCTTCGCCGAGCCGCGCATCACATTGGTACTGAGTTCCGTGCTGGAAAACATCGCCGCCGACGATCAGGGCGTGACCGGAGTGAAGGTCAAGCACGTGCTGACCGGAGAGACTCAGGATATCGCCACCGATGGCGTGTTCATTTTTGTCGGATTCCTGCCCAACAACGGCCTTGTCCCTGCGGGCGTGAAGATGAACGCTGCCGGTTACGTAGTCACCGACGAGAAATGCGAGACCAGCCTGCCCGGCATTTTTGCCGTGGGCGACCTGCGTCAGAAGTATGCCAACCAGATCGTGTTGGCCGCGGCCGACGGCTGCGTTGCCGCCCTGGCCGCCGCCCACTACGTGGAGGCGCGAAAGGCCCAGGCCACGCGCAAATAGCTTCGGATAGGCATTGTCACTTTTACGGCGCGGACCTTCGGGTTTTGCGCCGTTTTTGTCGCCATGGGAGTGGTCGCGCATGATGGGCGCTGCGTTCGAAATGAAGACGCGGCTTGGGGCCAGAGCTGTGCGGATGCAGCGAATCGGCAATAAAAAACCCTGGAATTCCAGGGTTTTTTATTGCCGTTTTGGCGTGGAAATTTGTGGCTCCCCGGGACAGATTTGAACTGCCGACACGGTGGTTAACAGCCACCTGCTCTGCCAGCTGAGCTACCGGGGAACAGGAGCCAGAAAGCGCTTTTATGGAAAGGGAGGCGGACTGTCAACCGTGTAGTTTCCACTTCATTTTCAAGCGCTTTGGTCTTTAGAATAGATCATGGCGGATCAAATCCGGCCGTTCCTGAGGGTACAGTTTTCCATACGCGGGCAGGACAAGGTGCGATTTTCCGGGAGTGAGTTCCATGATGCGGATCAGCGCCGTGTCCACGGGCAGCCGGTCCAGAATCCGGACCTTGTATTCCGGTGCCGGAGTGAGACCGGCCGCGCGGATTTTTTCAAAATACTGCCTGTATTCCGGATCGGTCGAATCCGAGCTCAGGCCATAGGCGTTTTCGCGGTAGGTGTAGCCTTCGATGTCCGTCTTGGTCCCGCCGAGGTAACGGAAAATATCAACCTGGCTGGTCTTGACCACTCGGGACAGGATCAGGATCGCGGGAGCCTCCTGCGTTTCACGCACGAAGATGAGGGATTTGACGTGGTCCACCGGAGTCAGGAAGGAATCCTGAAGCTCTCCGCGCACAAGGACCTTCACCTCGTCAAGATACCTCCAGCCTGGTTCCAGGGGGATGGGTTCGTCCCGCCACAGGAACACCGTGTCTGCCCCGGGCTGGTAGCGGTCACCGAAAGGAGTGTGCGAGCAGGCCGAGATAAAAATCAGCACGGCTGACATCGCTGTGATTATGAAGGCCTTGTTGGTCGAGTGCTTGTACATGGCTCCTCCAGGAAAGAAAAAATCAGGAAAAACGTTTTTTCAAAAGTACACCCCAAGGCCCGGTGTGATCCATTCGCATGATTCCTCCAGGCTGGGCTGATAAAGGCCGGCTGTGGCTGGATCAGCGGGTGGGGCCTGCGCATCGCTTTTTGCTGCCTGCCTGGCGGGGTGACGTTCCAGAAAGACCGTGAAACTCGCCGAGACGCTGACTTCCCGATGCGAAAACTCCGGGTTGGACAGGGGCCTCACAAAAGCGGCCGCGTAAGTCGGACTGTTGGCAAGGCTCAAGGCGGTCAGGCCTGCTTCGTCCGGGAGCGGGGGCTTCAAGCCGGGTTCTTCTGCTGTCGCGGCCGTTGCTGGGGTGCGAATGAAGCCGCTTTCGGTCAGCAGCTCCCCGTTTTCAAGCAGCCGTACGCCAAAGCGCCTTCGGCTTGCCGCGGCCTGAAAACGGTATTTGTAAACAAACGAGCAGTAATTGACCGCCAGTTCGAGCCTGTGCTTGGCCGCATGGGCCACGAGCCCAAGGGCGCAAAGTTCCGATTCCAGCACCGTGACCTTGGGACCATGAATGTACGTATAATCATGCTCGAGCAAATGTCTGGCATTGTGCGGGGTGAGGCGCAGCTGATGCAGGTTCAAGTGCGAAATTCCGGCTGTTGACAGGTCTGGCAGCAAAGCCTCCAGGCGTCCGGCTTCCTCCGGCACAGCCGGAATTTCCACAGTGACCGTGGCCACGATGCCTGCTGCCTGACGCGCGAATTTAAGCTCATAGTCTGTGGCGCCGATGTCGAAACGGATTTCGTTGAGCCCTGCGGCCGCAAGCTTTGCGAGCTTTTCTTCCGTGACCAGGATGCCGTTGGTGTAGAGCCAGATGTGCAGTGCCGGATCGCAGGTCCGGCGCAGGGCCTGCACGAAGGCGAGGCTTTTGTCGAAATCCAGGAAGGGCTCGCCGCCGCTGACGCTCGCTCCGCCGAACCCGAAAAAGCGGACATAGTCGGCGTAGTCCTGGGCGTGGTGAAACGGCACGCTTCCCGACATGGGCGGATCATCCATGTTCTGGGGCGTCGGGCAGTAGAAGCAGCGGCCGTTGCAGCGCCCGCTGATGAAAAGGCAGGACCAGGCCAGGCCCGAGCACTGCAGGCAACCCGGCGACAGGGGGCCGTGATGGATCTTGGTGCCAAGGCACGACACACTGATACCCGGAGTTTGCAGAAGGCTGTCTCTCTCCTGGGTTGCGAGTTTGGCGCGCTCCTCGGTGATCCAGTTGATATAATTGAAGATGGGTCCGTATTCGCGGGCGTTCATCTCGATAAAGAGGTCTTTCGTCTGTTCATCGTGCATGAAATTAATGGCTCCTGTTAAGACGATACGACCCTAGGCGAGTCAGTCGACCCGCAGAATGGTGGCGTAACTGCCGAAAACGGCCCAGACGGCGTCCTTTTCCTGTAGTTCAAGGCGACGCAGACTATCCGTTGTGGTGATGACGCAAAGCTCAGAGTCAGGGCCGATGCGCAGGACGTATTCGGTATTGACCCGTCCGCGCTTGATGCTGGTGATGATCCCGGGGATACGATTTTCAGCCGTACAGAGGGGTTCTTTTTCGGTCTTGTACAGGGTCACCCAGGGTGCCTTGACCTCTACCGTGGCCAGGCGTCCGGTCTTGAGCCCCAGGCGGCGCAGGCTGTCCAGGGTGATGACCGAAGAGATGACATGGCCGTCCAGCGTGGTGAGGAGCACTTCGGCCTGGATGTCGGCGGGGCGGATGGCCGTGATCTTGCCGAAAAAGGAGTTGCGGGCGCTGGTCTTGCGATGACTCTCCCGCTGCAGAAAGGACGAGGTGATGGTGCGGATGTCCTCTTCCGAAAAGGACACGTAGGCCGAGGTCAGGTTGGGCGTGGAATGCCCGAGGTACATCTGCACGGCCGGCAGGGGCATGTTGGACTGCATCAGTTCCACCCCGCGTGACTTGCGGATCATTTCGGGGCTGCCCTGGCTTTTGGGAAAGCCGCAGGCCTGAGCGCGTTCATAGAATTTGCGGCGCACAAAGGCCGGGTCGACATTGAGTGACTGGCCAGAGGCCTGACGAAAGAGGTCGTCGGCCAGGATGCTCCGGATTTCGGCAGCCAGTGCGTCGGCCAGAGGCACGGTCCGGGCCTGTTCCGGGGCGGAGCGCCCGAAGGTGACGATCAGGCGGTCATGGTCGATATCGTGCACGGGGGCCAGGTCCAGCACCTCGTGCAGTTTGGCTCCGGTGTGGCGGATGAGCAGGAAAATGAGCAGGATGCGCTTGCGGGACAAGGTCACGTCAGCGCGTTTGGAGCCTTCGGCCCAGGTCCTGAATTCGCGTTCCAGCTGTTCAAGTTGCAGAGAATCCAGACACGACGAGGCTTCGGCCACGATGCGGCCATGGTCGGCTTGTTTGGAGCGCGGTGTGCGCGGGGGAGTGGCGTGCGGAACTTTCATGATCTCCATCATGGACCGATGGGCGGCTTGAAGGCAAGTGTCGATTTTGGGGGAAAGGAGGGTGTCTGGTCGGAGCGGGCGGGGCGGGATGGTCCGGTCAGGCCGCCCCTCCACGGTACTGCGCCTGGCAATCTTTGCGGAACGTCTATGCGTCATCCTTTCGGCATCACTATGCGTCATCCCCGCGCAGGCGGGGATCCAGGCTTTAGTTGGGAACGGGCGCGCCTTTTCGTCTGGTCGGAGCGGGGGGCGGGTTGGCCCGGTCAGGCCGCCTCGAAACTCCCTCGCGGGCCTCGTACGGCTGAATCGTTGCGTGCAGGTCGTACGAGCGGGGCAGCGCGATGGACAACGATTCAGCCAACGATGCCTGGCTCGGTCAGACAGTCGAGGCAACCTGCCCGGACCAACCCGCCCCTCCACGTTACTGCGCCAGGCAATCTTTGCGGAACTTCAATGAGTCATCCTTTCGGCGTCACCATGCGTCATCCCCGCGCAGGCGGGGATCCAGGCTTTAGTTGGGAACGGGCGCGCCTTTTCGTCTGGTCGGAGCGGGGGGCGGGATGGTCCGGTCAGGCCGCCTCGAAACTCCCTCGCGGGCCTCGTACGGCTGAATCGTTGCGTGCAGGTCGTACGAGCGGGGCAGCGCGATGGGCAACGATTCAGCCAACGATGCCTGGCTCGGTCAGACAGTCGAGGCAACCTGCCCGGACCAACCCGCCCCTCCACGTTACTGCGCCAGGCAATCTTTGCGGAACTTCAATGAGTCATCCTTTCGGCATCACCATGCGTCATCACCGCGCAGGCGGGGATCCAGGCTTTAGTTGGGAACGGGGGCGGTTTATCGTCTGGTCGGAGAGGGGGGATGCGATGCGGCATAAAAAAAGGCCCTTCGTGTGAAGGGCCCTCAAAAAAGTCTGGCTCCCCGGGACAGATTTGAACTGCCGACACGGTGGTTAACAGCCACCTGCTCTGCCAGCTGAGCTACCGGGGAATGCGCGTGAGGAGCCTCTTTAGGCAAAGAGGGCTGCTCTGTCAACCAGTTTGAGCAGCGGCGCGAATTTTTGTCTGGCTCGCCTCTTCGCTCTTGCCCTGTTGCTCCAGGGCCGTGATCAGGACGTCCCAGAAGGCGGGGGCGTCGGCTTTCAAGTGCACGCTCTGCCGGGCCAGGGATTCGGCGATCTCCGGATCGTCACCGCGTTCCAGGTAGATCGTGGCCAGAAGATGAAAGGAGTGGGCGTCCTGGGGGTTGGCGGTGATGGCCTGGTGCAGGTATTCGCGGGCCGTGTCCCGCTCGTCGCGGCGGAAGGCAAGTCTGGCCAGGTAACGGTAGGCCAGATTGTGCGTGGCGGCGAGGTGCTCCCCGTCGGACATGGCCCGGACCTGTTCGTAGAGGTTCCAGGCCCGCTCGAAGTCTCCCTCGTCCTCTGCCATGAGGCCCAGGCGGATCAGTGCGTAGACATGATCGGGCTGGATGGTCAGCACCTGCTCGAAGGCCTGCCTTGCGGCCACGGGATCCCCGTCTTTGAGGCAGGCGCACCCGAAATTGTAGAGCGGCATGATGTGGTCCGGGTGCAGGGCGGTCAGGTCCTGAAAGATGGCCCTGGCCTTGGCGTACTTGTTCAGCCTTGCGTAGCAGACTCCCAGGGAGTTGCGGGCCAGGAGGTTGCCTTCGTCGACGGTCAGGGCTTTCTTGTATTCGGCGATGGCATCATAGATCTCGCCTTGGGCAAAAAGGCGGTCGGCGCTGATGTTCAATGATACGGAATCAAAACAGGCAATTTTTTCATCGTGCAGGAAGTCTGCGTGATCCAGAGCTTTGCGCGCATTTTCCAGGATGTCGGAGCGCGTGTAGTCCAGGAAGGGATAGGCCGCAATGCCTACGGATTTTTCCAGTCCGGCAAAGCGGTCGTCCTCGAGCAGTTCGCGCACGATGCGCAGGCACTCTTCCTGATCCAGCCCCGGCACATG
>JAWLHW010000091.1:0-9139 GCA_041690155.1 Desulfomicrobium sp. | reverse complement strand
AACCTCGCCGTCACGGTCAAGTAAGCCCACCGCGCCCATTTCGCGCAGGTACATGCGCACCGGATCGTTGCTGCGCGAGGAATAATCCGCGCCGTCCTCGTCTTCGGCCAGCTCGAGCTTTTCCTCTTCCTTGGGCTCTTCGCCATCGTCCTCGGCGATCTCGATGCTCCGGGAGAGCTTCTCGTCGACGATGTCAATGTCCAGCTGATCAAAAATGACAATGATTTCTTCTATCTGTTCCGGAGTGTTCACTTCGGAAGGCAGGGCCTTGTTGAGTTCTTCGAAGGTAAGAAATCCCTTTTTCTTTCCTTCGGCAATCAGCGCCTGAATTTGCTGAACATCCTTGATATTACTCATCCGTTCCCCCCAAAGTTGATAAAAACTTCTCGTCCGCCGACGTAAAAATCCGTTTTCAGCACTGCGTTTTAGCCTGGATCAAGGCCAAAAGACGAAGCTCTTCCTGGAAATCCCCGCTCTGCCGGGCCTTGCGCAAACCAGAGTTGAGACTCTCCAGATCGCGGCGCTGGCCGGTCTGACGCAAAAAATCCTGAACTTCGTCCCATTCGCTCCGGCCATCATCAACCGTAACGTCGGTACGCATCTGGCACTGAACATAAAACTGCTTCTCGCCCTGATCCATGCGGCTCAGGACTTCATGCGGGCTGACCCCGAAAATCTTGCTCCAGAAAATTCTGCCCCGCTCCGTGGCCAGGGCTTCGCCAAGCCCAAGCTCGTGCAACTGCCCGTGATATTCGGGAAAGCGCACGGCAAAGGCCAACAGATTCTTGTCGAGCTGTGAAGGCTTGCACTGCTCCAGACGCGCTGGTGAAAACGCAGGCGCATCAGCACCTTTTTCGCCCAACGTTCGACGCAATTCGATTTCCGAAAGTCCAAGCCCTGCGGCCAGTTTGGGCAGATAAAAGGACTTCCAGTCCAGATTCTTAAGCCGCGACATGAATCCGATGGCCCAGTTCAGCACGTCCTTGGGGGACTGATTGGCGGACAACTGCCGCAAACAGTAATCAAGCCCGTCCATGGCCTGGGCGGAAAGCTCCAGCAGGCTCTCCCGGCCGTTCATCTGCAACACGGAGTCCACGTCTTCGCCCTCGGGCAGGCACAGCACCCGGCATTTGAGACCCTGCGCCAGGATCATCTCCGCGCTGCGCAAGGCTGCCTTGCGGCCCGCGTTGTCCCCGTCAAACACCAGATCAACCTGCCCGACCAGGCCCGAGAGGCGGTGCACCTGCTCAGGGGTGAGCGCCGTTCCCAGGACCCCGCAGCTGTTCTCGAAGCCGAATTGGTGCAGGCTCAGAACGTCCACGTACCCTTCCGTCAGGAGCACGCTCTTGGAGTGCGACATGGCGCGCCTGGCCTGATACAAGCCGTAAAGATGCTCACCCTTGGTGTAGATGGGCGTCTCGCTCGAATTCAGGTACTTCGGGCCGTCCCCGTCCACCAGGCTGCGGCCGCCAAAGGCCACGGTCTGTGCCGACAGGTTCATGATCGGAAAAATGAGCCTCTCGCGGAATCGGTCGTAATAGCGACCCTTGGCTGATTTGCTGACCAGCCCGGCCTTTTCGGCGACAGCTTCGGAAAACCCGCGCCCACGCAAGTGGTCGCGCAGTTCGTTCCAGCTCGCCGGAGCCCAGCCCAGGCAGAAGCGCTCAACGATCTCGGGGGCCAACCCGCGCCGCGCGATGTAATCCCGCGCAGCCTGACCAGGGGCGCGGCCAAGCGTATCACGATAAAAAACCGCAGCCAGGGCATGCATATCCAGACACTGGGAGCGCGAAATCTCGCCCGGAGCCCTGTATTCGGGCCGCCGCCGGACCTCCAGGCCCGCTTCCCGCGCCAGCGCTTCCACGGCTTCTGCGAATTCCAGACCATTTATGGTGCGGTAAAATTCGATGATATCGCCCGAAGCCTGACATCCGAAACAATAATAAAAGCCCCCTTCCGGATTGACCGAAAAGGACGGCTTTGTTTCCTGATGGAACGGACATGGAGCGACCAGTCTGTTGCCCGACGGCCTGAGTTCGACATGTCTTCCGATCACGTCCTCAATGCGCAGGCGGGCTTTGATCTGGGCAATCAGTCCTTGGTCGAACGTGCTCATCCGGCTCCGAAGAAAAAAATTTAATCCGCCAGGGCCACCTTGGTTACGCCGTCACCACCCTCATCCGCATTACCCAGACGAAAATCGCCAACGGCCCTGGACCTTTTGAGGTGCTCATGCACCACCCGGCGCATGGCTCCCGTGCCCATCCCATGTATGATCTCGACCTCGGTCCGTCCGGCGAGCAGGGCCTTGTCCAGAAAACGGGACAGCTCCGACTCGGCCTCATCGGCCCTCATCCCCCGCAGATCAAGCCTTAGCGGAGTCACCGGGGCGGGGGCGCTTTTAAGCACAACCTTGCCGCCATCGGACGTATCCTTCGCCGCGAGCTGCACATCAGACAATCCAACCCAGAGCGAAACACCTCCCACATCAAGACGCACTCGCTCTTTCTTTGCGTCGATTTCACGCACCAGGCCCGTTTTGTTCCAGGGCAGATAAAGCAGGACCTGCCCTTGGGCAATGGCCTGGATCGAAAGTTTCTGGATCGTCTCGTCCGTTTGCGATGTTTGAGCCACGCTGTCACGCAATCGGTTGACTTCTTTCAAGGCCTCCTTGCGGCCCAGACGGCCTTCACGCCACTGGCGCATGATCTCCTGAGAAGCCTCGCGCAGTTCCTTTTGCATGCGGCTTCTTTCCTGGTCGAGCTTTTCCAGCTTGCGGGCAAACTTGAGCTCAAGGTCCCGGGTGCGGGCCCGGGCCTTGTCCAGCTCGTCTTCCTTGGCCGCAGCCAGACTGTTGAGGCGCTCGAAAATTTCTTCTGCATCGCCGGCATCCAGATAGAGGTAATCCTGGGCCCGCGCCAAAATGGACTCGGGCAATCCCTGTTCCCGGGCCACATCAAGGGCCCGGCTGGCACCAACCTGATCGTAGCCAAGCTTGAAGAGCGGCTTTTTGGTGTCCGGGGAAAAAATGACCGAAGCGGCGCGAACCCCATCCTTGGAGAGCCCGTAAGCCTTGAGCGCGGGAAAATGCGTTGCCGCGCCGACCCAGGCCTGGCGCTCTAGCAGTCCGTCGACCACGGCCTGAGCCAGGGCTGCGCCCTGACTGGGATCGGTGCCAACGCCGAATTCATCGAGGATGACCAGGGTGTGCTTGTCGATCCTGGGCCAAACCTCGCTGAAATGGCGGATCTGAGCCGTGAACGTGGACAGGCTCTGCTCGATGGACTGCTCATCCCCCATGGAGACGACAAATTTATTCCACAGCGGCAACGTGCTGCCCTCGGTCGCGGTGACGGGCAGCCCGGCGTGAGCCATAAGGCCAAGCAATCCCAGGGTCTTCAGACACACGGTCTTGCCGCCCGCGTTGCCGCCGGTAATGATCAGCGCGCGCTGGCCCTGCTGCAGCTCAAGATCGACGGGCACGACAGAGTCCTGTCCGAAGACCAGCAGCGGATGCCTGGCCTGGGTCAGCGAGAGTGGCGCGTCGGGCGCGATATCGACAACATGGGCATCGGTGTGGCGGGCAAAATGGCAAATGGCCAAAAGCCCGTCGAAGCGCACCAGCTCTTCAAAGGTGAGCTCGATGGCGCGCTGTTCCGTACGGACCAGCTCGCTCAAAAAACGCAGGACCTTCTGCTCTTCGGCGCGCTCTTCCTGCTTGTATTCCTGCAGATCGTTGTTGAGATCGACCAGAAAAAGAGGCTCGAAATAACAGGTCTCCCCGGTCTGGGAATAGTCGTGCACTATGCCCTTCAGGCGTCCCTTGAAATTGTTCTTGAGAGCAAGGACGTAGCGATCCGAGGAGATGGTCAGAAATTCATCCTGCAGAATGAACTGCAGATCCTTGTTCTGAAAGAAATCCTGGACCTTGCGGGTACACATCTGGTGCACGCGGCGGATTTCCTGGCGCACGGAATAGAGCTCGGGCGAGGCTTCGTCCCGAATCGTTCCGTCAGGGGCAAGACAACGCGACAGGCCGGACCAGGTCTTGGGCGGCAGTGTCAGCCCCGCCACCAACGCGGCCAGGCCGGGATAACGTTCCTTGTCGGCAGCACCGAGACGTTCCAGAAGAGCCGCAGCCACTTTGAGCATCTCCCAGAGTCCGATGAGGCCATCCACGTCAAGAAAGGCCAGGGGGCTCTGCAAATAGGCAAAGACTCCGGCCACATCAGGGAAGGACGGCAAACGCACATCCCTGGAGGCGCAAAAATGGAGAGCCTCCCGCACCAGGGCCGAGCGTTCGGCGATGCGGGCGGGGTCGGTTTCGGGCAAAAGCGAAAGGCAGGCATCCCTGCCCGCCTCACTGACCGCGAAGTGCGAAAGATGCTGCAGGACCTTTGGATATTCCAGCAGCTGTAGTGTTCTTGAATCCATAGGATTACGACGAAAGTTTGGCGCGCACCAGCGCGCTGAGTTCCTTTCCGTCAACACGGCCGGCATGTTCACCCAGGATGGCGTTCATGACCTTGCCCATGTCTTTCATGCCGGAAGCACCGAGGTTTTGGATGGTCGTGGTCACAGCCTCTTCCAATTCTTGCTCAGAAAGGGCCGTGGGGAGGTAGGCGCGCAGAATGAGGTGCTCGCGCTCCTCGATTTCAGCAAGATCGTTCCGGCCCGCGGCCCGGAACTGGTCGATGGATTCCTGACGCTGCTTGACCTGCTTGGCCACAACGTCCAGGACTTCGCTGTCGGTCAACTCGCGGCGGAGATCGACCTGCTTGTTTTTGACGGCTGCCTTGAGCATTCTCAAGACAGCCACCTCGTCAGTCTTTTTGGCCTTGAAAGCGGTCAAATAGTCCTTTTCAAGGCGAGCAGAAAGACTCATTACATCACCTGCATTTTACGGATCTTCTTCAGCAGTCTTTTCTTGGCCGCAGCTTCCTTCTTCTTCTTCTGGATGCTGGGTTTTTCGAAATGCTGACGCTTCTTCAACTCGGAAAGGATACCTGCCTTCTCTACCTGCTTCTTGAACTTACGCAGGGAGTAGTCAAACGTATCGCTGTCACCCATGTATACACCTGGCAAACGGATCACCTCCCGTTCTCGATCTGACCCTGCCGCCTGGCGGCGAGCAGGAAATTTTGTCTTTTATGCAAACCTGAAGCACATGGCAAGAAAAAAAAGGACAAAAAAAAAGGGGCGCGCTTGCAACCCCTTTTCAAAGCATCATGAAAATCAGGCTAGGAAATCTTTTCCTTAACGGTGTCGGCCAGAGACTTCAGGATAACCACGCCAACTCCGCTGCTTATGATAAACAGCACAGCGTAGAGCACTCCGAAAAAAATGGCATGATCAGGCTGCCACCAAGGCAAATCCTGAGGCAGCGGGCTCTGAACAGTTTCCCCATGCAGCATAGGTCCCCCTCGCGGTAATTACTTGATTGCGTCCTTGAGTTCCTTGCCGGGCCGGAACTTGACAACCTTGCAAGCGGGAATCTTCAGTTCTTCGCCGGTGCGGGGGTTACGTCCGGTGCGAGCCTGACGCTCTTCAACCACGAACGTTCCAAAGCCGGTGAGAGTCATCTTCTTTTCGGTCACCAGTGTTTCCTGGACGGCCTTCAGAAATTCGGTCAGCGCGCGCTCGGCATTCGCCTTGGTCAATCCAGCCTTTTCCGCCATCTTTGCAACCAATTCAGCTTTCGTCATCAGTCTTCCTCCTTTGCAGTAAATTACCAACGGGTGCGTGAAACTCTCCAGAAGTCTCATGGGCTCACAACCGTCAACACTTGGCACATTCAGCCTGATCTTGAAATTTCCCGGACACGGCTGCGACACTTCCTACTGGAAGGAAAGAAGCATGTCCATAGGGCTTGAGTACTTAGTCCACCGCCCTTTCCGGCGCAAACGCTCAGTGGGCAGGCAAACAGAATTTCACCTGCAAAGTCAAGCTTATTTTCAAAAAAACTAAGGTAAACCCTGCACTGACGGGCACTTTACGCTTCCCGCCCCCCTTTTTTCGGGTCCAGAACGCGAGCCAGGGAGCGCAGCGCATCCGGGCTCAATTCTTCGGGGCGGATTCGTCTGTCCACGCCCAGATCCCCGCACCATCTCTCCACCGCTTCAGACCAGTGGGCCTTGAGAATCGTCCCCAGCTGCTTGCGGCGTTGCTGAAAAAGGATCTTCACCGTCCAGGACAGGGCTGCAGCATCATCCCAGGCCGGATCGGGCCGCGGCAAAAAGCGTACAATGGCCGAGTCTACCTTGGGTTGCGGGCGAAACACGTGCGGCGGGACCGTGAACACATATTCACTCCGCACGAAATTCCCGACCCATGCCGAGAGAGCGCCGTAGGTCCTGCTCCCCTCCCTGGCCGTCAGGCGCAGGGCCACCTCTTTCTGGACCATGAAGAGCATACCCTTAAAAGAGCGGCAGCGGCTGACCATCTCCCAGATCATGGGCGAGGCCACGTTGTAGGGCAGGTTTCCGATCAGGGACAGGCCGGGCAGACGCCGCGTTCCTTCCCAGCAAAAATCCAGCCCGTCGGCATGCACCACGCCAACGGCAGGGAACTCCGCCTTGATCCAGTTCACCAGTTCGGAGTCCTTTTCAAGAGCCATGACCGGGCCGTCGTGCCCGGCCAGAATACGGGTCAGTGCGCCTCGCCCCGGGCCGATCTCAAGCACCGGATCTCCCGGCGCAAGTTCAAGGCTGGCGACGATGCGCCTGCAGATGTTGGGGTCAGACAGAAAATTCTGCCCAAGAGAGCGCTTGGGAGCGAAAAAGGAGGATCTATCCACGGGGGGGCATCCGGCGTTGCCGTTCGAGCCTGCGCTTGGCACGACGGTCATGATAGAGGAGCACGGCGCGCAGGGTGATGAAATACGTGATCATGGCCAGCGGAATGCCGGCGATGAACCCGCCCAGAGTGGTGATAAGCAGCCACTTCCAGCTGCGCTGCAAAAGATCCAGAAGCGGCAGATGCAAGAATTCATTAATACTCAGCTGCGCAACTTCCACCGGCACAAAAACCTTGCCCAGCATGTACAAGAGGGGGAAAATCAGGGCCCAGTTAAAGGGGTTGCTCCACCAGGTTCCCAGGGCGGCAGCGATGATATTACCGCGCATGGCAAAGGCCAGAGCCACTGCGATGGCCATCTGTAGCGATAGAAAAGGCAATGCGCCGGCAAAGACGCCCAAGGCAAACCCCAGGGCTATGGACTCGGCCGGGGCCTTGATGCGCACGACGCGCAGATAGGAGTAGCGGCTCAAACGAGCGATTTTGACCCAGATTTTTTCCATGAATTCACATAAAAAAAGGCAGCTGGAGTTTCCAGCATGCCTTGGTTTCCGGCGTAAGCAAAGAACCTTTGCCGCCGATGTATTGTCCTGCTGTGCAGATTGTCAATTTATTTCAAGTCGCGTCGCCCGGGCCTGACGCAGGCAGCAAAAGGGCAGAACCGGCCTGCCCCGCGCCTCAGGCCACCGGAGGCGTGAACACTCTTGTGGCCATATCCCTGTCCATCATGAACAGGCCACCGCCGTCGGTACCCAGAAGGCGCAGCTTCTGCACCACTTCGTTCACGCTGTCTTCTTCCTCGACCTGCTCTTCCACGAACCATCCCAGAAAATTGGCCGTGGCGTGGTCTTTTTCCTCGATGGCCAGATTCATCAGGTCATTGATGCGGCCCGTGATGTAGGCTTCATGCTTGCGGGCGGCTTCCATGGCCGAAAGGGGGCTCTCCCACTCGAACTGCGGCTTTTCGATGGCCTCCAGGGTTACCCGGCCGCCACGCTCGTTCAGATAGTTGAAGAACTTCATGGCGTGAAAGGTTTCCTCCTGATTCTGAACCGTCATCCAGTTGGCAAAACCGCCCAGATTCTTGTCCTGAAAATAGGCCACCATGGCCAGGTAGAGATAGGCGGAAAACATCTCCGCATTGATCTGATCGTTGAGCGCTTTTTCCATAGTAGGACTGATCATCGGTAGCTCTCCTTCAAGACTGTTTGGGATTAGACAAGCTTTTTGACCGCTTCAAGCACGGCCGTATAATCAGGCTCGTGGGTCAGTTCCGGCACGGTCTGCACATAGGCCACCTTGCCCTGCGCATCGATGACGAAAATTGCCCGGGCCAGCAGTCGCAGGCCATCGATAAGCACTCCGTATGCCTGCCCGAAGGAGGCCGTCTGATAATCGGAAACAGTCTGGACATTCTCTACGCCCGCGTTGCCGCACCAGCGTTTCTGGGCAAAGGGCAGGTCCATGCTCACGGTCAGAACCTTGACCTTGTCGCCCATGTTCTGGGCTTCCTGATTGAAGCGCCGCGTCTCCATGTCACAGACCGGAGTATCCAGGGACGGGACAGCAGATACCACCACGACCTTTCCCTTGAAATCGGACAGGGATACAGGGCCAAGATCATTATCCACCACTGAAAAATCGGGAGCAGCCATGCCGGCAGTGATCTCCGGACCGACCAGGGTCAGAGGATTTCCTTTCATGGTCACGACATTATCTCTTTTGTTCATTGCGAGCTCCTTTGTTTGAGGCCTCGGCGCCATGGACCTCCACGGCGAAACCAATGCGGCCGGTTTATCGATATCAGTTTGCATTCTAATCTTCTCTTCGATTCACGCAAGGGGGGAGCGTGAATTTTCGGACCGATATCTGTTCATTGGGTCTGCGCCGACCATTTTCTGTCTGCTGGCCAACCACCACGCTCCCTGCTACACCGCCCCCATGCACGCTTCCCGACTGGTTTTTCTGGGCCTGGACGGCCTGCCCTGGTCCCTGGCCCAGAACCTCTGCGCCCAGGGCCTGCTGCCCAATCTCGCCACCATCGCGAACTCGCCCGCATGCCGGGCCATCCGGGCCGAACTGCCCGAACTCTCGCCCGTGAACTGGACCAGCCTCTTCACCGCCGCCACGCCCGGCGAGCATGGGGTTTACGGCTTCACCCGCCTTGACCCGCAGACATACGAGCTCCAGTTCACGGACTTCACCCATGTGCATGGAAGCACGATCTTTGAGCTATTGGCACAGCGCGGCCTTTTTTCCAAGGTCCTGAACATGCCCAACCTCGCTCCGGTGCGGCCCATGCGGTCCATGCTCGTGGCCGGATTTCCGGCTCAGGAACTGCGGG
>JAWLHW010000090.1:0-9243 GCA_041690155.1 Desulfomicrobium sp. | reverse complement strand
CGCAGGCGATGGTCGGGGTCGGAAATATTGAACGCGCCTTCGCTGAAACCGTCGCCTTTCTCCATGCCCTTGGCCATGAGAAAAGTCATGAGGTCGCGCACGTCTTCCATGCTGGCCGGTCCCTGCCGCGTGCCGTTGTTTACACCCTCCCAGACCTGGTGCCCGTTGTCGACGCGTTCCTGCAGGATGCGCGGCATGTCGCGCACCGCGTCCTGGCGTTGATTTTTGGGCAGGGCGTTGATTTCATGCTCGACCATCTTGCCGTCAAGTTGGACGGTCTGGCCGCTGGGGGGCATGGTCACGCCAATGGTTTTCGGCATGCTTCCCTGGGGGGGCAGGGTGCGCTGCCATTGTGCGGTTGCTCGCTGCAACGCCTGACTCGACGTTGAAATGGTGGGACCAAGGGATTGCAAGGTCTGCTGTCCGGTGACCTGGCGTCCCTGCTGCTGTATCTGGGCGATCTGGGCCGGCTGGACGCCTTGGGGGGCTTGTGCGACTTGCGGCACGCCCTGGTGGGGCTGCTGCAGCTGTTCAGTACCCTGATTGATGGGTTGGGTCTGGGGTCCAACGACAAAATGCGGCATATGAAACTCCTTTCTGTTCTCGTCGGTTTGGCCGAAGGATCAAACGCGAAGCATCGCTTCGGCCGCGGACACATGGGCCGTCTCCCCGACTCCTGATACAGATGCGGAGAGCTTGTCCCGCCAGTAACGGGCCGCACCGATGAGGGCGGACAGAGGTTCCTCGATCCAGGCCGGCTCTTCCACAGGCAGGGGGAAATGCTGGTGCAGGGCTACCAGGCCCTCTTGCGAATCGATGCCCAGGGTGCCGCCGGCGGTGTAGGCCCCCATGTAATTTCCGCACATCATCTCATACAGCAGGGCGGAGTCTGACTGATCTACGCGGCCAAGATAGAGGGTGACGACCAGGGTTTTTTCCGCCTCAAGCACGCAAAAGAGGCAGACGATGTCCTTTTCTATGGTGAGGGAGGCCACGCCATTTTCATCGAGCCGGAGTCCGTCGCCGCTGATGCTGGTGTTGATGTAGTCCATGATGGCCTGTGCGTTGGGCATGATATCCATGTGCGCCTCTCGTTTTTTGTCTGTTAAAATTCGAAAATGATTATGTCCGGTTTGTGCTTAGCAAATGACGATCCACATTGCACTACTTGCAATGGGTCTATTTTTCAGTCTTTTTTTGTTTAAGTTATGCTGGTGCCAATTTATTTGGCATGAGGTGCATAGTTTGTAGGTGGCTTCAAAGTCAGTTTGGACGCGTGTTCCCCACAGAGTTTCAGGAAGGATCAAGATAGATCCTTCGGTTTGGGAACCGAGGCCCGGAGGTTCGAAACCTCTCGCCCCGACCATAAAGAAAGCAAGGCTTGGATATGAAAATCTGAGCTTTGTTTTTGGCGCTCCGATATGAATGAGTAGTACTTAGCGTTTTGGTTGCTAGGCGAACAACATTGAAAATGGAAGAGGTAAAAATGCAGCAAATAATGTAAAAACAGCACCGGGATAAAAAGAAACCCCGCCGGAGCGGGGTTGTTATTTAATATTTTCTTCTGATGCTTCAGAAAGAGCCTGGAAGTTCATTGTTGAGAGATGTAATGCTTGGTTTCCGCTTCTACGGGTTATGTCTGCTATTGTTTCACGAAGGTAGGGAAAAAGTATGGCAGGTATATTTGTTGTACAAAGCTGTTTTAATCTTGTTTCTTCTCCCTCTTCAAGTTCGAATTTTCCTCCAACCTCAATTTCAAAATTGTACGGTAGATTTTGCGCTGCTAAGACAATAGCCTTAATTTTTCCGGTTATAATTTTTTTATCTTCCTCAAATTTCGAGCCGAAGTCTATCTGGGCGCTGAGTTCAAGATTTTCGGTTTCAGCATACTCATAGTTAGTTTTGAATTCGCAGTTCAAAAGTCGCACATCACTCACTAGCATTGTGGACTCCCATTTATAACAAGTCGTTGTATAGTTTTATGCTCAGTTTTCAGTGTTGCGCCAACTCTGCCAGAAAATGTGACTTCCGTGCAATTATTGCCAATTTTGCCACGCTTGCAGACTATTGGTAATACCAAATCGTGATGTTTAAAAAATATGCGAAGTAGATGATCTGCTGTCCTGCTTTGCGTTACACTTCCATTCTCCCATCTTGCAAAATTTTTTTCTCCAATACCAAGTAATTCTGCCAATGCTTTCTGAGAATAGCCGAATGATTCACGCTTTGTTTTTATTTCCAATGGAGTCAATAAGCCATCAACTTCACGCTGAAAAGATGTGATCAACTTGTCAGCTTCTTTGTTTTCTGCGGCAGTTTCAAAGTCCTCTCCGCAGTTTTGACATCTTGAAAATGTGTATTCTTCAATTTCTAATTTATGCCCTTTGTACTCAATTAATTCATTGTGGACGATGCGATCAACGCATTCCTTTCCGCCACAAAATGGGCAATTTAATTTACTCATAATATCCTCTGCTTTGAATCAGTCATGAAATGATGTAACAATCAGTTTCTTACCGTTTTCAATAACAATCTTAAACTTTATGTATATATCGTGTTGGTCAACCGTGATCAAATAAGCGTCCTGCCAATCACTTTGCCCTTCGTATAACCTGGAAACTTTAAAATGCTTCCGCTCCAAGCAAAGTATTGTCTCCTTGATTCCATCTCTGGTCATCTTGAACACGTCTCTAGCTGGGGTCAAAGCTTTGTGTTTTGAAATGACAATTCGCTCATCGTCCCCCTCGGCAATGATTGTGAAAACTTCCTCAAGCGGGTACGATGGTCGTGTTCTTTCCAATGGGTATCCTGTCACTCGCCCCTCTTTTGGTATCATTATGATACCGTTGTCGTTTCAGTCAATCATTTTATTAGGAATGGGCTTCATTTGGTGTGATATTTCTGTTGCCTTTTGATTTTAAGAATTTTGTTCTGCTGAACAAATTCGGAGCCTAGAATTTTTTTAGCCCCCGTCAATAGCCCACTCGTTATTACGAGCCAGCAAAAAATGTTGTCATGCAACCAAGTGCAAACGGAAAAATCCGCCTCCATACCGGAACCGGAGTCGAGTCGTCCGCGTCCGCTAAGCGAGGGAGGCTTCCAGAAAAAGGGGCACTAAGCGCCTGTCCCCTTGAGCCTTTATGAGATAGCAGGCGTAGCGGGTGAGCATGAAATCATCGACAGCTCTTTCGGCGCCACTGCCAAGCTTGACCATTTTCGTGACGCCACGAAAATGGTCATTTGGCTCATAGGGCAGATTTGTCCAAGAGGGGATCCCTTTTCCATTTCGTGTCGTTCGCGGTTTTCGCGATTCAATCCATCAACCAGCCAGACGCTCGGTGAGCTGCAAGATTTCGCTGATCTCAGAAGGGCTGAAAACGCCTTGAATCTCCTGTGGATGAAGCACCGTGAACGGCGCGTTGATGCGGTCTTTTTCTCCACCTTCTCGCGGTCGATGATGAAGCCTTTGAGTAGGCTCAGGAGTTCCATCTGGCGGCTGGGCAGGTATTTGGCCAGCGCGGCTTAGCTGTGACAACCGAAAATTGACCATCCGTGATCACCGAATTTTGACCACCTTGAGACGTGTTTGTTGCTCTGGACGTTTTGAGGGCGATCGTCATAACGGGAGCGTGGTTCGGCAACGCCGTGAGGCAGTGCCGTAAGAATATCGAAATCTTCAATCACGGCCAGGTGCTTTGGACCCCATGCTGAAAAAGGAGACTGGTTGACGCTGTAAACTTTGGGACGGTGCCTTGTTCGGGCGAAGAACTCAATACTGTTTTGGCCTTACGTGCATCGGTATTTTTTCCGAAAAGTTCGGTCACTGCCTTCATGCGAACAATCAACCTGTCGCTTGATGCCGTAACGTTAATGGCCGCCACGCTTTTGCAGGGGCGGCCTCCGGTTAAAGTGTCATCTGGTCGCGAGACCTTCAGTTCTTGTCTGTAGATCTTTTCCTGTCTGAATTTTTCCGGCAACTTTGCGCAAAAGGGCCACTTGTTGTCGCGATATCGTCCTGCTTTGCTGCGCTCAGGTGTTTAAAGGAGAATGAATTTAGGCTCATTACAATGATTGTTCCGTGTCTGTCATGTTATACTGTTTTTAATGGAACGGACTCCTTTTTCCACATCAGCGTGGGGCGGGGGTATTTTTTGTTGAGTTCATGCGCTTTCAGGTAATCGTGGTAGGCTTCGGTGATGTTTTTGAGCTTCATGAGAGTGTTTGCGCGTTGGAAATGGTAGTCTGCGACTCCCGGAACGAGCTCTATCAGATGGCTCAGATCTTTGTAGGCCTGGCCGTAGAGCGCCATGCGCAGGCAGAGTTGCGATCGGCCGTAGAGGGCCTTGGTATGGTCAGGGGCGATGGTCACTGCCAAGGTGTACCTGACCAGGGCCTCCTGAAAGTTTTCGGCTTTGGCCAGGGCTTCGCCAAGAGCAAAATGTACTTCCGCTGATTCCGGGGCAAGTCTGGCAGCCTTGGAGTATGAGGCTATGGCTCCCTGCAGATTTCTTTCCCGCTCCAACTTCCGGCCTCCGTCCATGTGACGTTTTGCCTCCATTGATGCGACCTCTACGTTATGTTTGCTCGGCGGGTCGAAAGCACCTTCTGATCCGGATATCCTGGCTGCCGCCGGGCAATTGGACACAGTGATGAGTATGAGGGATAAAACCAGAATTGAGTAGGCGGCTATGTTCGATCTTTTCATGGTACCTCCTCATGTACGTACGTACATTTTTTTTCTATATAATGATTAATGAGAATTTGTAACGCTTAAATGTAATGATCGATGATTATTAAATCGGCATTTTGAATAAATAATTTACTAATTTTTATTATTTTTATTTATATCTTCATGTATTAACTATTAAATATCAGTTTTTAATGAATAATTTTGAAGAATTAAATTTATTTCGTTGAAATTTGTGCATATATATGTGTACGAATTTATTTATAAGTTTTCATTATGATGCTTACATATGTAAAAAGTACCTACTTATTTTTATAGATATGAAAATAAGTAGGTACTTTTGATCATATAATCATGAATACTTAGTGAAATATCAGGATTAGACTCAAAAAATTGAGCAGATATCTTCGCAATTTAAATTACTGAAAAAAATTAAATATGTATGATTTGCGAAAAATGGGTAACAGTATTTATTTATCAAAGATCAATCTTTATTTAACTGGAAGGTGTTGGTCGGCGTTCACGGATGGTTTTTTGAAGATGGTCCAGATTTGAAGTCACTGCAAAAAGTTTGGACTTGTCGCAGATAAATCATTTCTGTGAACGTGTGCCCAGCATTGAACTGCGAGGGTTCATCTCTTAAAGATAATGTATTCTTTTCAGAATGCTAAAAAGACATGAATCCATTCTTCAAGAGAATAGTGTTTTTTTGCAAAGACCGCAGTTATCGCAAGTTCGCACACTGAAACTCATTATGCGGAGTTTTCATGAACAAGGAGCAAAGTGCAGATCAGGATGTGAAAGATACAGCGGTTGTTGATTCGGAGCACAACGTATCTCAGGGTACTGACGTCGTGAATGTTCCAGAAGTGGAAGTGATGCGTCATGATCTATTTCATGACGCTGTTAAGCGTGTTTTGGAGCAACACGGCAGGACATTGAACGGAACGCTGAGAATTACTGAAATAAAAGACTCGCGCTACAAGAGCTTGTTGACGAGCAATGAATTGAAATTTTTGTTGAAATGAGATGGATCCCCTTCTTCAATGGGGGGGCGACTTCTTCTTGCAGTGATGTCTTCCGCCAGGCGAGTCTATTTTGCGCAACGTCCTCTTGAAATGACCTTGCCGGAGTTGGATGCACGAATACAGAAATCCCCAGGACTGTTTTCAGTTCTGGGGATTTCTGTATTCGTGCGTCTTCCTTCGAAGGAGGGCCAGTCTCAGTCGTTACATGCCCGGGGAATGCTCGTGCACAGGGCCGCATGCAGGGCGATCTGGGCCTTGGCGAACTGGCTGCGTTCGACCACGAATTGCATGTTGGTCTGGCGCGCGGTCTGTGAGACGGCCAGGATGTTGATTCCCTCGGCAGCAAGCGCGCTCGCCGCCTTGGCCATGATGCCGGGCTGTCCGATATTGGAGCCGATGGCGCAGACGATGGCCACTTTTTGCAGGGTGATCTGTTCGAATCTGTTCTGCAATTCGGCGATCATTTCGGGGCGGCAGTCCCGGTCGACTATGATCATGCCTATGGTGTTGGCGTTGGTGACCTTGCTGATATAGGAAATATCATGCTTGGCCAGGACTTGCAGGATGCGCAGGTCAAAGCCAACCTCGCCGACCATGCGGGTGTCATGCACTTCCATGCAGGTGACTTTTTCCGATCCGGTCACGATTTCAACCATGGATTCGGGCGCGATGAAATCCTTGGTGATGAGCGTGCCGCTGTGGTCCGGATCAAAGGCGTTCTTGATCCGAATGGGGATATCATTGACTTCCAGCGGTTTGGAGGCCTTTGGATGGATGGCCTCCATGCCTACGTCGGCCAACTGGTCGGCCACGTCGAAATTGGTGTTGCAGACCGGGTGGATGTTTTCCTCGCCGATGATCAGGGGGTCGCCGGAGCAAAGGTGGTATTCCTTGTGAATGATGGCTTCGCTTGCGCCCAGAAGCACTGCGACCTTGGAGAATGTAACCTCTGAATAGCCCCGGTCGAATTCGCGCATGATACCTTCAGTGCCCTTGGTGTAGCCAGTGGCGAAGCAGATGGTCGAGAAGGGGTCTATACCTTCGAAACTGTGCTTGATGCGCTCGTCGATGGTCAGCTGACGGCTGTCTTCCCAGCCGCTCAGGTCCACGAAGGTGGCGTCGTAGCCGCGGTTTTGCAGGATGTTGGCGGAATTGAAGGCGCTGTGCATTTCGCCAAGGGACGCGAGCAGTTCGCGCGCCGCCAAAAAAAGAGCCGTGCGCGAAACATAGCCCGAGGCCAGAACGTTATCCATGCTGCGCAGGATGTTGATGGCCAGGTCGATGTGGTCGTCGACGAATTCATTGGCGGCGTTCAGGTCAAGCCCGATGGGTACGAAGGTCTTGTTCAGCTCGAAGAGGCTGTCGCGCAGTGCGAGCATTTTTATGGGGTAGTTTTCCTGCTGACGGAAAAGCTGGTAGATGCCGGGCTGACCGGTTTTTTTGTGCTCCAGCAGCTCGTTGGTGACTCCTCCGTAGGCGGAGACAATGTAGATCCGGCCAAAGATGTCGGCAGGATTGCGAAGAATGATATTGTCGATGATTTGCGGAAATCGTGACATGGATGTTCCGCCGATCTTTTCAACACGAACTTTAGCTTTCATGGACTGTCCCGGACTTAAGTGATGTTGAAGGGCGCTGGCGGCCAGAGCCGACTGCGCTTGATAACCCTTGAGCGATATTGCCTAAAGTGGTGAGGCGTCAATACGAAGTGACAAGAAAATCGATTTTCGAAAACCTTACAGCTGATGCCCGCTCAAGACTCCGCCGTTGCTCCGGACCTGTTTGACGCTCTGGGCAGGTACGGCTAAAAGAGCGCAAATTCGCCAACTCAAGCAGGTACATCATGAAGCATCTTTTCCTTCTTGTCCTTCTCCTTGGTTCTGTTCTGCCTGCGTCGGCAGGAGACTTTTCTCACGCCCTGGCCATGAACGGGCAACCCCGCTATTCTGCTGACTTTACCCATTTTGATTACGTCAGCCCGGACGCCCCCAAGGGAGGGCAGGTGCGGCTGGCCGCGACAGGCACCTTCGACAGTTTTAATCCCTTCATCGTCAAGGGCAACTCCGCAGACGGGCTGGGCCTGCTTTTCGACACCCTGACCGAGCAGTCCCTCGACGAGCCCTTTACGGAATACGGCTTGCTGGCTGACCGGATCGAGGTGGCCAAGGATCGTTCATCCATGACCTTTCATCTGCGCGCCGAGGCCAGATTTCACGACGGCAGTCCCGTCACGGCCTCCGACGTAGCCTTCACCTTCAAGGCCCTGGTCGAGCAGGGCAATCCTCATTACGCTCAGTACTATGCCGACGTGGAGCGGGTCGATGTGATCGATGCCCAGACCGTGACCTTTGTCTTCAGGCCGGGCAGCAGCCAGGAGTTGCCGCTCATCCTGGGGCAGCTGCCGGTTCTGTCCGAAGCCTCCTGGCAGGGGCGGGATTTTTCCGCATCGAGCCTCGACATTCCCATGGGCAGCGGTCCGTATCGCATTGGCGAGTTCAAGGCCGGACAGCGCCTGACCTTTGTGCGCGATCCCGATTATTGGGGCCGCGATCTGCCCGTCAACAAGGGCCGGCACAACTTCGACACCATCATCTATGATTATTACCGCGACCTGACCGTGACCCTGGAGGCCTTCAAGGCCGGAGAATACGACTTCCGCCAGGAGTACAATTCCAAGCAGTGGGCCACGGGCTACACCGGCCCGGCGGTGGATGCCGGGCTGATTCGCACCGAAAACATTCCGCACAAGCTCTCGCAGGGCATGCAGGCGTTTGTTTTCAATACCCGTCGCGCCATTTTTGCCGACTCCCTGGTGCGCAAGGCGCTCAATTTCGCCTTTGACTTCGAATGGAGCAACAAAAACCTTTTTTACGGTCAGTATGCACGTTCCACGAGCTTTTTCTCCAACTCGGACATGGCCTCGTCCGGCCTGCCTTCAGAAGAAGAGAAGGCGCTGCTTGAACCGCTGGAACTGCCTGAAAAAGTGTACACGAAAGAATTCTCCCTGCCAGTCACCGACGGCAACGGCAACATTCGCGAAAACCTGCGCGAAGCTGCGGACCTCTTGCGTCAGGCCGGGTGGAGCGTAGAGGGCGGCAAACTGGTCAAAGACGGCCAGCCTTTCGTCTTCGAGATGCTCCTCGTGCAGCCTGATTTTGAGCGCGTGGTCCTGCCTTTCCAGCGCAACCTGACGCGACTCGGCATCACCATGAGCGTACGCATGGTGGACACGTCCCAGTATCTGGAGCGGCTGCGCGGGTTCGATTTCGACATGATCGTTTCAAGCTTTCCCCAGTCTCTGTCTCCTGGCAATGAGCAGCGTACCTTCTGGCATTCGGCCTCGGCGGACATGCCCGGTTCGCGCAATTATTGCGGCATCAAGAGCCCGGCCATCGACAAGCTGGTCGATCTGGTCATTGCCGCTCCGGACCGTGAAGCACTCATCCTGCGCTGCAAGGCCCTGGACCGCGCCTTGCTCTGGGGCTGGTACGTCATCCCGCACTGGCATTCCACGTCCTGGCGCGTGGC
>JAWLHW010000089.1:0-9269 GCA_041690155.1 Desulfomicrobium sp. | reverse complement strand
ATGGACCAGCAGATCTCCGCTTTCGAGCTCGTCAAAGGCATCGAGGCCCTTGAATGCCTTGCCCGCGCTGCGCTGCGCCTTGGGAGCCCCAGGCTGGAGCACGGACTCGGGCAGGATCTGTATCTCGGCCCAGGGCAGGCGCATGCCGTGTCCCAGTGACCCGACCAGGGCGAAGATTCCCTTGCCCTGGGCATCGTACTCGGTTTTAAGCACATGCTCGTCCTGGGCCGCGAGCTGCAGGAATTTTTTGCGTGACTGCTCGGTATGGAAACAGAAAATGGTCTGGGCGTAGGTTTTACGCCAGACGGCAAGCTCCTGCATCAGCGCGCGCCATGGCCGGGAGCGGCTTTCCGGAGTCCAGAAAAGATCATCGAAGGAACTTACCCCCTCCTCGGGCAGATCCAGCCCTTCTTCGCGCACCCCCATGACCAGGCTCTCACAGAGAATCTGCCGGTTGTCCTCCCAGGTCTTGCGCACATCTCCGGGGGTCTGGATCAGGCCGTGCCGGGGCCATTGCCGCTCGTCGTCGCGGAAAAAATTCTGCCAGGCCCAGCTCGTCTCGTCGAGCTTGGTTCGTAAATCCTGGGCCTCGGCCATGACAAAGACGCTCCCTTCGGGAAGCCAGGCTTCCAGACCCACGGTCCGGGGGTAATACATGCTCGGCGGCAGATGCGGATGGACCTGCAGCAGTTCCTTTTCAAGCTCCGCACGCACGGGCTTTGAAATCTCTCCCAGTCGCAGCCATCCGTCATACATGCTCCGGGCTTCTTCCTTGTACGTATCGGCCCCTATGCATCCGGCCACGGGCAGAATGGTCAAGAATTTGAGATCGGCTCGGGACCGCTGGGACATGGGTTCAAAAAGCCGGATGCGCTCCAGGGTGTCTCCGAAAAACTCCAGTCGCAGCGGATGATCGTAGCCAGGACAGAAAATATCCATGATGTCGCCGCGCAGGGACGTCTCGCCCACGGCGGTGACCATGGAGACACGGGCATACCCCCAGTTGACCAGCGTCTCCAGGAGATCCTCCTGGGAAATCTCTTCCCCTTCCGACAGATCCAGATGCTCCCGCTGCAGCAGCTCCGGATGCGGCCATTTCTGGATCAGGTTTTCAAGCGGCAGGAGCACTCCGCGTCCCCGCTTTTTCTGGGCCAGGGCGAAAAGGGTCCGCCAGCGTTCCGGCCAGGGAGAACGACGCGGATCCTCCACCGAATAATGGGGAAAACGCAGCCAGCGCCGCTCCCAAAAGGACAGGTTTTTATCCGCAGGCGAGAAGAGACGCGCCAGGGAATCGTACAGGGGCAGATCCGCGCTCGGCGGCAGCACCAGCACGACATTGTGGCCCTTTTCAATCAACGCCTGGGCCAGATACATCTGCGAAGCGGGACCGCTTTTGAAGATTCTGGTTTGACGCTCTGATCCGTTGATGAGCTTCTGCAAGGCTTGGGGGATGATCACGTTTCGACCGGTCTGAAGTTAAAAGGAACGGGGAAAAGCCGCCCCCGGTAAGAAGCGGCTATGAGCCATTTATACGTACGGACAGATGCTTCACCTACCCACACCGAATCATTTTACGTTGCCCAAAAGAGAGGCAAGGTCAAGCACTTGCATGCAGGGCAAAAGCTAGAGCAAAAACAGTCCTGCCAAGGCCGGACATTTTGGTGGACAGGCCTGAAACGGGTGCGTAAAGGTCAACGCGTATCTAACCGTTCACCACTCACTCCCAAGGAGCAGTTCATGGCACGATTCCTTCCCAATGAGGATCCCTTCACCCTGGAAGACCAGCTCAAGATCCTCGGCAACGACGAGTTGCTCGATTTCTGGGAAGAAAGTCAGATGCTCGACCGCTATCTCGAGCCCGCGGAACACGAAGAACCGCCATCAATGCACTACGAAAACGCCATCCTGAACGAACTCAGGCTACGCTATTCCATGGGCGAGATATAAGATTCTTGCCTTTCAAGCCAAGCTCCCTCCCGGGAGCTTTTTTTATTGCTGAAACAGAATTATATTTTTCATGACCCTTCATGATCTGTATCCAAAAAACGGGTATAATACTCCGGTGGCAGCCGGAATACCCGCCTGGTTGTAAATAAAGACAAAGAATAAATTTGCCTGATATTACGCATGCCCGGCTCAGTCGTCCGGCTCTTACAATTCCCCGCAAATCGCCTTTGACTAAAGTCACGCCCGCACTTTCTATTGCTACATCGGTTCCGTTACCGAAACCGGCTCTCCGGAAACCATGGATTCATCGACATTAGTTTCACCGTCGAAGATCGTGCCAGCTGTCGGTATTTGAGGTTCCTGGCCTCAAGAGATTGCCAGCCAACCCATAACACAACAGAAGTCGACAACACGAACTCAATCCATTCATGGCTGCATGCCCCCCTGCTCCATCCAAAAACGCCTCAACGTGTGTCGTTATGACATGGTCCCGACTCGGATGAAGACTTTTTCTCCAGAGTTTGGTAATAGGAACTTGAATCATTGATTTTCCAGCGGTTATGAATCGCTAGCATGAAGACCGCTTCGGATATCATTTTTATCGGTGCAAGCTGTCCAAAGTAAAAACCCAAACCCCAAGAGGAGCGCGATAATGAGCGATACCAGCAAGTGCCCCGTCACCGGCAGAACCAACCCCAGTGCGGGCGGAGGCGGCAGAACGAACCGTGACTGGTGGCCGAACCAGTTGAACCTCAATATTCTGCACCAGCAATCAAACCTTTCCAATCCCATGGGCGAAAATTTCAATTACGCCGAGGAGTTCAAGAGCCTTGATCTCGAAGCCGTGAAAAAAGACCTCTTTGCCCTGATGACCGATTCACAGGACTGGTGGCCGGCAGACTATGGCCACTACGGCCCGTTTTTCATCCGCATGGCCTGGCACAGCGCGGGCACCTACCGCACCGGCGACGGCCGCGGCGGAGCCGGGTCCGGTTCGCAGCGTCTGGCGCCGCTGAACAGCTGGCCGGACAACGTCAACCTCGACAAGGCGCGCAGACTGCTGTGGCCTATCAAGCAGAAATACGGCCGCAAGATATCCTGGGCAGATCTCATGATCCTGGCCGGCACCTGCGCCATCGAGTCCATGGGACTCAAGCCCTTCGGCTTCGGCGGCGGCCGCGTGGACGTCTGGGAGCCGGAACAGGACATCTACTGGGGCTCGGAACAGGAATGGCTGGCAACGAGCGACAAGCCCGACAGCCGCTACTCCGGCGAGAGGGACCTGGAAAATCCGTTGGCCGCCGTGCAGATGGGCCTCATCTACGTCAACCCCGAAGGCCCGGACGGAAACCCGGACCCCGTTGCCTCCGGCCATGATGTGCGTGAAACCTTCGCGCGCATGGCCATGAACGACGAGGAGACCGTGGCGCTCGTGGCCGGCGGGCACACCTTCGGCAAATGCCACGGAGCGGCCCCGGCCACGCATGTCGGTCCCGAGCCCGAGGCAGCCCCCATCGAGGAGCAGGGTCTGGGCTGGAAGAGCAGCTTTGGCAGCGGCAAGGGCGGCGACACCATCAGCAGCGGCATCGAGGGCGCATGGAAGCCCAACCCGACCAAATGGGACATGGGCTACCTGAAAGTGCTCTTCAAGTACGAATGGGAGCTGCTCAAGAGTCCGGCCGGAGCCAACCAGTGGCTGGCCAAGGACGTGGATCCAGAAGATATGGTTGTCGATGCCCACGATCCGTCCAAAAAGGTGCGGCCGATGATGACCACCGCGGACCTGTCCCTGCGCTTCGATCCCATCTACGAGCCCATATCGAGACGCTTTCTGGCCAACCCCGAGGAATTCGCCGATGCCTTTGCCCGGGCCTGGTTCAAGCTGACGCACAGGGACATGGGCCCACGCTCACGCTATCTCGGCCCGGATGTCCCGGCCGAGGAACTGATCTGGCAGGACCCGGTGCCCACGGCCGACCACAAGCTGATCGATGCGCAGGATATCGTCTCCCTCAAGGCCAATATCCTCGTTTCGGGGCTGACCATCCCCCAGCTGGTCACCACGGCCTGGGCGTCCGCGTCCACATTCCGCGGCTCCGACAAGCGGGGCGGGGCCAACGGCGCGCGCATTCGCCTCGCGCCGCAGAAGGATTGGGCGGTAAACCAGCCGGAACAGCTCAAGACTGTGCTGCAGGTCCTGGAAACGATCAAGGAGGACTTCAACAAGGCACAGACCGACGGCAAACAGGTTTCCCTGGCCGACCTCATCGTCCTGGGCGGCTGCGCAGGCATTGAACAGGCCGCCCAAAAAGCCGGACACAACCTGACCGTGCCCTTCAGTCCCGGGCGGACGGACTCCTCGCAGGAGCAGACCGACGTTGAAGCCTTCGCCGTTCTGGAACCGATTGCAGACGGTTTCCGCAACTACCTCAAGGCCAGATTCTCCGTATCGGCGGAGGAATTGCTGCTCGACCGCGCACAGCTGCTGACCCTGACCGCCCCCGAAATGACGGTGCTCATGGGCGGCATGCGCGCCCTGAACGCCAACTTCGAGCAGTCCCCGCACGGGGTCTTCACCACGCGGCCGGAAGCGCTGACCAACGACTTCTTTGTGAACCTCCTGGACATGGGTATCGAGTGGAAGCCGAAAGCAGGGGCAGAAGGCGTATTCGAAGGCCGCGAGCGGGCGACGGGCGATCTGAAATGGACCGGCACCCGCGTAGATCTCGTCTTCGGTTCAAATTCCCAGCTGCGAGCCATCACTGAAGTCTACGGCTGCCGCGACTCCCAGGAGAAATTCCTGCAGGATTTCGTCGCGGCCTGGACCAAGGTCATGAACCTCGACCGCTTCGACCTCGCCTGATTCCGAACGGCGCGGCCAGGATTTCCGCCGCAAATCTGTAAACATCAAACAAAGGCCCGGTTCAGCGGAAGGCATCACGCCTTCCGCTGAACCGGGCCTTTCAATTGCCGGCGATAAGCACAAAGGCCACCAGTCCAAACACGCTCTGCAAGTCGGCAAAAGACATGAGCTTCACTCTTTTCATTTGGGAGGACCATCCCGGCAGGCCGTGTGGTGACTTTTACCGCCGACAAGGCTAGAAGGGCTCATGCAACAGGCAGCCTGGATAATTTCAACCCACAACCCGCACTTCACGCGCAAAATCCCTGCCCATGCCTGATTTCTACGAAATAAACGCCAGAGCCTACTTCGAGCGCACCAACCGCGTCGACCCGGCTCCCATCCTCACGCCCCTGCTGCGTCATTTGCCAGCGGGCAGCACGATCCTCGACATCGGCTGCGGATCCGGTCGGGACCTCAAGTGGCTCAAAAGCAAAGGCTTCAAGCCATCAGGACTGGAACGCTCCCCGTCCCTGGCGATCATGGCCAGCGAGCATTCGGACTGCCCGGTCTCCATCGCGGATCTGTTCGAATACCATCCACCCATCCATTACGACTGCCTTCTCCTCATCGGCACGCTGGTCCACCTCGCCAAAGCCGATTTTCCGCAAGCGCTGCGCAGTGTCATGCGCATGCTCAAATCCGGCGGGATCATGTATCTGAGCATGAAAGCCTGGGGCGGAAGCGAAAAGAGCGAGGATGGACGGGTTTTTCAGCTCTGGTCGGATTCGGAACTACGACGGGAGTTCGTTCGCCAGGAACTGACAGTCCTTGAACATTCGCGAACCCGGTCCCTGCTCGGCAACCGGGATGTCTGGCTCGGATACATCCTGAAGTCTGGTCAGTGAAGATTCATCTTGCCCCTGGGCAACTTGGGGCCAGAAGATAATTTAAAAAAAACGCCCGGGCCAAGGGCAAGACCGGACCAGAATTTTCAAGAAAAACCAGCCCATCATCATTGATTTCTTGCACTTTTACCTTCATCCTCCCTCACGAACCACCCGCCAGGACAGGTCCTCCAAACGGATCATTTAAGGCTGGATGGGGCCATGCCCAGAACTGCTCCGGCGTGATTCACAAAATCCTGAGAGTAGCGAGGGTGGCAAGCCGCTCTCGCCCAGACTTCAAGCAACCCACTTGCATGTGAATCCCGCATAAATGACTGCAATGTTGCCAGACGAAGCTCTTATTTTCAGACCAGTAAAAAATTCCCGAGGTTTTCGTGCACGAACTACTCCTCTACGCCCCCATCGCGCTCCCCGCTCTTACACTGCTCCTGCTGCTGGCCTTCATGCTGCGCACTTCAAAAAACACCCTGCTTCTCAGCGCCCGGCTGGATGCTATCGAAAAATCCCTGGAACGGACCGAACGGATTCTGCATGACGAGATCAGCCAAAACCGTGATGAAACCGGACGACTGATGCTTGAGCAACGCCGCGAGGTGATCGCTGCATTCAAGGAACTGGGCAGCAATCTCATGCAGAGAATCTTTGACGCCGGCTGTGCGCAATCAAGGCAGTCAGACGCGTTAGCTCAAAATTTTTCCTCATTTGCCACAGCGAATCTGGCTCAACTCGATAGCCTCGGCAAACAGACCTCGGCCAGCGCCAAAGCGTTACGGGAGGAAATACTGATCACTCTAAGCGGCATCTCGGAAACCACAACGAGGACAGTCAGCGAATTGGGACAAACGCAAAAAACGCAGCTGGATGCCATGGTCGCCGCCCTCGCGAACCTCTCTGAAACCAACGCCGCCAAGCTCGAAACGGTCCGCAGCACCGTGGAGACAAAGCTGCACATGCTGCAGACCGACAATGCCAGACAGCTCGAAACCATGCGCCAGACAGTCGATGAAAAACTTCAGGGAACTCTGGAAAAACGACTGGGAGAATCCTTCAAGCAAGTCAGTGAGCGTCTTGAACAGGTGCACAAAGGCCTTGGCGAGATGCAGTCCCTGGCCACGGGTGTCGGCGATCTGAAAAAAGTCCTCACCAACGTGAAAACGCGCGGAACCTGGGGCGAGGTGCAGCTTGGCGCTCTGCTGGAGCAAGTGCTCAGCGCCGAGCAGTATGCAAAGAACGTCGCCACCAAAGGGGGCGCGGAGCGGGTGGAATTCGCGATCAGGCTGCCGGGTCAGGACAATGAAGCGCCCGTGCTACTGCCCATCGACGCAAAATTTCCCATCGAAGACTACCAGCGCCTGATCGAAGCTCAGGATCGCGGTGATTTGGAGGCCATCGAAAGTGCAGGAAAACAGATGGAGACAAGGGTAAAATCCTGCGCCAGGGAAATACGCGACAAATACGTAAGCCCCCCAAGCACAACCGATTTTGGAATTCTCTTCCTGCCCATCGAGGGCCTTTTCGCCGAGGTCATCCGGCGACCGGGCCTGACCGAAAGCATCCAGCGCGACTTCAGGATCGTCATCGCCGGACCCACAACCTTGTGGTCCATCCTGAACAGCCTGCAGATGGGCTTTCGCACCCTGGCCATTCAGAAACGCTCCAGCGAAGTCTGGAATCTGCTGGGCGCCGTCAAGACCGAATGGAGCAAGTACGGCGAGGTTCTGGATGCGGTACAGAAAAAAATCCATCAGGCATCCGAGACCATCGAGAAGGCCAAAGTCAGAACGCGGGTCATCGGTCGCAAGTTGCAAAGTGTCCAGGAGATGCCCATTGCCGATTCCTCAGCCCTCCTTTCCTTGCCGATTGAAGAGGAAGAGGAAACTGAAGAGGCGCTGCAGACAACGAATTGAAATTAAAACTGTTGACATTCAGACTACTTGTCCCTAAACACCGACTTCTCGACGCGCCCGTAGCTCAGTTGGATAGAGTGCCTGACTACGAATCAGTAGGTCGCATGTTCGAATCATGCCGGGCGCACCAAAAAATCAAGGGGTTGCTGATTATTCAGTAACCCCTTTTTTTACACCAACGCCCTCTTGCGCAACCATCGCCACACCCGTACCTCCGCTGCGGAGCATCCCCCAAATTCACAACGATCCCAACTTCTCGCCAGTCGCGCTCAACTCGCAGCAACCGTGTCCAAACACCCGAAAACACCGCACGGCCGAGCGGCGCGTCTGTCTTACAAGGCTTGCGACAACCGCTTAGCACTTCCCCAAAATGTTGCAAAGCAGCCGATATTTTTCCTTCCATTGCAGGTTTGTCATACAAATATCTTGCTCCAAAGCGGGTGGCTACCATACAATAGACAATTACGGCATGCCCGCAAATGCGCCCTCCCGCTTCTACGGGCGCTCTGCCGACGGAAACGAATCTCAGAGCACTATCGATAAATGTTTCATTATTCAAACAACAAAGGTTCTTCTTCGACTGCAGGCCATCCATGCCGTCACAGGGTTTTATGCAAATGGATCTCCTCAACAATAATTAACGACGCAAGACAAAAGGCCATGCCATGGATAGAATAGAAAACAAAAAACTTCTCATCTGGGACAAGGAAGCCATGTTTGAAAGGTTCTTGGGCGATGAGCACCTGGTAAAAGAGATCCTTACGTGTTTTTTGCAAGACCTTCCCGTACGGATAGAAGGACTAAAACGCGGGCTGAGCGCCAAAGACATGGCCTCCGCTGCGCTCCACGCCCACAGTGTCCGTGGCGCAGCAGCAAATATGGGTGCAGATATTTTACAGAATCTTGCCAAGGAAATGGAATTGGCATGCAATAAAAATGACATAAAAGACATAAACAGAAATATTAAATTGCTAGAAGAGGCAGTTAGTGATTTTATAAATGAACTATCAAAGCATGGAAAATCAATCGCCATTGACGGACAATGCTGACTTTATTGTACAGAATTCAAGCGCCATATCCACGGAGAAACATTGTCGAAAAATTTCTCAGAAGGAAAATTACACCACGAAACACTTCACGGATTGCAAAAGAATGTCCGAAGGGCCGAACTTGACAGGGCCAAGGATACATGTTCTCGAATCCGTTCTTCGATTTTTCAAAAGCGCTTGCCTTTGCGGCAATCGTTCTTAAAATTAACGATAGCTTTTTGAAAGGGGCCGCCCTGGTTTCGACGGGGATGATGAGGCCAAAGTTGCAGGTCGAGGTGCTGGGAGGTCCTCGTCAAAACCCAGCAGAAACATAATTGCCAATGACAATTATGACTACGCAATGGCTGCCTAGTAAATAGGTAACCGTTGCATGACGACCAAGGTCGTCACATCCGTGCGGTGGACGTCTGATAAGCCGTATCCGGGTGGCAAACCCCATCAGGCTGGCGAAAGGCCGCTGTCTGGACAGCCAATCGCGAGACAACATCCGGGCTGGCATTCGGGACGCCTGTTCATGGGCTCACCCGAAGGCGAGATACAGATCATGAACTAAACCTGTAGAAGCTTTGCGCGGAGCATTCTCGGACGGGAGTTCGATTCTCCCCGGCTCCACCAG
>JAWLHW010000088.1:0-9277 GCA_041690155.1 Desulfomicrobium sp. | reverse complement strand
CCAAGAACATTGGATAAAAACTCGATACGCAAGGCCTTGCCGGAACTGGTGCCGGCCCCGCCCGCAAATTGCAGGGTTATGATGTTGGCATCCGCATCATCCGAACAGAGCGCATCCAGATTTGAATAATGGTATCCAAATTTGACGCTCAGGTTCAGGTACTCGGCGGAGACCAGGGCATAGGATTTCGTTTCCGGCGGAATGGCACCACCGGGCCCCATGCTCCCGGACATGAGGGCCATGAAGTTGCGCCCGCTCATGTCCACGTTTCCGGCCCAGGTCACGCCCGGATGGGCCAGCCCTCGCCATAGCGCGGCCATGGGTTTGGAACGGATGTGCTCCGGGAGGATCTCGTCGCAGGTGTGCAGCCCCTCGGCCAAGCCACCACCCAAATCAATGAAATGCATGGCCAGAGGAATGTTGGCGCTCATGCTGCGCGAAACTACCGATTCGCCGGTGAGCCTTGAGATGTTGAACATTTCCTCCATGGCTTTTTCGTGGGCGAAGCGAATCAGGTCGTGCACAGTGCGACATCCCTTGGGAGTGAACTCCGACGATTTTGGATCAGTCAGATTCAGAGGAGAAATGCGCTCCAGCAGTTCGCGCAGATGTTTGCCTATGGGGCCACGGCCTTCATCTTCTTCCCGGCCGGGTAGCTTTCGGGCCAATTCGGAAACAAGGCCAAGGTAAACCTCCCCTTCCTCAGCCAGCAAGGTAATCTCCTGGCCGGTGGATATTTTCGTCGTGGCCTCGCGGGTGTCCATGAGGGCCGGAACATTAAACTCCCGCGCTACGGAAGCCAGGTGACTGGCCACTCCGCCCAGATCGGTGATCAGCCCTCGAACCCGACTCATGTAGGGGGCCAGGTCGGGAGCAGCCGTGCGGGCGACAAGAATGGCATTCTCGGCCTGTTCCGGTTTCAGGTCCGCCGAAACAAGGACCGCCTTGCCCGAAACCCGGCCAGGTGACGCCGTTTGGCCATCCGACAAGATCAGCTCCATGCCGTCAGTCTTCAAGGTGCCCGACGGTTTGTCTGTTTTGGAGATGCCCAAGGGACGCGATTGCAGAAAAACGATCCGCCCTTCTGTATCTTCAGCCCATTCAATATCCTGCGGCGCGCCGAAATGGTCCTCAATCTGAAGTCCGAAGCGCACCAAATCAATGGCACTCGAATCCGCCAAGGCAGGCGTCACGTTTTCCGGGTCTTCGCCTTTGGGCTGGATGCTGCGCCGGCTGATTGACAACGCATCGCGATCAACCCTGTATACATCCGGCGAGGCGGCCCCTCCGACCACCTGCTCGCCCAAACCCAGGGCCGCGTCGACGCGAGCCTCGCCAGCCGCTGGAGTGGAAGGGTCTAAAGTATAGAGGACTCCGCTGGCCCTGGCCTCAACCAAATCCACAGCGGCCACGGCCATGGGGGTGGCCGCGTCGGACAGCCCGTAGCGCAGCCGGTACAGGATGGCGCGAGGAGTATACTTGCTGGCCAGGACAGTGCGGTAGGCCTTGGACAGACCCTCTTCTTCAACCGGCAGCACGCTTGTATACTGACCGGCAAAAGAGGCCGCGGTATCTTCTCCGACGGCGCTGCTGCGAACTGCCAGCCGTGGCTTGCGGTCAAGCCTCCGGGACAGGGCAAGATATTCGTTCTGCATGGCCTGCCTAAGAGCGTCTGGCACCGGAGCGGCCAGAATTTTTTCCCGAATCCGGCGACACGCCTCGCTGCTGTCCTCCACGTCCGGATCAAAATCGGCCAGCATCTCATCCACGGATTCAAGCAAGCCGTTTTCACGCAGGAAGAGATCAAAGCCTGCGGTTGTGATGACAAACCCGTCCGGCGCCGACAGTCCGAGCACATTGCTGATCTGCGCCAAGTTGGCGGCCTTGGCGCCGGAAAGAGGCATGTCTTTTGCGCCCAGCTCCGCAAAAGGCAAAGTCAGGGGGCCTTCGATGACAGGCCTCTTGCGTTGCATCAAAGGGTCAAGCTCCCTGGCCACGGTATCAAAAACGGATATAATGTCGTCATACCGATGGCCTGAAAGCTCATTCAAGGACTCCACCAGCCCCTTGACCTGAACCAGAAGCTCCGCGCCACGATGCTGAATGAAGGCCAAAGTGGCCAGGCCATCCCCGCGGTCCAGCATTTCAAGCTCCGCCAGAATGCGCAGCGCACGATGATTGTGCTCCAGAAAGGCATCGTAATGTCGAAAACGTTTTGAAGCCGGACCGTCCTGATCGGCCAGGAGGCGGCAAGAATCTTGTTTGAAAAAAAATGGCATGAAGTTCTCCGCAAAAAAAAAGTGCAGACCCTATATTTTTATTCATCCTGTTCGCAAGCCGGTCGCCATGGCTTGACTCAAGCACCAACCTTACCGTTTTCGTTTGGGGTGCAGGGTCTTGCTACAGAGGCCAAAACCATACCAGTAGCGGAAGCCCCAAGGCGACGATAACAAAATCCATTGGCAACCCCATACGCCAATAATCGCCAAACCGGAATCCGCCGGGACCCAGGATCAGGGTGTTGTTCTGGTGCCCGATGGGAGTCAGGAAAGCGCATGAGGCGCCTATGGCAACGGCCATCAAAAATGTGTCCGGATTGACGTCCAGCTGAATTGCCGCGCCCAGACCGATAGGAGCCATCACGGCCGCCGTTGCGGCATTGTTCATGAGGTCAGTCAAAACCATGGTCGTGACCATGATCACGGCAAGTCCGAAAAGAGCATTGCCCTGCGCCACGTTTTCCAGCAGCAGGCGTGCGATCAGATCGGCTGCGCCCGTATTCTGCATGGCCCCGGCAACCGGCAGCAGCGCTCCCAGCAACACAATCACCGGCCAGTCTACCGCCTCGTAGACCGAACGCAGGGGCAATGTACGCAGCGCCATGGACGCAAGCACCCCGGCGGCAAATGACACTTCTGCGGGAAGCACGCCCAGGGCAGCCAGGCTCACCGATATCACCATAATACCCGTGGCCATGAACGCTTTGCGCTTGTCGGGAATGCGCAGATCTCTCTGAGCCAAGGGCACGCAGCCTGAATTACCGGCAAACTCGCGCAAACTATCAAGACGCCCCTGCATCAGCAGCACGTCGCCGGGCTTGATTCGCAGGGAACGCAATCGGGCCATGGAGCACTCGCCCTGCCGGGCAATGGCGAGCAGGTTTATGCCGAACCTGGTTCGTAGCGACAGGTCGCTGGCTGAACTCCCGACAATTTTCGACTCCGGCAACACCGCCACCTCCATCAGTGCGGTCTCTTCCTTGTGCGATGGACCCTCGGACTCTTCATCCTCCGCGGCAAGATCAGCGCGGTCATCGGAACCGTCTTCAAGCCCGGTCGGTCCGGATTCACCCTCGCCCTCCTCCGACTCCAAGGCATCAAATTGATCCGCATCAACATCCTGGCTATCTTTATCGTCAGGAGCATCTTGTTCCTTGTCCTCTTCCAGCTTGAGATCAAGCCGCAAAAGCACCTCGTTCAGAGCCTCCACGTCAGCCTCCAGAACCAAGATGTCTCCGGCATGCACGATCTTGCTGGGCCGGGGAGAGCGGACATAGATATCGTTACGCACAAGGTCCAGCATCTGCGCATCGAACTCTTGCAGAACGGTTTTTATTTCCTGGACCTGCTTGCCCTCAGTGGCGCTGCCTTCCGGCACGCGGACCTCGGTGACGTAAGCGCTCATCTCAAATCCTGCCGCTCCCGCCTGTCTGCGCTCCGGGACAAGACGCCAACCAATGAACACGATAAAGACAACCCCCGCCAGAGTCAGCGGCAGACCAACCATTGAAAAATCGAACATGCCAAAGGCTTCCATGCCCGGCTGTTTTGCCCGAAAGCCCGCGATAATCAGGTTGGGCGGGGTTCCGATCAGGGTCGTGGTGCCGCCCAGAATCGACCCGAAAGCCAAGGGCATCAAGACCTTCCCCGGAGGCAGGTCCAGACGGCCGGCGACCTGAAGTGCGACCGGCATCAGCAGGGCCAGTGCGCCGACATTGTTCATGAAGCCGGAAAGCACTGCCGCCAGGGCAACCAAAGCTGCGATACTGAGCGTCGGACCGGCGTTGGCCGGCAATACTGTCTTGCTCAGCACATCAACCGCGCCGGAAGATTGCAGGCCCCGACTCAGCACCAGCACGCAAGCCACCGTAACCACGGCGGGATGACCAAAGCCTGCAAAGGCTTCCTGAGGCTCGATCAAGTCAAACAATACACAAACGACGAGTGCACCGATCGCAACCATGTCGTGCCGCCACTTGCTCCATAAAAACATGCCGACGGCAGCGGCTATAATCGCCATGATCAGCGCTTGGTCGTACGTCATATTCGCCTCTCCCACAGGATGTTCAGTTCATATGCAACACGATCTCTTCAATAAATGGCCATGACAAACCATTTCAAACAAAAATCAGCCAGAATAGTTTTGCCTTATAAAGCAGCTATTTGATTCAAAATAAAAGCAAAAATATATTTAAAAAGCCGCAATTAATATGAAACCTGCCGAGATAATCAAAAAAATTCAACCGAAAATGCAATTTTCAATGCCGCAGGTCCCCTGAAATGTTTTTTCTTCTGGATGCTTCCGCCCAAAACAGCTAAGCTTTAAGCGTTTATTCGTTCATGGATTCGTCAGGTAGCAAACAATGGAGGCAGTTGTGGAAAAATCTAAAAAAAAGAAAAAAAAGAGACGCGAGCCCACCTATGAGCGCAAAGCCTTTGAAATGGCGCGCGAACACTACGAAAAGCAAAAGCAGAAAGCCATCCATGAACGTCGGGTTTTCCGCGGTCTGCAAATCATCCCGACAAAGGCCTATTATGACGACTCCCTCGGTCACGTACCCGGAGAAAAAAACTGGGTCGGATACGGATTTGATGTACATCCCCACGTCTTTTTTGGCGCGGGGACTTTGCTTTTGATATTCATCGTCATGACTATCATGTTCAAAGAGCAGTCGATAATTTTTTTTCAAAGCGTACTGGACGGGATTGGAAATACCTTTGGCTGGTTTTACATTCTTTCCGCCAACTTCTTTGTCATTGCCATGATCCTCATCGCTTCCAGCGACTACGGAAAAATACGCATAGGCGGCCCGGACGCCTTGCCGGAATTCTCAACATTCAGCTGGTACTCCATGCTCATCAGCGCCGGCATGGGTATCGGTCTCATGTTCTGGAGCGTAGGCGAACCCATCTTTCATTACATGTCGCCTTCGCCAATGTTCGACGTCCCCGCCAGCACCCCGCAGTCAGCGCAGGTGGCGTTGGGACTCACTTATTATCATTGGGGAATTCACCCCTGGGGCATCTATGCGCTGGTCGGACTCTCGCTGGCTTTTTTCGCATATAACCGTGGGCTTCCACTCACCATCCGGTCCATTTTTTATCCACTTCTGGGTGAAAAGATATATGGATTCTGGGGCAATCTCATCGATATACTTTCCGTCCTGGCCACGCTTTTCGGTCTCGCCACGTCTCTGGGTCTTGGCGTGAAACAGGTATCAACGGGGCTGGCGTATCTTTTTGGCTCGCCAAACACCGTGGAATTCGCCGTGATCCTGATCGGCGCCATCACTTTTCTGGCCGTTCTTTCCGTGGCGGCCGGTCTGGATAAAGGAGTCAAACTGCTGAGCGTCGGCAACATGTATCTGGCCGGAGCGTTCATGATCTTTTTGTGCGCGGTGGGTCCGACGGTCTATATTCTCAAGGCATTTACACAGAATATCGGCTTTTACATCCAGAACCTGCCGCAACTGAGCTTCTGGGTTGAAACCTATTACGGGGTGGAAGGAAGCAACTGGCAAAATCCCTGGACCATATTTTATTGGGGCTGGTGGATATCGTGGTCGCCCTTTGTGGGCATGTTCATAGCCAGAATCTCAAAAGGAAGGACTGTGCGCGAGTTCATTCTCGGCGTGATGATATTCCCGACGATTCTTTCTTTTTTGTGGATGTCTTCTTTCGGCGGCTCTGCACTTTGGTTGCAGGTTACCGGAAATGCCGACATAGCAAGTGCTGTCAGCAAAGATGTTTCCACTGCACTTTTTGTGATGCTTGAAAATTTTCCGCTGTCGCAGGTCACTTCATTTATAGGAATAACTCTTGTTGTAGTTTTCTTTGTAACATCATCAGATTCTGGATCATTAGTTGTAGACCACCTCACTTCCGGTGGAAAACTTGAATCTCCGATTCCTCAGCGCATTTTCTGGGCAATTATGGAAGGAGTATGTGCTGCAGCTTTACTCATGGGTGGAGGCCTTGTTGCACTGCAAAGTGCATCTATCGCTACAGGATTGCCATTTACTCTTGTATTGCTGATCATGTGCTACAGTTTATACAAGGGTTTGCAGGAAGAAGACTACCACGCAAGAATCATAGAAAAGATAAGCCCAGCCACACAATCCATCCAAATACCTATGGGAGAAGGTGAATCATCCACCAAAATCGTTCCCCCGAAAACACCAAGTCAGGGCAAATAGACCATGTTTATGGCATGATTGATCAAAGATTGGACAAAGAACGCATCAAGCACACCCCGGCACCCACGACCAAACTGACACTGGCCGTGGGTGCCGGGAAATTCGACCTCAACCGTTCGGGCAATGGGGGATATCCAAAAGAGAAATGAGGATTTTCTGTCAAAATTTACGTACGTATTTCTCTTGATTGTTCTATATTTCACATGCTACCATCTTTTATATGAAAACGACTCTCATTATCACAACAGCCCTGGTCATAATAGCGGCAATCGCCTTGCTGGCAGGAATGGCCAAAATGTTTGAAAAACCCAGACGGCCGATAAATGTCTGTTTCGATCAACTGAAGAATATGGAACACAGAGATCGTTGAAAAACGCACCATGCCGGACTCAAAGATGGACTTTTCCGCGTGATTTGCCGATGAGTTCCCTTTTCAAGGCAAATCGCATCGCAAAATCCGGAGCACACCATGGATGATATCTGCATCCGTCCCATTGGCGTCATCAATTCCCCTCACACCGACAGGGCCAACATGCCCATCCAACCCTGCGGCGCGCGCGATGTGGCCGGCCGGATCGTGCTCGATGAAACCCTGGCCCCCGGCCTCAAGGATCTTGACGGTTTTTCCCACATCTATCTGCTCTACCACTTCCACATGAGCACGGGATTCGACTTGACCGTCGTCCCATTCATGGAACCGACTGAACGCGGACTCTTTTCCACCCGCGCTCCCAGACGCCCCAACCAGATCGGCCTGTCCATCGTGAGGCTGGAACGCATTGAAGGCAATGTCCTGCACATCCTCGATGTGGATGTCCTGGACGGCACTCCGCTCCTGGATATCAAGCCCTACTTCAGAACCTTCGACTCCTTCCCTGAAGCCATCTCCGGCTGGGCCGAATCGCATCAGAACAAGGCAGGCCAGGTCCGCTCCGATAAACGCTTCGTCAGCCCCAAGATTTGATCGAGGAACACCCGAGGAAGCCGGGTATGGATGCTGATTCGGCGCTGTGTCACGGAGAGTCCGGCGAAGTCGCCACAAAGCCCCCGCAACAGCGTCAATCACGCATCACCTTCAATCCTTGTCTTTTTTACCGTCCTTGAAGCCCTGCTCAAACGCGGCCTTGGCCTTGGAAAAACTGTCCTTCCAGACATGAAACGAATCTTCCAACCCTTCCTTGATTTCATCCCAGGCGGTTCCGCTGGCCTCCTGCAACGTGTCCAGCTTTGCCTCAACTTCATTACGTTTTTTTCTCAACTCCTCGATTTGCTCAAGGTAGCGAAGCTTCAAATCTGCCTGTGACTGATTCGCCTTTGCGGACAATTTGTCGATCTCCGCATTCCATTCATCAATTTTGGCTTTAAGTTTCTGCACATAGGCATCTTTGTTTTCCGTCATAAAATCCACTCCTCGTAAAATTTCGGATTGCGATTTTCCAGCTGCGCTCACGGCTCACGCCTTTCCCACCTTCCTCGATCCCGGCGAATCCCAAGGCGAGCTCCAAGGCACAACCATCTGCTTCAAAACAAATTATATGGTTGAAACAGTATGTTAGCACAATCGTTTGGTACACGCCACTGTCCGTCCAAGGCAGAAAAATGATCAGCAATGGTTCGGATTGACCTTTTTACGAAGGGTTTATAATTTCGCCAAACTTGCCCGCGCCTGCCCACGCGGCACCACCCGGCGCCCATGCCGGCAACAAGGAGACGTAATGGAGACATTGATCATTGGCGCCGGGGCCATGGGCGGCCTGTTCGCCACCCTGCTTGCTCCCGTGGTTCCGACAAGCCTCTTCACCACCAACGCCGAACACGCCGAGGCCATCAATCTGACCGGGCTCTGCCTCACTGACATGGATGGTCAGGTCCGCCGCTCTGCGGTCAAGACGCTGACCGATCCTCGGCAATACGGCCGCTGCGCCGACCTGATCATCCTCTGCACCAAAGCCCGCTCAACAAGCCAGGCCTCAGGCATCGCCAAGCAACTGCTGGCCGTGGACGGGCTGGTACTCACCCTGCAAAACGGGCTCGGCAACCTCGAACGCATTCAGGCTGCAGTGGGCGCTTCCCGCGCTGCCGCCGGCATCACCGCTCAAGCGGCCACCCTGCTCGGCCCCGGACAGGTCCGCCATGCCGGCAGCGGCCCGACTGTGTTGGCCGCAGGTCCCGGACAGGCAAAAAAAATCGCGGCCATCGCAGCCGTGTTCAACCAGGCTGGCATCCCAACCAGCATCACCGAAGATGGCGAGGCCCTGCTCTGGTCCAAACTCATGGTCAACGTGGGAATCAACGCCCTGACCGCAGTGCTGCGGGTCCCAAACGGCACGCTGGCCGAGATCCCCGAATGCGACTCCATCATGGCCCAGGCCGTGGCAGAGACCGTTGCCGTGGCCAGGGCCATAGGCATTGAACTGTCAGGCGAGACAACGCTGGAGAAGGTCAGACAGGTTTGCCGGGCGACCAACAGCAACCAGTCCTCCATGCTCCAGGACATCCTCAAGGGCAGGCCAACCGAGATCGACGTCATCAACGGAGCCGTCGTCCGCAAAGGCGCAGAGAAAGGCATTCCCACTCCGGTCAACCAGATGCTCACGGAACTGATCAAGGCGCTGGAAGCAACACGCTCCGAGCGAATCAATCCCCGTTCGGACGCACCGCTCAATTCCTGAGGCTCCCCTTCGTGATGCTGACGATTTCCTGTTCAAAGAAGTCTTGCTTCGAAATGACACGCCAAGTCTCATCGTATTCTATGCAAAACTCCATGTCTGTACATGTGGAACACCGCAGCTGAGTACCCCC
>JAWLHW010000087.1:0-9361 GCA_041690155.1 Desulfomicrobium sp. | reverse complement strand
CGCGCCCGCTTCCTGCCCAGGGGTTTGTGGGGCATCGTGTACTGGTATCCCCTCATACCGGTGCACGGCCCGCTCTTTCGGGGCATGCTCACGGCTCTGGCCCGCAAGACCGGAGGAAAAATCCTTACCGGACCCGTCACCCCATCCAAGGAGGGCTCACAATGCCGAATCTGACGATAAAACCGAACTTTGTAGAAACCACCATCGCCGACCCCGGGATCCGCGAAACCCTGGAAGCCATCCTGAGTGAACAACGTTCCGGAGTGCTGGCGACCTCTTTCATGGATATACCGCTTTGCAGCCAGATGGCTTTCGTGACTACGCATGACTTGCGGACCCTGATCATCGTCACACCACGGCAGACCGCGAAATACGACAACATGAGCTCCAACCCCAACGTCTCCTTCCTGGTCAGCACGGCCCGCAACGATCCGTCCGATCCTGCCAGCGCCCAGGCCCTGACGGTGACGGCGTTCGCCACCGAGCTCGACGGAGAACGCAGACACAAGGCGGTGACGCTTTTTTCAAGAAAACATCCGAACTTGAGCGCTTTTGCGGCCGCATCCGACAGCGCGGTCATGGAGCTTAAAGTGGACAGCTACTGCCTGGTCAACAACTTCCAGAAGCTGACCCGCATCGGATTTGGATGACGACTCTCAAAAAACATTTCGTGATCCTGGACAGCAGGGCGATAATCGGGAAATATTTTAAAAAATAAACCAGAGCCGACGCAAGCAGCCACAGGCTTGCGGCCTTGGCAAGGAGAATATCATGAACCGACCCATCCGGCTGGGAGTCAGCCGCTGCCTGCTCGGGGAAAAGGTCCGCTACGACGGGGGGCACAAGCATGACCCCTTTCTGACCAAGACCCTGGGCGAATATGTGGAATATGTTCCGGTCTGCCCGGAGGTGGAATGCGGCCTGCCCATTCCGCGTGAAGCCCTGCGTCTGGTGGGCGATCCGGAGTCCCCGCGCCTTTTGACCCAGAAGACCCGCGTCGACCACACCCAGCGTATGCAGGATTGGGCCGCCGGTCGCCTGGCTGAATTGGAATCCGAAAACCTGTGCGGCTTCATTTTCAAGAGCAAGTCCCCGTCCAGCGGCATGGAGCGGGTCAAAGTCTATTCAGAGTCAGGCAACCTCGCCGGCCAGTCCGTAGGCATCTTTGCGCGCATGTTCATGAAGCATTTTCCCCTGCTGCCCGTGGAGGAAGAGGGTCGCCTGCACGATGTGAATCTGCGCGAAAACTTCATTGACCGCATTTTCGTGCTGCGCCGCTACCGTGACATGCTCAAAGGAGGACAAGACCTGGGCAACCTGATCACCTTCCATACGCGGCACAAACTCCAGATTCTGGCCCACAGCCCCGAAATCTACCGAGCCATGGGCAGGCTGGTGGCAGGCGGAAAGTCCGTGCCCAAGGAACAGCTTTTTACGAGCTACCACGAGCACCTCATGAACGCGATGCGCATGAAGGCCACTCCGCCCAAACACCGCAACGTACTGCAGCACATCATGGGCTACTTCAAGAACGATCTGCTCCCGGATGAAAAGCAGGAACTGCTCGAACTGATCAACCAGTACGCAAACGGCGTGCTGCCGCTCATTGTTCCCGTGACCATGCTCAACCACTATGTGCTCAAATACGAAGAATTCTATCTGCAGGACCAGACGTATCTCAGGCCTCACCCCCTCGAACTCAAGTTGAGCAACCACGCCTAGGGCAAGACGCAGGAGAAGCGCATGACGAACGCTTATGAGATCATCAGCCGTTTTGACCCGGAATTCCCGCGTAAGCGGGCCGGGCAGTTGCTGACCGATACCTCGGAATTCATGAACATCACGTACGGCGATGTCATCGATCTGAACGGGAAATATTTCCTGGTGCTGCGTGACGAAAAGGAGCGCAGCTTTGGCGTGGAAGACCCCAAATATTGGGTCAAGCGCTGCAGGGAGCTGTCCACGGGAGAACGCAAGATCCTGAAGCTGGTTTTTTACGAGCGCTTCCCCGTATCCATGGGCAGCATGGAGATCGAGTGCTTTCGCAGTCCGCGCAAGGAAGCGCGCATCCTGGACCTGGTCAAGGGGGATATGCGTTTTATGCAGGGCTACTCCCACGACGATGCGGCCGGGAACAATGTGCGCGTCCTCGACGTGGTCAAGGGCAATCTGCTCTCCCTGCACATCGACCGTCTGGAGGTCGATCACAAAACCTACTTCTTCGAAATGCTTCCGGACATCCTGGAAAAATTCGTCGGGGCCTGCCGGGCCATCGAATTTCTGCACCAACACGGTGAGAACCACGGCGATATCCGTCGCGATCACCTGTGGCTGGAACAAGGCACGGGCAACTATGTCTGGATTGATTTCGACTACACCTACGAATTCCAGGAAAACCCGTTCGGCCTGGATATCTTTGGCCTTGGCAACCTTCTTTTGTTCCTGGTCGGCAAGAAATTCTGCACCACTTTCAACATGCCTCGCCCCGATTTCGACGGACTCAAGGATATTTCCTTCGAAGCGGCGGATTTTTCCCTTCTTTTCAGGAACCGCCTGGCCAACCTGCGTAAGGTGTACCCCTATGTGCCCCATACATTGAACAACGTGCTCATGCATTTTTCCTGCACCTCTGAAGTGTTCTATTTCACTGTCGGAGAAATGCTTGAAGACCTAGAGCCCTGTATTGACGAAATTCGTCGCGGACGGATCAACGCATAAGGAGAGAACATGGACCCGAAAAAAATTCTCATAGCCGTGGACGCCTCTGACAACGCAGCCCGCGCCGTGACCTATGTCGCAGAACTGCTGGGAGGAAGCACCGGCTTTTCAATCACGATCCTCTATATCGAACGCCCGCCCAATCGCGACCTGTATCCGGACGAAAGATCATGGGTCGAGGCGGGGCAGGATCAGGAACTGCGCATCCGCACCTTCCTGCAGCAGGCCAAGTCCAACCTGACCGGACAGGGCATTTCGCCGGACGCGGTGACCATCTCCTACGTCCCGCATTGCCAGTCCCCTGTGAATCCGACGGCACAGCAGTGCAGCATCGGCACCTCCATAGCCCGCGACATCCTGAAAGTGCAGCAGCAGGGGGACTTCGGAACACTGGTCATTGGCCGCCGGGGAGTGTCCCGGGCCGAGGAATTCCTTTTCGGCAGCGTAACCACCAAGGTCACCCATCTGGCCAAAGACTGCACCGTCTGGGTGGTGCAATAAATCATACGGAGGACAAACATGCCCTGCCTTGAACTTACGACAAATGTACGCGTTCAGGACAAGAACAATCTCATGCGCTCTCTCTCCGCCTGCGTTTGCACGGAGCTTTGCAAGGCCGAAACCTATATGATGGTCATGATCAAGGACGAAACGTCCATGCTGTTCGGAGGCAACGACGAACCTGTGGCACGCATAAGTCTGCGCGCCCTGGGCCTCAAAGATGAACTGATCCGAAAACTTGCAGGTGAGCTGACGGTGATGATGCATGAGGAGCTCGGCATTGAAAGCCAGCGCGTCTACATCGTCTTCATGGATGCGGATCCCGGCAAGTGGGCCTGGGACGGCCGCACCTTCGCCTGACCCGGCGTCTTGCCTGCTGCGGGAGCCTCGTGTAAAGGAGCCGGGCGTCGGGACAACTTGAGTCCCGGCACCATCAACACGAGGTATCCATGACAGAAAAAAACTACGCCCAGAGCATCGCAGGCGACCTGTTTCACATGATCAAATCCGCCCAGGAACAAGGCGTGAGCGTTGACGCGGGCTTTCGCAACCAGGCCATGGCCAGTCCGGGCATGACCCTGACCTACATGTTTTTGACCAAGAACGACCTGCTGAAAGTCCCGGCCCTGCCCGCCCAGGTCAAAAAGCAGGTCCGTCGCTCCAACGCCATGGCCGTCATCGAGCTGGCCAACGCGCAGGGCGTGAAACAGACCGCGGGCATCCACCTCATCTGGTCCAGCGCCAAGGCCTGTTCCAAGATCGAGTCCGAGGCCCAGATGCTTGAAGGCATCCAGATCCAGGGGCTGGCGGCCTTCACCGCCCAGATCAAGGCCACGCTCAAGAACGATATTCCCCGCACCGTGGACCAGCAGGTTGCGACCAGCGCCGAATAGGGACGCGGTCCGCCCCGCTGGATACGAATTCACGCTCCGGAGATTCCCATGCTTTTGAAACTGTGCTTTTCGACCCTGATCTGCGCCTTTATCGGCTGGATCACCAACTTCATCGCCATCAAGATGCTCTTTCACCCGCGCCGCCCGGTGCAGGTCGGCAGCCTGACGATACAAGGCATCTTCCCCAAAAGGCAAAAAGCGCTGGCCATGAATCTGGCCGCCGTCATCGAAGGCGAACTCCTCTCCCACGACGACATCCAGAACGTCATGCGCCGGCCCGAATTCGCGGCCAAGCTCAAAGACAGGATCCAGGACGGGTTCGCAGAGTTCCTGTCCAAACGTCTGGGAACCTTGAACCCCATGATCGCCATGTTTCTGGACGGCCCCATGATGGAAAAAATCAAAGGGCTGCTCGACAAGGAACTGGACCGCATTGTGCCCGGACTGCTTGAAACCGCCACCAGCGAACTGGAAACGTCCCTGGATTTCAGGAAGCTCATTCAGGACAAGATCGAAAACCTTTCCATGGAACGGCTTGAAGTCCTGCTCATGTCCATCATGTCCAAGGAATTCAGGTTCATCGAAGTGGTGGGTGCGGCGCTGGGAGCAATGATAGGACTTATTCAGGGTCTGATTTTCTTCTAGCCTCCCCACCTTGCCCCGCCCTGCAATGGCCGCCTCGCGCGGCCATTCGCATTTCAAGGCCCAGCACGCTTGGTCCGCCCGACAGAAATTTCAATCCCGCTTGCCTTAAGCCGTCAAAACGCGATACGGGCAAAGATAGGTATTCCGTGAACTCGCACCCGGAAGAGATGCTGGCAGAAATGCAGGCAGTGCTTCCCGCGACATCCGAAATCCCCACAATTTGTCCGAAAACGTCACCACATCCGAGGTACAGCCATGAACAAATCCCTTCTGGAACCATCGCGGGGCTTGAGCCGCCGAAAATTTCTGGCAGCCACTTCCAGCGCCGCCCTCCTCTTTACTCTGGGCGGCCTGCGCGGTCTCGCCTGGTCCGCCCCCCTGGAACTCCCGGCCCTGCCCTATGCGGACAATGCCCTGGAACCCGTCATTTCGGCCAAGACCATCGGCTTCCATTACGGCAAGCACCACCAGGGTTACTTCAACAATTTAAACAAGCTCATCGCAGGCAGCGAATTCGCCGACATGTCCCTGGAGAAAATCATCCTCGAAACCAGCGGCAAGGCGGACAAGACCGCCATCTTCAACAATGCCGCCCAGACCTGGAACCATACCTTTTACTGGCAGAGCCTCTCCCCCAAGGGCGGAGGGACGCCACCCGCCGATCTGAAAAACAGGATCAACGATTCCTTCGGAGATCTGGACACATGCTTGAAGGAACTCAGCGCCGCGGCAGTCGGGCGTTTCGCCAGCGGGTGGGCCTGGCTGGTGGCAGACGGTGACGCGCTCAAGGTCATGAACACCATGAATGCGGACACTCCATTGACCAGCGGTTTCAAGCCCCTCCTGACCATCGACGTCTGGGAGCACGCCTATTACCTCGACTACCAGAACCGCCGCGCCGACTACGTCAAGGCCGTGCTGGAAAAGCTGATCAACTGGGAATTCGCGGCCAAAAATCTGGGCTGATTTCCACCCGCCGCAAACGACAAAACGCCTTCCGCATCACCAATGCTGAAGGCGTTTTGTACTGGGCAAGGGCAAGGAAGGCTCACTCCCCGATGATCTTGACCAGCACCCGCTTTTTCCTGCGCCCATCGAACTCTCCGTAGAAAATCCGCTCCCAGGTCCCGAAATCAAGCCGCCCCTCGGTCACGGCCACGACCACCTCGCGGCCCATGATCTGGCGCTTCATGTGCGCGTCGGCGTTGTCCTCGCCCACGTTGTGCCGGTACTGAGAGACGGGCTCGTGCGGGGCCAGCTTTTCCAGCCACTTTTCGTAGTCATGATGCAGACCGGACTCGTCATCATTGATAAAGACCGAGGCGGTGATATGCATGGCGTTCACCAGCACAAGCCCTTCCCGGATTCCGCTCTCGGCCAGACAATTTTCGACATCGCCGGTAATATTGATGAAGGCCCGGCGGGTCGGCACCTGAAACCAGAGCTCCTTGCGGTAACTTTTCATGCATTCCTCCGTTGTTTTTGGTTGCGCGTCATCGATACCTAGCCGTCACGCATTCTCGATTCAAGAACAGACTGCCCCCGGATGCCGGTTCGGAGTCCGCCATGGCCCTGGCGGACCAGCTTTGCGGTCCAACTGCCCGGAAACATGTCCCTCTGCGTCAAGGCGGGACGACCAAGGAATGTACGTACTCAGCGTTGACCCAAAGCTTGCGCCCTGATATTGGTAGGACCAATTTCCATTCAAAACAAGGAGCAGCCCATGACTTACATCCCTGTCGGCGGATTGAACGTCGCAAAGCCCCTTCATGATCTGATACGCGAAAAAGCCACGCCCGGAACCGGCGTGACGGACACGGATTTCTGGGCCGCCCTGGAAAGGATTCTGCACGACCTGTCCCCGCGCAATCGTGAACTGCTGGCCAAACGCCAATATCTGCAGGACACTATCGACTCGTGGCACAAGCGGCACAAAGGCAATACTCATGACGCCGTCGCCTACGAGCAACTCCTGCGCGAGATCGGCTACATCGTACCGGAGGGCCTGCCCTTTTCCATAGGGACCTCCGGCGTCGATCCGGAAATTTCATCCATCGCCGGACCGCAGCTGGTCGTACCGGCCACCAATGCCCGCTACGCCTTGAATGCCGCCAACGCCCGCTGGGGCAGCCTCTACGACGCGCTGTACGGCACGGACGTGCTCAGCGAGGACGACGGCGCAACGCGGGCGGGAGCATACAACCCCGTACGCGGGGCCAAGGTCATTGAATTTGCGGGCCGCTTTCTGGACAAGGTTCTGCCCCTGACCAGGGGCAGTCACGGTGAAGTCCGGGAATACCGGCTGGTGCCCAAGGGTGCGGGCGGGGAGGTGGAAATCCATCTGCCGGACGGCATGACCTCGCTGCAAAACCCGCAGGCCTTCGCCGGATTCGCCCCCGATGTCCTGCTTTTCAGGAATAACGGACTGCACATCGAGCTGCATTTCGACCGCAATCATCCCGTGGGCAAAGCGCATCCCGCAGGCGTCAAGGATGTGGTTCTGGAAGCTGCCATGACCACCATCGTCGATTTCGAGGACTCCATCGCCGCCGTTGACGGCGAGGACAAGGCCCAGACCTATGCCAACTGGCTGGGACTGCTGCGCGGTGACCTGCAGGCCTCCTTCCCCAAGGGCGGCAAAACAGTCAGCCGCAGCCTGAATCCCGACCGCACGTACACTGCGCCCGACGGCGCGACCCTGACCCTGCCAGGCCGCAGCCTTCTGCTGGTCAGGAACGTGGGCCATCTCATGACCACGGACGCCGTCCTGCTCGGTTCCGAGGAAGTCCAGGAAGGCATCCTTGACGCCATGGTCACCGGCCTTGTCGCCCTGCACGACCTCAAGGAACTCGGGTCCCTGCGCAACAGCCGCGCAGGCAGCGTTTACATCGTCAAGCCCAAGATGCATGGCCCGGAAGAAGTCGCCTTCGCCTGCGAGCTGTTTAACCGGGTGGAAGACGCGCTGGGCATGCCCCGCCACACCATGAAGATCGGAATCATGGACGAGGAACGCAGGACGTCAGTCAATCTGGCCGAATGCATCCGCGCGGCCAAGGACCGGGTCATCTTCATCAACACGGGCTTTCTGGATCGCACGGGAGATGAAATCCACACCAGCATGGAGGCCGGTCCCATGGTTCCCAAGTCGGCCATGAAGAACGCCAGCTGGATTCTGTCGTATGAAGATTGGAACGTGGACACGGGCCTGGCCTGCGGATTCTCCGGCAAGGCCCAGATCGGCAAGGGCATGTGGGCCATGCCGGACCGCATGAAGCAGATGGTCGAGACCAAGCAGGGACATCCCCTGGCCGGGGCCAACTGCGCCTGGGTGCCGTCGCCCACGGCCGCGACCCTGCACGCCATGCATTACCATGAAGTGGATGTCTTCGCCCGCCAGGCGGAATTGCAGCGCAAAAAAAGGGCCAGCCTGGACGAACTCCTGACCCTGCCCCTGCTTGACCATCCCTTGCCTGAGGATGAGATCCAGCGCGAACTGGACAACAACTGCCAGGGCATCCTGGGCTACGTGGTGCGCTGGATCGACCAGGGCATCGGCTGCTCCAAGGTGCCGGACATAACCGACGTGGGCCTGATGGAAGACCGCGCCACCCTGCGCATCTCCAGCCAGTACATCGCCAACTGGCTGCATCACGGGCTGTGCAGCATGGAGCAGGTTCGCGAGACCCTGGAACGCATGGCCGCGGTGGTCGACCGTCAGAACGAAGGCGATCCGCTCTATCGCCCCATGGCTCCGGACTTCGATGACAGCATAGCCTTTCAGGCCGCCTGCGACCTGATCTTCAAAGGCCGCGAGCAGCCCAATGGCTATACCGAGCCCATTCTGCACGCCAGAAGACGGGAAAGAAAGACCAAGTAACCAAAACAGGCGGCATGGCGAATCACCGCCATGCCGCCCGCTCTCTAGCCTTCCGGACAGTTTTACCCAACTCTTAAAGCACCCGGCGCGCCTCCTGCACCAGAATAGAACACCCTACCCCGCCAAAAATCACGCCCACGCCCCCGTCGATCCAGCGAGCCAGGCCCGCGTACATGCTGCGCATGCGACCCGTGGACAGAAAAAGCGCCAGGAGCACAAACCAGACCGTGACGATCACGATGACCTCGGCTCCATAAACCCAGCGCAGAAAGCTCGGCGTGGCGGGAGTCATGAACTGGGAGAAGATGCTCAGAAAAAAAAGGGCGGCCTTGGGATTCAAGAGGTTGCACCAGAAACCTTCCCGCCAGCCGCGCAGAGGTGAGTCCTTGCTGTCTGCCAACCCCACCTGAATACAGGCGTCAGGCATGTCCGCCTTTTTGCCGAACAGACAACGCGCAGCGATATAGATCAGGTACAACGCCCCGCAGATGCGGATCAGCCCGAACACGGCCGGGCTGGAAGCAATGACCAGCGCCAGGCCCAGCACGGAATAAACCACATGCACGACCAGGGCGGAACCGATGCCCAGGGCCGTCATGACCCCGGCCAGACGCCCCCGGGACAGGCTGTTGCGCAAAACCATGAAAAAATCCGGCCCCGGCGCCACCGCCACGGCCACCCCCACCGCAAAAACCTGCCAAAAAACACTGTCCACGCCTATCCTCCG
>JAWLHW010000086.1:0-9407 GCA_041690155.1 Desulfomicrobium sp. | reverse complement strand
GGGTCGAGCTGGCGACGACGCCAGCGGTTGCGCAAGGCAATGGCCACCATGCGCTTGGCCTGATTCTGGCCGACAATGTATTTGTCCAGTTCGGACACGATCTCACGGGGGGTCAAGGTATTCATCAGGAGTTCCTGTTCACGGTTTCAAAGATGATATGATCGTTGGTGTAAACGCAGATCTCGGCGGCGATGGCCATGGACTTGCGCACGATGTCCTCGGCGGACAGGTCGGTATGGCGGCGCAATGCCCGGGCTGCGGACATGGCGTAGGCCCCGCCGGAGCCGATGGCGGCCACCCCGTCATCGGGCTCGATGACGTCACCGGTTCCGCTGAGCATGAGAATGTTCTCGGCGTCGGCCACGAGCAGCATGGCTTCCAGACGGCGCAGATATTTGTCGCTGCGCCAATCCTTGGCCAGTTCAACACTGGCGCGAACCAGGTTGCCGCCGAATTCTTCAAGCTTTGCTTCGAACTTTTCAAAAAGCGTGAAGGCGTCGGCCGTGGATCCGGCAAAACCGCACACAATGCGATCCCGGTACAGGCGCCGAACCTTGCGGGCCCCGTGTTTGATGGCAATGGCCTGGCCCAGGGTGACCTGACCGTCACCGGCCACGGAGACGCCTTTGTCATCCTTGACCGCCAGAATTGTTGTTCCGCGCATTTCCTGCATGATTTCTTCCTTCTTGGGTGCGCTCTTCAAAGGCGCGTGAATAAAGCAAACAAGTTGGGCACTCCCCTGTCCTTGTCAAGGCGGGGGCAGGGAAAAAGCATTTGAAACAGCTGCTGCCGACCAGATGAAAAAATTTGAAATTTGAGGAAAAAACTGCTTGACGATGAAGCCGCTTGTACATAGTAACCGACTTCTCGACGCGCCCGTAGCTCAGTTGGATAGAGTGCCTGACTACGAATCAGTAGGTCGCATGTTCGAATCATGCCGGGCGCACCACTTGAGAAATAAAGGAGCAAACACGAAATACTGTTTGCTCCTTTTTTCTTGCCCTTTTCAAACACCCTTCAAGACACGCACATAATTTTTTATGCCCCTTAAGGACTGGCGCTAATCAATCGCGCCTATCTCAATTCGTTGATGTCCACATGCTTTCCGCACGAAGGACAACGCATCGGAGAACCGAAGCGGGCGTTGACCCGGTACACATGCAGAATTCCATTTTTCGTGATCACGTATGCTACCAGAACCGGATGTCCACATTCACAAAATCGCTGTTGCATGGAATGCCCCCTCTTTATTGAGAATTAACTTATGTTAACCAGCCCGGCAAAAAAAATTCCTACACGTAAGCCCGGCTGCTCCACAAAACACGGCCTATGACTCTCAAGGTGTCAATCTCGTCGCCTTGGAGAGTGACGGGTGAGTAGCGCTGATTCGTACTGAACAGAACCACCAGCCCGGGACGGATCTGAACACGTTTGACCTGGATGTTGTCCGCAAGTCCGACAACGTAGAGATTGTTGTCTGCAACCTGATTCTGACTCTGGTCGATAAGTATGTTATCGCCCGGTTCCAGCTCCGGAGACATGCTGTCGCCAATGACTTCCATGGCGACCATGCGTCCGGGGTTGCCCTTTTTACTCAGCCATGAGCGGTCAAACGGCAACTCATCAACGATCATGTCGCTCAGCTCGAAAGAACCTCCGCCCGCACACGCCCTGGCGGCCACCTTGGGTACGAGCAGGGTGCTCGCCAGCTCATTCTGATAAACCGGCCCCGAACCTGTCTTCAACCAGACCGGATTGACCCCGAACGCGGCAGCGATGGTCAAACCCCAGGATTTCGGCACTCCCCTGCTTTTTGCCAAGGTAATGGCGGCAGGCTCAATACCAAGCAGTCCGGCCAGCTCTTTTTGGGTGGAGATACCTGTGGTCTTGGCCACCCTCTGGAAGAAGTCATCAAATTTCATGTGCAGACAATTAACAAAAGTTAACTACTTGTCAAACCTTTTTTATACTGATCCCACCCGGTAGGGAGAATCGATAAATACGCATAACATCACAGGCTCTTAAAGCTAAATCTAAGGCTATCCACGTACACGCCACATCAACTCCAACCTCTGTCCCAAACTCCGAACCGGAACGCGGCCGCCCTGCAACCAACCCCCTTCTTCTACTCCCCACCAGCCACCGCCCCCATAAAAACGCATTCAAAAAAGCAACTCCTCGCACCGAACCAAGCGTTCCGGTTTGTCCCGGTCAAGGTTCGCCGACTGTCTGACTGAGCCAGGCATCGTTTGTTGATCCGTTGCCAGCCGTATTGCCCCGGCCCGACGCGCCGCCACATAACGGATCAACTCTACGAGGCCCGCGAAGGAGTTTCGGCGGACCTTGACCGGGGCGAACCGGAATGCGCCGCCCTGCAACCAGCCCCTTCTTCTACTCCCCACCAGCCACCGCCCCCATAAAAAAAACGCGCCCCGAAAGGCGCGTTAAAAAACAGTTCAAGATAAGACCATCTTCCTACAGCTTAAACTTCTTCACCAGATGTTCCAAGGCTTCGGCCAAAAGGGACAGATTCTCGGAGCTCTGCTTGAGCTCTGTGCTGTTGTCTGAGATCTGCCCGGACGCTTCGCTGACCTGCACGATATCCTTGGCGATTTCGCCGGTGACCATGGAGGCCTGGGACACGTTTTCATTGACTTCCTGGATGCCCAGCGACGCCTGGCCGACATTCTCGGCGATCTCGCGGGTGGCGGCGGACTGCTGCTCCACGGCGGCGGCAATGGTGGCGACGAAGTCGCGCACTTCTCCGATAACGGCCATGACCTGGGCAATCTCCTCCACAGTGGAGGCGGTGGAACTCTGAATGCCTTCGATGCGCTGCCGGATCTCGTCCGTGGCCGTTGCCGTCTGGTTGGCCAGTTCCTTGATCTCGTTGGCCACCACGGCAAACCCCTTGCCTGCGTCCCCGGCCCGCGCGGCCTCGATGGTGGCATTGAGCGCCAGGAGGTTGGTCTGGGAGGAAATGGCGTTGATGGCCTCGGTGACTTTGCCGATCTCTCTGGCCGCGATCCCCAGTTTATTCACGCGCTCCGAGGCCGAGGTGGCCTTTTCCACAGCCCGCTCGGTCACTTCGCGAGTCTTGTCCGTGTTCCCGGCGATCTCGTGGATGGTCGAACTCATTTCCTCGGCGGCGGTGGCCACGGTGCCCACATTGATGGAGGCCTGCTCCATGGCTGCGGCCACGGTGTTCATGTTCGCGTTCATCTCTTCCGAAGCGGTGGCCACGGTGTTGGACTTCTGGGACAGTTCCCCGGCGTTTTTGAGCAGCCCGTCGGACATGTTTTCCAGCTCCGCCGAGGATCCCATGAGCACCTTGGCCCGCTCTGTGATGTCGGTCACAATGCCCCGCAAGCTTGAAGCCATGTTGTTCAGATCCTTCTGCATCTGCCCGAGTTCATCGCCGCTGCCGACCTTGAGCTCTCCGCTCATGTCGCCCGTGGCCATGCGCTTTAAAAATTCACCCGTGGACTGCAACGGTCTCAGCAGGCTGGCCCTGACCAGCACCCAGCCCAGCGCACCCAGAATGATCAGGATGCCGAAAGTCCATCCGCCCACGCTGAGCGCGGCCATGGTCACGGCCTCGTTCGCCTCCTTGAGGGAGGAGATGATGACAAAGGCTCCGTGCACCTCGCCCGTCTTCCAGCCTTCCTTTATGCCGCCTGTCGGGTCTTTTTCACCTTTGGGATCGCCATGACAGTACATGCAATCTTCGGAAAGACGGATCGGTTTGAAGTAAAGCAGCCTGTCCTTTTCAACGATGACTTTTTCCGCCAGGCCCGTGCGCGAGAATTCGGACAGGACCTCCCTCTCCAACGCATTAGGCTCGTTCTTGGGGTTGCGCGGACTCTCCTTGGGCACCCTGAATTCGTAGCCCGCCTCCGCCGCCTTGGCCGCAGCCGTGTTCATGGCTGTAACAATGGGCACGGCCTCCAGCAGCTTCGCGGGATCTTCACGCAATTCGTCAAGCGGCCGAAGCACTCCGACTTTATGCTTGTGCGCCATGTCCTCGCGCACGGATTCGGCCATCATGACCACAGACCGGCTTTCTTTGAGCCGCCCGCTGATCGCCGCCTCCTGAATGTCGCTGATGTGCAGATAGGCCATGATGACGGCCAGCACGATGGGACCACAGAGGATGATCAAAAGCACCTTCCAGGTCAGACTGAGACGATACCACATTATTTTCTCTCCGAAATTCATTTAGAGATAAACTCGCGACACATTGAAAATTTGACTCTCACAGCCAACAACAGCTGAGGATTATTCAGATAAGGAGGTAAAAGCAAAATCCTGCACGTCCACCAGGCCCTTGTCCGTCAGGCGCAGCCTGGGAATGACCGGCAGGGAAAGAAAAGAGAGCTGCATGAAGGGATTGATGTTCTTTGGGCAGCCGAGTTCATGAGCGCTGGCGTTCAGGTGATCCAAGCCAGCCGCTATGGTTTCGGGTTCCTGATCGCTCATCAGTCCGGCCAGGGGCAAAGGCACGAGGTTGAGCACCCAGCCGTCCCGCACGCATACAAATCCCCCGCCGCATTCGGCCAGGGCGCGCACGGCCAGCAGCATATCGCTGTCTGAGACTCCGGCCACGATCAGGTTGTGGGAATCGTGAGCCACGGTGCTGGCGATGGCGCCGGCCTTTAATCCCAGACCGCGCACCAGCCCGAGCCCGACCCCGCCGCTGCCGTGATGGCGTTCGAAGACGGCCAGCTTGGCCACGTCGGCCTCGGGGTCCGCCATGATCCGGCCGTCCTGAACCAGGGGCTGGGCCAGATCCATTTCGGTCACGATCTGGCCGGGCACGGTGCGAATGACGCGGACCTTTTTGCCCTCCGCCGGAGCGGACATTTTGAGGCATGTAGGAGTAAGCTCGCCCAGATGCACGCTTTTGGTCACTGACAGGTCCGTCGCGGCGGGCTGCCAGGAAGCGGGCGCAATCGCCCTTCCGCCCAGATAGGTCTCAAAGATGGAGAAAGACTCAAGATCGTCAAGCAGCACAAAATCGGCCCGGTAGCCCGGCGCCACGGCCCCCCTGCGGCGCAGTCTGAAATAGCGGGCTGTGTTGATGGAGGCCATCTGGATGGCCCGCAGGGGCGAAAGGCCCCGACTCACGGCCAGCCGGATGGTGTGGTCCAGATGCCCGTCGCGCAACAGGTCGTCGCAGTGCCTGTCATCGGTGACCAGGGAGCAGTTCTGGCTGTTGAAGTCGTTTATGAGCGGCAGCAGGTCGAAGAGATTTTTTTCGGAGCTACCCTCGCGGATCATGACATGCATGCCCGCCCGCAATTTTTCCCGGGCCTCGTCCAGATGACAGGCCTCATGATCGCTGCCTGGCCCGGCCAGGACATAGGCGTTCAGGTCAAAACCCGAGAGGCCCGGAGCGTGCCCGTCGACGGGCCGCTCCCCGGCCGCGAAGAGTTTACCCATTACCTGCGGATCCTGATACAATACACCGGGATAGTTCATCATTTCCGCAAGGCCCAAAATGCGGCCCGGATATTCCCTGAACATGGCTGCGATATCCTGGGCGGTGATGACCGCGCCAGCGGTTTCCAGGTGCGTAGCCGGGACGCAGGAAGGCATCATGCAGCGGATATCAAGGGGCAGGGCGCGGGTGGTTTCAAGCAGCCATCTGATCCCGTCCAGTCCCATGACATTGGCCAGTTCATGCGGATCGCAGACGACCACGGCCGTACCGTGGGCCGCCGCCACCTGCGCGAACCGGATGGGATCGAGCAGGGTGGACTCGATATGGATATGCCCCTCGATCAGTCCCGGACAGAGGTATCGGCCGCAGGCGTCCACGACCTTGTGGGCCTCGTATTCCCCGAAACCAACGATGGTTCCGTTCTGCACGCCCACGCTTGCAGGATGAATCTCCCCGGAAAGGACGTTGACCACCTGGCAGTCACGGACCAGCAAATCCACCGGAGTCTCGCCTCGGGCGGCATGCAGCAGGCTGTTCATGGGCATGTGCTCACCTCGTTTTGTTGTGAATCCAAGATCCGCTCAGGGCTGGGTTTTCCAGCGCCGATGCATCCAGAACCACTGTTCCGGATAGCGCAGCACCATCGTTTCCACGGCCTCGGTATAAAAACGGCAGATCTGTTCGATACGTTCCGCCCTGCTGCCCTCCAGGGTCGCAGTGTCCAGGCAGGGCAGGGTTACAGCCCGGAAGCGGCCCTGCGGCAGGCGGATGAGGAAAAAGGGCCAGACTTCGGCCTTGGCGCGCAGGGCCAGGATCGCTGGCCCCTTGTTCACTGCTGCGGTCTTGCCCAGAAAAGGCAGAAACTGAGCTTCCGCCCTTTTGCAGTTGTGATCGACCAGAAACGCGCAGAGTCCTCCGCGACGCAGTTTTCCCAGGGCTTCGGTCGCGGCCTCGCGATGGGGAAGCACCTGGATTTTGCTTTGGCTGCGCATGTGCATCAAGAGGTCGGCCAGAGCCGTATCCTTGGGCAGACGAGCCACGACCTGACAATCGGTCTTGGTGTTGAAGCGCTTGAGCACTCCGCCCAGAAGTTCCCAGCAACCAAGATGTCCGGTCACACCCACGACAGGCCGCAACGTGGCACCCATCCGGGCAAAGAGGTCCGGGTTTTCGTATTCGATGCGCTCTTCCAGAAAGCGGTGATCCATGTAGCGGGCATGGAAAAGCTCCAGAAAAGAGCAGGCGTTGTGCCGAAAACTGGCCTTGGCCAGCGCTTTGGCTTCACGATGCCCCAAGCCGAGGCGTTCCTGCATGCAGGCCGTGGTTTCCTTGCGCCTTGAGGGCAGAACGGCCCAGATGAGTTTGCCGATCCCGTTTCCAAGGGCATGCAACCGTGCAAGCGACAAGGACGTGCCCAAGGGTAAAAAAGCATTGTATGCTAAATTTCTCACACGTTTTTTCCCAGAGAGTTCATGATCTGTTCAAGATGTTCGCACTGCCGCTGCATTTCTTCGGGATCATCTCCGGGATCGGGCAAAACAACGGGATCGCCGTAAATGATGGTGCATCTGGAAAACGGCCACGGCAATTGAAATTTATCCCAGGCGCGATGAAAAATTTTTGCCCGGCTCATCACGGCTCGCACCGGCACAATGGGCGAACCTGCGTGCCTGGCCAAGAAAATGGCTCCGGGCTTGACCTTGTGGCGCGGCCCGCGCGGCCCGTCAACAGTGAAAATGACGCCCACGCCCTGCTCGTCCATGACCCGCTTGGCCGCGATCAGGGCCCGCATGCCGCCGCGCGAACTTGATCCGCGCACGCTCAAAAAGCCGAAACTCTTCAGCGCCGCGGCCAGGATTTCCCCGTCCTTGCTCTGGCTGACCACGCAGGCCATGCGTTCGCCGACGTGAGCCGGGATGAGCGGAAAAATCTCGTCATGCCAGAGCATGATCACGGGCCTTTTGGCGCGCAGCTCCGGGTCCGTAAAGACATCAGTATTGATACGCTTCACGCGCAGGGTCAGGTGCCACAGACGCACAAGCCAGGCCAAAGCGGTACCTAACACCCAGGGAGAAACTAAAACCCGCACCATTCAACTCCTTGTCGGATCGGAACAGAATCGATTTTTTCGATGGGAAGATAAAAAACGTATAGGTTTAAACGATTTGACCAGAAGCCGAGGTCACGTCAATCATCCGGAAAAAAAGGGAGTCTCACCATGCCCATAGTCCTCAATTGCGAAAACGAACCATGCCCCAACCCCGTATTGCGTTGCAAGCGGCTTCTGGACGAGCAAACGCCCCAAACATTGGAAGTCATCGTCGACAACGAGGCGGCCATGGACAACGTCAGCCGCTATCTGGCCAGCAAGGGCATGCGCATCGACGACACCAGCAAAGAAGGCAATCTGTGGACCATCAAGGCCTCGCAGGCTGATTCCGCTGGCACGCCCCATGCCGAGCAGGCGTCACCGACAAAGGCAGACCCGAAACAGGTCAGCGCGTCCAAAATCCTGGTCTTTCTGACATCCGACACCGTGGGGCAGGGAGACGACACGCTGGGCTCCCGGCTGATGGGCAACTTCCTGAACACTCTGCCGGAGCTTGGCGATACACTGTGGCGCATCATCATGGTCAACGGAGCCGTAAAACTGGCCACGGCAACAAACCCGGCTGTTGAGGCGCTCAAAAAACTGGAGGACGCGGGCGTGTCCATCCTGGTCTGCGGCACCTGTCTGGAATTTTTCAAGCTCATGGATCAGAAGGAAGTCGGCCAGGTCACCAACATGCTCGACGTGGTCACCAGCCAGCAGCTGGCCGACAAGGTCATCAGTCTATAGCGGCACCGTTTTTCCGAACCACACACGCGAACCCGGAGCAATGGCCGGGTTCGCACTTCACCTCACCAGCGGCAGTCCCGCCTCTTTCCAGGCCAGAATCCCGCCGCGCAGATCGTAAACGCGTGTGAACCCCAACTCGTCCGCCATCCGCAGTACATGCGAGCTGCGATTGCCGCTGCGGCAGTACATGAAGATGGGCACGTCGCGGTCCAGCTCCGCGAAACGCTCCCGGAAATCCGCAGCGTAGTAATCGAGCAAAACTGCACCTTCAATGAAGCCCTGCCGGAATTCCTGCGCAGTGCGCACGTCCAGAATGATGAACGCGGGATTGTTGCGGTTTTGGCGTATGAAATCAGTGGCCGCTGAGGGATCGAGCAGCCGCTCGTCCTGTTCCCGGCACGCAGCCGAGAACACGAGCAGGATTGACAAGGCGGCCGCAACCGCAAATCGCATGACCAAGCGCCTGGACAGATGCCTGTTCACAGAATGCGCTCCGCTGCCGAGAAAATGGAAAAGCGGTTCTGGCGGGCAAACCCGATGAGAGTCAGGTTCATCTCCCGGGCCAGCAGCACGGCCTGATGGGTTGGTGCGCCCAGGGAAACCAGAACGGGGATGCCGGCCCTTCTGCCCTTGTGCACGATTTCCGAGGAGATGCGCCCCGAGGTGATCATGACCGTGCGCCCCAGATCCACGCCTTGGGCCAGGGCCCGGCCCACGACCTTGTCCGCGGCATTGTGGCGACCGACGTCGTCGCGGATCAGTTCCGGATCCTGCCCATCCACGCTCAGGGCCACGGTGTGCACGCCGCCCGTGGCGTGGTGCAGGTCCGAGTAACGGCGGAACCAGTTGGCAAGCTCCTGCACGCGTCCGGCGGCCAAGGTGAATCCGGCGGAAAGAGGCTCGCTTCCCGCGAGCTCTAGGGCGCTGGCGAACATGACACCCTTGCCGCAGCCAGAAGTGAAGGTGCGGCGCGAGAGTTGTTCCGGCGCCACTTCACAGGCCAGGCTGACGCGCACTGCCCAGAGAGCCGGGTCAACCTCGCAGTCCAGAAAATCGTCTGACCGGCTCAGCAATCCGGATGTATGCAGAAAGCCGCGTGCCAGATCGCAAAGGTGTTCGGGAGTG
>JAWLHW010000085.1:0-9464 GCA_041690155.1 Desulfomicrobium sp. | reverse complement strand
CCACGGTCTCGTTGAAGAGGATGGAGAGAATTATGCCAAAGCCCAACGTGGCCATGGCCAGGTAATGTCCTTTGAGCTTCAGCGACGGCAGCCCCACCAAGATGCTGACAACAACGGTCAAGGCCACGCCCGAAAGCATGGACAGCCCAACCGAGAGGCCCACGGTCGTGCTCAGATAGGCGCTTGTGTACGCGCCCAGGCCATAGAAGCCGGCGTGCCCCAGGGATATCTGCCCGGCATGTCCGACCAGCAGGCACAGACCCACGGCGTTCATGGCGTGCAGGCAGCCAAGAATGAGGATGGTCAGGTAATAGTTGTTCGGCAGCAGCATCGGGGCCAGCATGAGTAGCCCGAAGAAGAAAGCCAGCCAGATCATGTCCTTGCGATATGACACTTCACACCCTTTTGGAGTCTTTGAGGCCAAACAGCCCGGACGGTTTGACAAAAAGAAGGATCAGCAGAATCACAAAGGCCAGAGCATCCTTGTAGGCCGAAGACACAAACCCCGCGCCAAGCGATTCAAGTACCCCGAGGATGACTCCACCGGCCGCCGCCCCGAACGGGTTGCCAAGCCCACCCAGGATGCAGGCCGCGAAACCTTTGAGGCCAAGCATGATCCCGACATCATAAGAGGTCATGGTGATGGGGGCCAGGATCACGCCGCCGACGGCTCCGACCATGGCAGAGATCATGAACGACAAAAGAACCATGCGCTGCACGCCGATGCCGACCAGAGAAGCGGCCTTGGAGTCATAGGAGCAGGCCAGCATGGCCTTGCCGTGAATGGTCCCGGAGAAAAAAAGCTTGAGGGCACCGAGCAGAAAAAGGCTTATCGTCAGAACCCAGATGGCCTGCGGCATGATGGCCGCGCCCAGGAACATGATCGGCTGATTTCCGGAAAACGGCTCAAGAACGTGAGTGTCCTTGCCCCAGAGCAACATGGCCAACCCGCGTATGAGAATGGAAACACCGATGGTGATGATGATCAGGTTGATGGTCGGGCAGTCCCGCACCGGACGGATGGCCAAACGCTCCACCAGGGCCCCGGCCATGGTCGCACCGAGAACGGCCAGCACCACGGCCGCAGGCTCGCCAAAACCCAGTGAGTGCATGAAGTAGACACTCATCATCCCGCCGAGCATGACAAATTCACCCTGGGCGAAATTGATCACACCCGTGGTGTTGAAGATGATCGTGAAGCCCAGGGCAGTGAGCCCGTAGGTACTGCCCAGCGTAAGCCCTGTGATCAGATATTGCAGCAGACTGGATGGATCCATTTTCTCACATGAAAAAAGCCGGGGGGACTTGAATCTCCACCGGCCTTTAGGCTTTAATGCGTTTTAGTTCAGGGCTTTCCAGTTGCCATTTTCGATGGTGACCATGATAAACGCGGACTCGTCGAGGCCGTTATGATTCTCGGGTGAATAGGTGTACACGCCCGAGGTGCCCGCAAAGCCTGAAATCTTTTCCAGGTTGTCGCGGATATCGGCGGATTTGGCGGAACCGCCCCTGGTGATGGCTTCCATTACCAGAGCGAAGGCATCATGGGCATAGCCGCCAAAAGACGAGATCTGGGTGCCATAGGTTTTGGTGTAACCCGCCACATAGGCTTCCAGCACGGCCTTCTGGGGATGATCGGCCGGGACCTGCTCCACTGCCACCAGGCGCCCGGCGGGGAGGATAAGACCTTCGGCGGCATCACCGGCAAGCTCGATGAACTTGTTCGAGGCCACGCCGTGGCTCATGTACAGAGGCACGGTCAGACCCAGCTGGACACGATTGCGTGCGACCACGGCCGGACCGGGATTGGTACCCCAGCAGATAATGGCGTCGGCGCCAGCGCCCTTGATCTTGGTCAACTGCGCGGTCATGTCCGTATCCTTAGGCCCGTAGACCTCATCGGCGGCAAGCTCAAACCCTTGCGCCGGGATGAGTTCTTTCAGCACACTGCGCCCGGCCTGGCCGTAGCCGTCGGAAACAGTCAGAATTGCGAGTCGTGAATATCCCTTGGTTTTGGCATCCTGAAGGATTTTGGTCACGGCGTGGCGATCCAGCTGCGGCGTATTGAACACCCACGGATCGACAGGGCGCACGATCTTCTCTGCGGCAGCACAAGAAACGAGTGGCACCTCGGCGGATGAAAAAAACTTGGAGATGGCCAGGGTGTTGCCGGAAATGCTGGGCCCGATAACCACGGCCACCTGGTCCTGATCGAGCAGCTTCTTGGCGGCCATGACGCACTTGTTGACGTCGGATTCGTCGTCGTAAACGATGACTTCAACCATCTGCCCGTTCACCCCGCCGGCGACGTTAAGCTGATCCTGAAGCATGACCAGTGTGTTTTTCTCGGGTTCGCCCAGGAAGGATGCCGGACCGGTCACGGAAAGAATGGCGCCGATCTTGATGGCATCGGCCGCAAAGACCGGAACACTCGCAAGCAGATACACTGCAAGCACAACGATACATTTTGCCACTTTCATGGAACCCTCCGGAAATTTTGATGAAAAAACAAATAAACAGGATTGCCGAACGATAATCGATAACTTGAACGCCTGGGCGTGTCAATCGCATGGCTTTCATAGGTCCCATGGGTCCTATGGGTTCTATAGGACCTATTCTCCCCAACAAAAAAAACAAAAGCCCATCATGCAGCATCATGACGGGCTTTTATAACTGAATTGAAAACGTAGAGTGACTAGATTTTGTTCGAGGCCACGGAGAGCCTGGAAATCTTTCTGGCAGCTGTACGCCAGTGCACAATCTTCTTGCTCGCGGCCTTGTCCAGAATGGCGGTGACGTTCTTCAGGGCAGTGGTGACAGCTTCGTTGTCTTTGGACTCGATGGCTGCATGCAAGGCCTTTGTGGCATTCTTCACCCGAGTTTTCATCATTCTGTTGCGCTCGCGGGCCTTCAGGCTCTGGCGGTGTCTCTTCAGGGCAGACTTGTGATTGGCCAAAATATAACTCCTTCTCAAATTAAACGCGTGTTTCTATCAGCATCAAGATGCCTCTGCAATCCGGCGTCATTAGCCGAAGCTTTCCGGATATGTCAAGCCTTGAGCGCCCTAGACCTGGAATTTTCCGAAATCGGCGACGCGCCCCAGGGTGTTAACCAGCCGATAAAGCAAATTCAAACGATTGGCGCGCAGTCCGGGGTCGTCGCACATGACCATGACCCCGTCGAAAAACTCGTCAACAGCCGGGCGCAATACCCGCAGGCGGGACAGCATCTGCGGATAGTCGGCCGTGGCCGCCAGTTCTGCCCAGACAGGCTCGATCCCCTGCAGCGTGGCCCAAAACGATTTTTCCGCATCGACCTCAAGAAGATCTTCGCGCACCGCTCCCGAAAGATCCTGATCGGCCTGTTTGCGGATGATGTTCGCCGCACGTTTGAAGGTCAGGACCGAAGCCTCAAAATCATCCTCGCGGCTGAATTCCGCCAGGGCGCGCACCCGCAGCCAGGTGTCGTGGATGTCCGCAAAGCCGGGTGCCATGGCGGCCTCGATGACCAGAGTTTCAACACCTTTTCCGTTCCAGTAGGCGCGCAGGCGCTGCCCGAAGAAATCCATGAGCTTTTCCAGGGCCTCGTCTTCGCCGAACTTCCAAATCACGTCCGCATAGCCTTTTTGTGCTTCGCGCAGCAGGACCTCGATGTCGACCTGAAGTTCCATCTCCAGGATGATGCGGCACACGCCAAGGGCGTTGCGGCGCAGCGCGTAGGGATCGGCCGCGCCCGTAGGCATCATGCCAAGGCCGAAACAGCCCGCCAGGTTGTCGAGCTTGTCGGCCAGGGACAGGATGGCTCCGGCCTTGCCTGCAGGCAGGGGTGAATCCTGTCCGGCAGGCAGGTACTGCTCGTAGAGAGCCTCGGCCACGGTCTCACTTTCGCCGTTGCGCCGGGCGTAAATGCCGCCCATCTTGCCTTGCAGGTCGTCGAACTCGTAAACCATCTCCGAAACCAGGTCGGCCTTGGAGAGACGTCCGGCGCGAGCCATTGACTCGCCAAGCTCAGGCGCCACATGGGAGGCGATAAAGGCGGCCAGCTTTTCAAGCCTGCGCGTCTTGTCGCCCATGGTCCCAAGGGGGCCGATGAAGATGACCTTGTCCAGCTTGTCCAGCCAATGGTCGAAGGTCGCGGCGCAATCCGCCTCCCAGAAAAAACGGGCGTCCTCCAGACGGGCACGCAGCACCCTCTCCCAGCCCTTGCGCACCAATGCCGGTTCGCGGGACTCGATGTTGGCGGCGGTCAGGAAGTACGGCAGCAGCTTTCCGTCCGCGCCGCGCAGGCCAAAGCTCTTCTGGTGCGTCTCCATGCTGGTCAACAGGACCTCGGCAGGCAGTTCCAGAAATTTCTCATGAAATCCGCCGAGCATGGCGCGCGGAGTTTCAACCAGATTGGCGACCTGGTCGAGCAGGGATTCAAGCCACTCGACGCTGCCTCCCACCTCGGCCGCCAGCCGGTCGCCTTCGACCCTGATAGCCTGCTTGCGGTCGGCCGCATGGAGAATGACCTTGCCCTGATCGTTCAGAATGCGGGCGTATTGGTCGGCATGAGGTACCGCGAAAGGACCGGGGCCCATGACCCGGTGACCACTGGTCTGATTGGACGCGGTCAGCCCGGCAAATTCGAAGGGCACGATCTGGTCGTCAAGCATGGCCAGAATCCAGCGTGCAGGCCGACCGAAGGTGCACTCCTTACCGATCCACTGCATTTTCTTTGGAAAGGTCAAATTCGGCAGGATCGCCATGCAGGTTTCGGCCAGGATCTCGGCGGCCGTGCGCCCGCCCACGGTTTTCCTGAGGGCCAGATACTCGCCCTTGTCCGTCTTTTCCACATAGACTTGGTCGAACCCGACATTCTGGGACTTGGCGAACCCCAGGCCCGCCTTGGTCGGATTGCCGTCCGCATCGAATGCGATACGCGCAGGAGGGCCGGACACGACGATCTCCTCGGTCTTCTGCACATCGGCCAGACCGGTGATGTCCACCACCAGTCGCCGGGGGGTGGAGGCCGTGGCGACGCGATCGTACTCAAGACCCGTTTCCGAAAGCAGGGCCGAAAAACGTTCCGCCAGTTCACGGTCCAGAAGCGGCAGGAAACGCGCCGGCATTTCCTCCACGCCGATTTCAAGAACAAAATGCCTCATAAAAACTCCCTATCTAAAACCCTGAAAAAAGGGGAACGGTTAGGATTTCAGGAGCGGATGCCCCATCGCCTCGCGCTGCTCGACGTAAAGCCTGGCCACCTTGGATGCCAGGGCCCGGACCCGGGCGATGTACTTGGCCCGCTCGGTGATGGAGATCGCACCGCGTGCATCCAGAAGATTGAAGGTGTGGGAGCATTTCAGACAGAAATCATAGGCGGGCCAGGGCAGGCCGGCTTCACACAGCTTCGCGCTCTCGGCCTCGCAGGAGTTGAAGAACGCCAGCAGCATTTCCTGGTCGGAGTGGTCGAAATTGTACTTGGAGTGCTCCACCTCGGCCTGGTGATAGACCTGTCCGTAAGTTACGTGATCGTTCCAGGCCAGGTCGTAGACCGATTCCTTTTCCTGCAGGTACATGCACAGCCGCTCCACGCCGTAGGTGATCTCGCAGCTGATGGGCTCAAGATTGATGCCGCCGACCTGCTGGAAATAGGTGAACTGCGTGACTTCCATGCCGTTCAGCCACACTTCCCAGCCCAGGCCCCAGGCGCCTAGAGTGGGGCTCTCCCAGTCATCCTCGACGAAGCGGATGTCGTGAACGTGCTTGTCGATGCCAAGAACACCGAGGCTGTCCAGGTACAGTTCCAACACATTGGCAGGCGACGGTTTCAGAATGACCTGAAACTGAAAATAGTGCTGCAGACGGTTCGGATTCTCGCCGTAACGCCCGTCCGTGGGCCTGCGGGTGGATTCGGGATAGGCCACCTTCCATGGCTCGGGCCCAAGCACCCGCAAAAAAGTGGACGGGTTGAACGTCCCCGCCCCGACTTCCATGTCGTATGGAAACTGCAGCACACAGCCCTGATCGGCCCAGAAACGCTGCAGGTTGGTAATGACGTCCTGAAAATTCATGCACAGCTCCTTAAAAAAGATCCATTCTGCCTAGCTCCGCACGAAGCGGTTGCCTTCGCAGGTCAGGCCAAGATGACATTGAACAAAAGCGTCCACCAGATGAACGCATTCTTCCCGCACCTTGGCCGAGGGCAACCAGTCCGCCCATTCCCTGGGGCCGGAGCGGGCCAGGTTGAAAAGCAGGCTCAAGGTTTCGCGGGAAGTGGAAATTTTAGCACCGCTGCCGGAAGGACAGCGCAGGCAGTAAAGGCCTCCTTCCTGTACGGCGAATACGGCGCGGTGATGAGTGTCAAGGGGTCCGCCACACTGTCGGCATCGCTGCAGATCCGGCTGGTAGCCCTGGGAGAAGGCCATCTTGGCGCGGAACATGAGCGGAATGAACCATGACCCCGGCCGCTCCTCATCAAGGGCCTCCAGAGTCTCCAGCAGAAGCTCGTGAGCCGGGGCGTAGCCGTCGGGAGTAAAAGGCAGGGATTCGAAAAAACGCACGCAGTTGCTGACCATGCCGAGCTTTTTGAGATCGCGTTTCAGCCCACCGAAGCCATTGATGAGCGTGCCCTCCTGCAGGCATAGATACTCTTGCTTCCCCTGGCTGACACGAAAATGGACCAGACTGAGCTGGTCCAGGCAACCGCAGAAGCGCTTGCGGCTGCGGCGTCCTCCGAAGGCAAAAGCGGTCAGGAGACCGTGCGTGGGAGAAAAAAAACGGACCCAGCAGTCCGCTTCTCGAAAAGTACCCACCCGCAGCACCAGGACCTTTTCAGAAAATTCCATGTGGCATCCCCGGACCCGCGCCTGCCGCGCCTACTCCACGACCAGGGTCTTGACCTCGCCGAGAGTTCCCTCAAAAGGATAGGGCTGGCCATCGAGTTCAAGCTTGACCCCGCCCGCGTTGCCGAACTTGATGCTCAGTGATTCGCTGAAGGTGATGGTGGTCGTTTCGCCCTTGCGCAAAAAATAATCCACAATCTTGTCGTCGGGCCGCGCCTGCAGCCAACTCGCGGAATGGGCCGCGATGCGCAGGCTGCGTTCCTTCGCGGGTGCCGCAGCAGCAGTGACCGACTCCGGCTGGGCGACCGGCTCCTCTGTGACGACCGGTTCCGCCGCGGCAGCCTGCTCCTGCCCTGAAACGGCCTCTTGCGCGGCAGGGGCGGAAATCGGCGAAGTCGCATTCAGCACTTCCCCGGAGGTGCTGTCGGTGGTCGTGTTCGCGCTGAACTCTTCTGTCGGCGTGGCAGCCACTTCCTGCATCTGGGTCAAGGGAGCTGGCAGAGAGCCGGACGGCTGGGTTTCCGCGGGAGGGACGGGAGGCGCCGTCTGCTCTTCCACCGGGGCCGGAGCCTCGGATTCCTTAGACTGATACTGGTCGAAAACATACCAGCCAAGAGCCCCAAGGATCAGAACGCCAAGAATCATGACAATGCGCATGGTGGTCAGGCCACTGCCCGAATCGTTCATTTTGACGTGAATATGGGACGGATGCGATTCCGACTCGGCATCCCTCGGCACAGGATATTCACGGCTGAAATGATCGCACAGTTCCTGCGCATCAAGGCCCAGCAGCAAGGCGTAACTCCGTACGAACCCCCTGGCATAGACTGCATGAGGGAATCTGGAGCTGTTGCCCTCTTCAAGCGCAACAATGACGGACGGGGCAATCTTGGTCTTCTCTTCGACCGCCTCGATTGTCAGCCCCTTCTGTTCGCGGCCTTCACGCAACGCGGTTCCGATCTCAATCAAATCCATATTCTGGAAACTCCATGCATGGTTTGTCGAAACGCAGAATTAAAGCTTCTTCTGGATGATGGCCTTGCTGCGCAATCCATTCATGTACTCCTTGAAGCGCTCTTCGAGTTTGGGAAGCAAAATCGCCTCCCGCACCTCTTCTTCCACGACGGTCTGTTCCTGACGCGCGCCTTCCCGGCGGTCCAGCAGCTTCAGGATAACCCATCTGTCCTGGACCAGAAAAGGCTTGCTCAACTCGCCCGATTTCAAATCCCGCAGGCCTTCGCGCCAAGGCTCGGCCAATTCCCGCCAGCGCACATCGTTCATGACACCATTTTCGGCATTGGGGCCGACGGAATAGCGCGCCACCGCCTCATCCAGGCTGATCTCCCCTTCACTCAAGGACTTCCAGAGAGAGTTGGCACGTTCCTCATCCACAAGAACAAGCATCTGCACGTCCACGATGCGCTCGGTGGTCAATTCAGAGCGGTTCTGCTCAGTGTAGGCGTCAATCTCTTCCTGGGTGACCACGACTTTGCGCCGCACCATGTAGCCGAGCATCTTATGCTTGATGATGTCTTCACGACTGCGTTCCTTGAATTGTTCCGGGGTCAGGCCCTGAAGACGCAAGGTGCGCTCGAAATCCTCTTCGCTCAAACGACGGCGGGCCTTGAACTGGCGAATTTCATTCTCCACCTCGGAATCAGTGACCTCGATTTTGAGCCGCTGGGCCTCCTGGCGCAGGATGACGTCATCGATCATGCCGTCAAGCACCTGGGGAGCGATTTTTTCGGCGGTGGCGGGATCAGGGGTCTGACCCACGCTAAGGCGGATCTGCTGCTGCAATTCCTGAAAAGTGATGATCTCGCCATTGACCACGGCCACGATGCGGTCGACCAACTGCGCAGCATGCCCAAGGCCTGTGAGAACAAAGAGAAGAGAAAACACCAAAAAAGCACGAATACCGAATTTTTTCATAAATCAGGTCTCATTTTATTTTTTTTGAAGGACATCGCAAGACCATTTGCCCCGTGTGACATTCTCCGGAGCAGCCAAATACGCCATCCCCCGGAAACCCCTAGGCAACTTGCGACGAAGTTGACAATGCGCACAAGGTACTACCCTTCAGCGCTGGCCGAGTCCAGTTCAAACTTGGCAAGCGCCCGGCCCGGTTCTTCACAGTTTGATCCGCTCCCTGAGCACCAGCAGCCTGTCCTTGAGCGCATGCATGGCAAGGGTCGCCGAGGCCGCGGCAGGCAAGCGCAGTTCCAGTTTGGCCGGTGGCAGAATCCGGGCACAGGCGGTATTTTCGCCCACCCAGCCCATGAGCTTGAAAAGGTCGACGTTATGCCGGGTTTCGTCCCAGTGGATAAGCGCCCGGTCCTCGAACAGATCCACCCGCACCGCGCCCAGCCTGCGCGCGTCGATCTTGATCATGAGCACGGCCACAAAGGTTTTCAGCGCCTCGGGCAGGGAGCCGAAGCGATCGCGCATGTCGTCCACGATCTCGACGATGGCCGCCTCGTCGTGACAGGAGGACAGGGCCTTGTAGTAATGCAGGCGCTCCTTGCCGTCGGCCACGTATTCCTCGGGGATGAGGGCCTGGAAGCCGAGGTTGAGCTCGGGCTCGATCTCGGTTTCAACCTTGCCGTCGCGCAGCCTGGTGACCTCTTCTTCGAGCATC
>JAWLHW010000084.1:0-9466 GCA_041690155.1 Desulfomicrobium sp. | reverse complement strand
GGCCGAACGCTTCCGGTCCGACCTGTACTACCGTCTGCGCGCCCATCACGTGCATCTGCCCCCCTTGCGTGAGCGCCGCGAGGATCTGCCCCTTTTGATTGACCACTTCATGCGCCAGGGCTGCCAGCAACGAAAGCGCCCTGCGGTGCCGGTTGAACTCCTGAACCTGCTCTCAAACTACGCCTTTCCGGGCAACATCCGCGAACTGCAGTTTCTGATACTCGACGCCCTGAGCTGCTCTGGCGACGACGAACTGAACATGGACCGTATCAGGGCGCACGTGAACAAGCACCCCGCCGCATCGCGCAAGGTCCAGCCCGGTGAAGGCACGCGACTGCAATTTGGCCCGGAACTGCCGACCCTGAAACACGTCTGCGCCGAACTCGTGCGCGAGGCCATGCGCCGCACCGGAAACAATCAGGCCCTGGCCGCGAGCATGCTGGGTGTGTCCAGGCAGGCGCTCAACAAGCGCCTCAACAAGCTCCGCCAGTTGGAGGACTCCGAAGCGTGAACGCCGGACGGGAAGATCTGCTGCAGAGGCTGCGCGAGCTGGAACGCTCCAACCGCCAGCTCTCCCGCGAGGTGCAGGACCTGCGTGCCCTGATCGACACGCCGCTCAATGTCATGCTCTTTTCCCTTGATCTCAACTACAACTACATCGCCTTCAACCAGGCGCACCGGGAATTCGTCAAGCACAACTGGAACCTGGACATTCATCCCGGCATGCACGTTTTCGACATCCTGAACGAACCCGAGGAACGCGCCACCTCCCGCCGCAATTTCGACCGCGTACTGGCTGGCGAATCCTACATTCTGCGGCGCAAGTACCGAAAGCCCAAAGGGGAGATCGGATTCTACCAGAACACCTACGTGCCCTTGCAGCGCGGAGGGGAGATTCTCGGGGCCGTGGTCTTTGCCCACGACATCACCGAGTGGAGCGAGCGCGAAGAGGAAGGCAAGAAATACCGCGCCATTTTTGAAAAAGCCCTGGAGGGCATCTACCGCTCCACGTCCGGGGGGCGATTCATCGAGGCCAACCGCGAGATGGCCCGCATCCTCGGTTACGATTCACCCCAGGACCTCATGTCCACAATCACCGACATCAGCCGCCAGCTGTACTGTGACCCCGACGACAGGGAGCTGGTCTTTTTCATTCTGCGCCGCGATGGAGTGCTCAAAGATTTCGAGACCCGCATGCGCCGCAAGGACGGCAGTGAGATCTGGGTGGAATTCAACGCCAGGATCGAGAAAGACGAAGAAGGCCGCACGGTGTTCATTGAAGGCAAACTGACGGACATCACGACCCGCAAGGAGGCCGAACGCAAGGCCCATTTGCGGGGACAGAAGATGATCCAGGCGGACAAGATGGCATCCCTTGGCGTGCTGGTGGCGGGCGTGGCCCACGAGATCAACAATCCCAACAGCTTTCTGACGCTGAACCTGCCCCTGCTGCGCGACGTCTGGGCCGACGCCCTTAATGTGCTGGATGAATACCAGGAAGAGCATGGGGATTTCGTACTCGGGGGACTCGAATATTCTGAGCTCAGGCAGCAGATGCCGCTCCTGCTGCAGGGCATGGTGGACGGATCGGAGCGGATCAAGGACATCGTCTCAAGGCTCAAGGACTATTCACGCCAGCGTCCCGAAGGGGAACGCGAAACGACCGACGTGAACAGCGTCGTTGCCGGGGCCCTGGCCTTCGTGCGGCAGAAGCTCAAAAACGCGGCCCCGGGCTATCTGGTCAGGCTGGCCGCGGAGCCTGTTCTGGTGGAAGCCGATCTGCAGCGCCTCATCCAGGTGCTCATCAATCTGCTGGTCAACGCCTGCGAGGCCGTGCCAGCCACGGGCGGCGAGATCACGTTGCAGGTCCTGTCACGATTCGGGGAAGACAAGGCCTGGGCCGGGGTGGAAGTGCGCGACAACGGCTGCGGCATCACCCCCCACGACCTCAAGTACATCCAGGACCCGTTCTTCACCACCAAACGGGAACTGGGCGGAACGGGCCTTGGGCTGTCCATCTCTTCGGCCATCATGCACGACCACGGGGGACGCCTTGAATTCGCGTCCCAGCCAGGCCAAGGCACGTGCGTGCGCATGCTTTTGCCCATGACGCGATGATTGGTGATTGGTGAATAGTGAATGGTGAATGGACGTAAAAAAGTGCAGGCCATGCTTTGAGCATGTTTTTTCCATTCACTATTCACCGATCACCATTCACCACCTGCTACGGAGTCTTCTTCATTCCCCTCTCCTTCACCATGGCGCTGTCCATGGCAAAGTCGACGATTCCCGCAACAAGATAGCCCAAAGCCACAAGCACAAGCAACGCGATCAAAAGCTTCATGGTATCCCGGGGCTGTTTCCAGAACAGGAACACAACAACTGCAGCAATACCCAACCCGATCAGAGGATTGGACATGATCCAGGACCAAATGCCCATCATGAATGCGTGCATGCGCACCTCCGGTTATTTCTTCATGTTCACGAACTGCAACGGTAATTCGAATTGCGATTCGCGCAGCATCGCCATGACCTCCTGCAGGTCGTCAATTTTCTTGCCAGAGACCCGCACCTGTTCGTCCTGAATGGCGGCCTGAACTTTTAGCTTGCTGTCTTTAATCATCTTGACCAGCTTGCGAGCGGCATCTTTATCGATGCCGTCATGCAGCTTGATTTCCTGCTTGAGCTGACCGCGGGAGGTATTTTCGGGCTCACCGAATTCCAGGGCCTTGGGATCGACTTTTCGGCGCACAAAATGCGAGATGAGCATCTCCCGTATGGCCCGTATTTTCATCTCGTCTCCCGTAACCAAAGAAAGAACCTTTGTCTTGCGATTGAACTCCATTTCCGTGATCACGCCTTTGAAGTCGTAGCGGGTTTCGACTTCCTTGCGCACATTATTCACCGCATTATCAACTTCCTGCAAATCGATCTCATTCACAATATCAAAAGATGGCATTAGTCCTCCTTTTCGTCTCGCCTTCTCTCACAACATGCACGCATGCTGACCTCAAAACCCCAGCGCCGTCAAGCGTCCCAGGCAAATGTATGCCCCAGGGAAAATAATCAATACCTCAAAAATACACATGTTTCTTGAACGGATTCCGACACGTTTCTAATAATCCATCCGGCAAACAGGAGCATACGTAACAGATTTTCAACAAAGCATTTGACATTCCATCATTCTCTACTATGTAGTAAGCTACGTTGCCTGACGGGCTACATCGTCATCAATGATCCCAATATAGCTAATGGAGTAAACATGGAAGATTATCTGAAACAAGCAATCGAAATCGTGAAGGCCCAGGCCTCAGTCCGCAACATGAACGAAGAGGAAATCACCTCGATGATCCGCGCCCTGACGCAGAGCATTCGCGGTGTTGCCGAAGGCGTTGCCCCGGTTGTCGACACTGAACCCGCCGTGGACCCCAAGAACGCCATCCGTGAAAAGAGCGTCATCTGCTGCGAATGTGGCAAATCCTTCAAGGTACTGACCAAACGTCACCTTGCCACCCACGGCCTGACCCCCGAAGAGTACCGCGAAAAATTCGGTTACAAGAAGGGCACCTCCCTCGTTGCCAAGTCCCTGGCCCGCGACCGTCGCAAGACCATGCAGGGCATGAAACTCTGGGAAAAACGCAAAAAAGCCGTCAAGACCCCGGAATAACTAAAAGAACCCTCCGTAAGAGGGTTTTTTTACGTCTGCCGTCAGAGATTTCCCGGCACGGCCGGCATGAACCAAGCAAATATCCCAGCCTTTTTTTCAGAACAAGAACAAAGGGTTCTCTTTCCCAAAAGCTTTATCCTTTACTCCTCGATTCCGAACCAAAGCACCGCGCCCTGCACGCACTCTCCATGAAAGATGCGCTCCGCGGCCTCAGTTTCCGGGAATTTTTCCCAAAAAACGGGAATATTACCCAGACTATCGTCCCAAAATGACCAGGAAAAGGGGAGGCAATCCTATCGACACGACCACGGTCCAAACATAGATAATCTATTGAATTTCTCCATGCTCCACCATTGACCGCTTACTCTATGAAATGCGTGCCGATGCGTAGCGCCACCACGGATTCCCCGACCGGTTCTCTGGTGGCGACGTGCGTTTTGGAGAAACACAATACTCAAATTTGCATACGGGAGACGAAAACGATGATCCAATGGCCCAAAAGCAACGATGTTCTCGGCACCACCAACCGCGGAAACCCGGCCGAATCCGGCCTGTGCACGTTATGCCGCTCGGACTGCGCCGGAAAATGCGAAACCTGGATGTCCTGCCTCAAGGGCCGGCACATGCTCTACCCCAGGGATTTCGGTTCCGTCACCGCCGGCAGTGCCAATACCTGCCATGTTGGCGTGAGCTATAATTCCCTGCGTATCCAGGGTTTCAGCTACGGCGCCCAGGGCGTTGCTGCCGGTCGCACCACCAACCCCGACGACTGCCTGTTCACCAACGTCTCCCTGGAAACCTCCTTCGGAGCCAAGGAACAGACCAAGGTCCGCATGCCGCTCATGACCGGAGCCCTTGGTTCGACCTTTATCGCCGCCAAATACTGGGACTCCTTTGCCGCAGGCTGCGCCCTGGTCGGCATTCCCATCGTGGTCGGCGAGAACGTTGTCGGCGTGGACCGCGCCTCCAGCATGGCGAACGGCCGCATCGAAAAATCCCCGGAACTGGATCGCCGCATTGAAGTCTACAACCGCTATTCCGACGGCTACGGCACCATGATCGTGCAGCTCAACGTCGAAGACGCACGCAACGGCGTGGCCGAATACGTCATCGAAAAATACGGCAACAAGGTCTGCATCGAACTCAAATGGGGTCAGGGCGCCAAGAACATCGGCGGCGAGATTGAGGTCACGAGCCTTGATTACGCCCTGTTCCTGAAAAAGCGCGGCTATCTGCTCGATCCGGACCCGGAACTGTCCGAAGTGCAGGAGTCCTTCAAGGCCGGAAGCATCAAGGGCTTTGCCCGCCACAGCCGTCTGGGCTACACCGATCTGCCTTCCTCCGAGGCCGTGCATCAGAACTTCATGGAAACCGTGGCCTACCTGCGTAAACTCGGCTACACCAAGATCTCCCTCAAGACCGGCTCCTACGGCATGGAAGCCCTGGCCATGGCCATCAAGTACGCCACCGAAGCGGACCTCGACCTGCTGACCATCGACGGCTCCGGCGGCGGCACGGGCATGAGCCCCTGGAACATGATGGAGACCTGGGGCGTCCCGTCCGTCCTGCTGCACTCCAAAGCGGTGGAATACGGCAATATCCTGGCATCCCAGGGCAAAAAGGTCGTGGACATGTCCTTTGCCGGCGGCCTGGCCCGCGAAGATCACATCTTCAAGGCCCTGGCGCTCGGCGCCCCCTTCGTCAAACTGATCTGCATGGGCCGTACCCTCATGATCCCCGGCTTCCTGGGCTCCAACATCGAAGGCGCGCTGAATCCCGACCGCAAGGAAAAAATCGCCGGCAACTGGGACACCCTGCCCAAGACCGTAAGAGACATCGGCGAGAGCCCCGAACAGATCTTCGCCGGCTACGAATCCCTCAAGGCCAAGATCGGTGCCGATGAGATGAAGACCGTACCCTACGGCGCCATCGCTGCCTGGACCCTGGCCGACAAGCTCGGCGCAGGCCTGCAGCAGCTCCTGGCCGGTGCACGCAAGTTCTCGGTGACCGAGATCACCCGCGGCGACATCGTGTCCGCCAACCGCGAAACCGCGCACGAGACCGGAATCCGTTTCATCACCGACGTACAGGACGAGATCGCCCGCAAGATCCTGTCCTGATCCGTATAAATCCCCAGGGGCGGACCGGCTACCTACCGGTTCCGCCCCTGGCACCCTGCCCCATCCTGTGCTACACGGCCAACGCGCCCGTTGCCCAGGAGAGACGCTCATGACCATCCGCCCCGACAAAACCGAAAAATTTCCCGCCTCCAACGAGGAGTGGCAGAGTTTCGTGGCCCAGAGCCACAAAACCCAGCACGCCCTGCTTGAACGCATAAAAGAGCTCAACTGCCTCTACGGCATCAGCAGGCTGGCTCAACACCGGGAACAGCCGCTGGGCGAACTCCTGACAGACATCGCCGGGCTGATCCGCTCCTCCTGGCAATATCCCGACATCGCCTGTGCCTCCATCCGCCTCGGCGAAACGCGACACAACTCCGACAACTTCGTGCGCACCCACTGGTGCCAGTCCAGTCCCATCATCGTTGATGCAGAAGAATGCGGCGCGGTCGAAGTCTGCTATCTGGAGGAACGCCCGGACTGCGATGAAGGCCCGTTCCTGCGCGAAGAACGCAGCCTCATCGACGCCGTGGCCGACCAGATCGGCCGCATCGTGGCCCAGCGCCGGGTCGAGGAACAGATGCGCGCCCTGTCCCAGGAGCTGATCATGGCCCAGGAAAACGAACGCCAGCGCATCGCCCGCGAACTGCATGACCACCTGGCCCAGGATCTCTCCCTGGCCCGGGCCGATCTGGAACGCATCGGCTGCGGCCTGCCCGAAAACGGACCGTGGCGCGCCCAGGCCGGAGTCATTGCCGAACGCCTTGCCACGGCCATCCGTTCCATCCGAGACTTGGCCTACGGCCTGCTCCCGCCGGGGCTGGCCGAGCTTGGGCTGGTCGAGACCGTGCTCGCGCATTGCGAGGATTTCTCCCTGCGTAACGGGATCACGGTGGATGTCTTTGCCGACGGTCTACACGGAGTCAGTTTTGACTTCGACACCCAGATCAATATCTATCGCCTCATCCAGGAAGCACTGAACAATGTTCGCAAGCACGCCAAGGCCAGCCGCGTGACCATTCGCCTGCTGGGCTCCTATCCGAATCTCTTGGTGCGCATCGAAGACGACGGCTGCGGGGCGGACATGGACCGCTGCCTGTCCCAGGCCGGCCGCACCAAGCGCATGGGGCTGTGGAGCATGCGCGAGCGGGTCAAACTCCTGGGCGGGAAGATCAGCTTTCGCTCCAAGCCCGGACAAGGCCTGCACATCCGCATCGAAACCCCGCTCAACAGGAGCAGCAATGAGCACGCCTAAGCGCATCCTCATCATCGACGATCACCCGCTCTACCGTGACGGCCTCAAAGCCCGCCTCGGCACCAGACCCGACCTCAGCGTAGTCGGCGAGGCCGGAACCTGCGCCGAAGGCCTGCGCCTGACCCAAACCCTGGCCCCGGATCTGGCCGTCATCGACATCTCCCTGCCCGACGGCAGCGGAATCGAGCTCACCCGGGAAATCCTTGCCTCGCGGCCGGACCTGCCCGTGCTCATCGTCAGCATGCATGCCAAGCTCGATTTCATCGCCGCCGCCTTTCAGGCCGGGGCCAGCGGCTACATGTCCAAGGAATCAGGAGGCGAAGGAATCCTGCAAGCCATCGGCACCGTGCTCTCCGGCGGACAATACCTCGACGGTTCCCTCTCCCCCTCGGTGCTGCGCCGCCTGAGCGACATCTCCGGCCGCAAGGCCAAGACGCAGGACGCCTCCTACGGCAGCCTCTCGCTACGCGAACAGCAGGTCATGCGACTGCTGGCGGAAGGACTGACCCCGGAGGAGATCGCAGCCAAACTGTTCGTGTCGCGCAAGACCATTCTCAACCACCGCTACGCCATCATGACCAAGCTTGGGATCAAAAGCCCCGTTGCCTTCGTTCGCCATGCCGCCCGCCTCGGACTGATCGAAATCGACGACTGATCCCGCACGCACAGAATTTCGGCGTCAGCCCCTTTTGCGCCTTTACCCTGGCCGCCGATCATGGTTACAGATGATTCAGAACGCTGCGGGGATCTGACCACGCTGGCCAAAGTTCAAACAGCCCGTTTTCATCAAGGATTCTCTCATGATCCGCTCTTTAGGATTTCTGCTGCTGGTCTTCCTGCTGGTCCTGGCCAACGGCTTTTTCGTGGCTTCGGAATTCGCACTGGTGGGCGTGCGACGTTCGCGTATCGTAAGTCTGGCCGAAAGCGGAAACAGAAAGGCCATATTGCTGCTGCGCCTCATCGACCACCTGAACGCCTACATTTCCGCCACCCAGCTGGGCATCACCCTGTCCTCCCTCGCCCTGGGCTGGATCGGCGAACCCGCCATCGCAGAACTGCTGAACCCGCTGCTCGAAGGCCGGGTCCCCCCAGCCGTGCTGCACTCCATTTCATTTGCCATCGCTTTCAGCCTGATCACCTTCCTGCACATCGTGCTCGGAGAGCTCGCGCCCAAGACCATCGCCCTGGAACGGGCCGAAAAAACGGCCCTGGCCATCGCCCTGCCTCTTGAAATCTTCTACCGCCTCTTCTACTGGCCCATCCGCCTGCTCGACTGGTCCGGCACGCGCACGGTCCGTCTGCTCGGCTTCACTCCCAGCGCCACCCACGGCTCCGTCTACACCGAAGACGAACTGCGCATGCTCATCGACGCCAGCTACTCCAGCGGCCAGATCGAAGAGGAAAAACGCCGCCTCATCCGCCGCGCCTTCGACTTCAACACCACCGAAGCCTGCGAAGCCATGATCCCGCGCTCCGAGATCGCGGCACTGCCCGTCACCTCCACCCTGGACGAAGTGCTCGAAGCCTTCCGCATCCACGGCTATTCGCGCCTGCCCGTCTATGGCGCGGACCTGGATGACGTGGTCGGCGTGCTCTTTCGTCAGGACATGGAGCCATTCATGGCGCGCGAGCCCGGCCTGGTCTTCTCCATGACAGGGCTCCTGCATCCGCCGACCTTCGTGCCCTCGGGCAAACGACTGGGCAGCCTCTTAAAACAGATGCAGGCCACGCGCACCCATCTGATCTTTGTCATGGACGAGTACGGCGGCCTGGAAGGACTGGTCACCCTGGAGGATGTGCTGGAAGAAATCGTGGGCGAGATCAACGATGAATACGACGAGGAGGTGCGCTCCCAGATCGTGCGCGACGGCACAGCCTTCATCCTCGACGGGATGCTCGCCGTACGCGACCTGAACCGCAAGCTCGGCCTCAAGCTACCCGAGGACGAAGCCTACACCACCGTAGCCGGATTCCTGCTGTCCCAGGCCGGAAGAGTCCTCGAAGCCGGGGATGAAGTGCCAATCAAGGAAGGCGTGTTCAAGGTAGAGCGCCTCGAACGACGCCGTATCGTACGCATCAGGTTCATGCCCGAGGCGCGTTAGAAAGGAGTGAAGATATGCCTCCGGCGGGCAGGGGGCGCACCCCCTGCACCCCTTGCAGGTGGATATTCTCCTGCTAAATGACGCGGAGTTGCTCTTTTACCAAATGCCAGTCCGATACCCGCCCAAAGCAAGCCGCACAAATGCACCGCTCATATCTCGCCACAAGCGGGTCGGGGTGTTTCGGGGCGGGGTCGGCGACTGTCTGACTGATCCAGGCCTCGTAATGCTTCCCCGGCGCTCCTTCGCTTGAAGCGCAAGAGCCTGGTCCCTGCACGCGACGGGGAAGCATTACGAGGCCGGAGAAGGAGTTTCGGCGGCCCCG
>JAWLHW010000083.1:0-9478 GCA_041690155.1 Desulfomicrobium sp. | reverse complement strand
ATGCAGGCCGCTGACATTCAAGTCACTGCGGCGCGGAAATCGTTATCGGCGCGCCGCTGGTGCCTGCGTAGAAAACGATGATTTCTGCCGGTTCGTCGCCATCGTTCACGCCGTAATGCGAGGTGTTGACCAGTTCCACGATGGGGTCACCGGCTTTGAGGTGCAGCGTTCTCCCATTCTCCGCCACGACAGTGAGCTGTCCGCTCAGCAGCACCCCCGCGTTTATGACCGGGTGGGAGTGTGTTTTGAGACGGGTTCCAGCCGGGATGGCGATCCGCAGGATGGTGATTTCAGGCTGACCCTGGGGATAGAGGGGCAGTGTGTTGCCGTCCCAGCTTGCGGTCGTTTGGGCGAGCTTCCTGACCACGGCGGAGTTGGCGTGCGCGTCGTGTTGTTTTTGGTGCGAGGCGCAACCGGTCTGCAGGAAAAGCAAAAAGGACATGGCCGCAAGAAGGTATCGGGTCTGTTTTTTCATGGAGTCGCCTTGCGTTTGAAGGGTGAGAGGAGGGTTCGAGCTGTTCGCATCGCTGTGATTGTCATTACCCACTTACCGGCCGCCCGGTTTGGGCGTGGTCATGAAACGGTTTATTTGTCCTGCCTGGAACACTCTTCCAGCAGATAGAGGATACTGTTGTACGGGATGCCTCCGTGCAGGCTCAGGCCGATCTCGCAGGTTCGGGATGTGGAGTATCCTTCGCTGCATTCATGCACCTGTTCTGCCAGTCCCGCCAGGGCCGAGGCATTGAGTTCCGGGCGGTGGAAGCCCTTGTCGCCGGAAAAGCCGCAGCACAGGATGCCTGCAGGCAGGACGACGTTTGCGGCCAGATGGCGGGCCAGATCCGTGAAGGCGTCTGCCAGGCCCATGAGGCGGGTGGAGCAGGTCGGGTGCAGGGCGATGCAGCGGTCCACCGGGGTAAACTGTAGCCGAGGCAGCAGGAAAGCGTGGGCGAATTCGATGGGTTCAAAGAGTGACAGGCCCGGGATTTCCTTTTTCATGCGTGCCAGACATGGGCTTGTGTCGCACAGGATGGGATACAGACCGTTATTTGAGGCCGCGCGCAGCGCTTTTTCCAGTTCCAGGATTTTTGTCCGGGCCTGATCGTAGAGGCCCTTGGTTTCAAAGGCCTTGCCACAGCAAAGCCCGTTTATGTTTTCAGGGATGCGCACGGTGAATCCGGCGCGTTCCAGAAGTCGCAGCGTGACCTCGGGCAGGGGCTCCCGGCGGTCTTCTCTGGTGTCGCCTATGGTCCGCGTGGCGCAGGAGGGCAGATAGACAACCACGTCCCGGTCGCTTGCGGATTGCGCGGTTCCGGGCAGGGCCGCAGAGGCTCTGGGCAGGGCTTGGTGCCAAAGGGGCAGGCGCTGGCCGCTCATTCGGGTCACGATGCGGCTCAAGGCTTCCATCCTGTCTGCGCCCAGGGCCAGATGGCCCAGATCGGCCACGCGGAGCACGCCGCGAATCAGGGCTGTTGTCGGTGAAAAATTCGCGGCCACGGTGCCAGCCAGCATGCGTGCGCCGGGTGTGCTTTCTGCATGACGCAGGTCGCGAATGAAGGACGCCACGTCGATGGCCAGAGGGCAGCGGGTGGTGCACAGTCCGTCCGTGGCGCAGGTCGATTCACCCAGTTCGGTGAAGACGGCGCGCCACGTGCTTGCTTCCTCAAAATGCCCGCCCTGTTCCAGGCGGGTGATTTCCCGCCAGGCCGCGATGCGCTGACGCGGGGTGAAGGCGATGTGCCGCGAGGGGCAGACCGGTTCGCAGAATCCGCAGTCTACGCACATATCGATTTTGGGGTGGCTGGTCAGGGGGAGCTTGAGGCCCCGCAGATGCTCGCTTGGGTCTTCGTTGAACATGACGCCGGGGTTCAGTATCCCGTTCGGGTCGAGCAGGGATTTGATTTCGCGCATGATCGCATAAACGGTGTCGCCCCATTCCTGGCGCACATAGGGCGCGATGGACCGGCCCGTACCGTGTTCGGCTTTGAGCGACCCGTCAAAGTCGCGGGTGATGAGCGTGGCCAGGTCATCCAGGAATTCGTGCAGACGCTTCAGCTCCCGGGGGTCGCTGATGCGTGTGGGCAGGGTGAAGTGAAAATTGCCGTGAAAGGCGTGCCCCATGATCCCGGCATCGTAGCCGTGGCGGGCAAAAAGGCGCTGGAAGGCGACGCAGCCCTCGGCCAGGCGCTCCACCGGGATGTTGATGTCTTCGGTGATGACAAATTCGTCGGCGGCGCGGAAGCTGGTCACGGCGGAGAAGAGGCCGCGCCGGATGGCCCACAGGCGCTCGCATTCGGCAGCATCAGTGGTGAAGCGGGGTGGTACGACCTGCTCGATGCCGGCCAGGGCCGAAAGGATTGCCTCGGTGTTGCGGGTCAGGGTTTGCGTGTCGTCGGCTCTGGTTTCCATCAGTACTGCGCAGGCCTCCCCGCCCAGTTCGCGCAGCAGCGCCGGGGCGGCGGGCAGGTTTTCCACGGCCCGGATGGAGGTGCGGTCCAGGAGTTCCGCTGCCTGAACCGGACAGCCCTCGCGCAGGGCCATGACCGCCCGCGCCGCCGCATCCAGATCCGGAAAGATCATGAGTGCCGTGGCCCGCAGGGGATACACCGGCACCGTGTCCAGGGTCACGGAACTGACGAAACCCAAGGTCCCTTCGGACCCGATCATGAGGTGAGTCAGGATGTCCAGGGGATCGTCGAATTCGGTCAGGGCGTTAATGGAATAGCCCGTGGTGTTCTTGATGGAGTACTTGCGCCGGATGCGCGTGACCAGGGCCGGGTCGGCCATGATTTTGCGGCGCAGGGCCGAAAGGCGTTCAAGCACGTGGGCGTGACTGGTGCGAAACCTGGCCACGCTGTCCGGGTCTTCGGTGTCCAGGACTGCGCCGTCGGCCAGGATGAGGCGCATGTGGCGCATGGTGGCGAAGGTGTTCTGGTCCACGGTGCAGCACATGCCGGCGGCATTGTTGGCGACCATGCCGCCGATGGTCGCGGCCGCCGCCGAGGCCGGGTCGGGTCCGATGCGCCGCCCGAACGGGGCCAGCAGGGCGTCGGCCTCGCCGCCTGTCAGGCCGCAACCCAAGCGGATGGAACCTCCGTTTTCAAACACCTTGTGCGAGCGCCATAACGGTCCCCGGATGCGGCCCACGATATCTTCGCCGTTGGCCTGGCCATTGAGGCTTGTGCCCGCCCCGCGAAAGGTCACGCCGCCTCCGTGTTCACGCAGCGCCGCCAGTACGGCCAGGAGTTCACTTTCGTTCTCAAGGTCGATGACGGCCCTGGCGCGGGGCTGGTAGATGCTGGCGTCCAGAGAGAACACGCGCACCCGAACGGGATCCAGATGCAGGCGATGAGCCGGCACAACTTGGGCCAGGGCGGCGGTCAGGGACGATGGCAGGGACATGGGCGCTCCGTAAGGTCGATGCCCCAAGCCGTGGCGAACGGATCGGAGCGTGCAGTGGAAGGACAAAATCAGTATGGGGGCGGCGGTGCGAAGTCAATGCGGGGCTTCAGGGTCAGGCCTCACCTTTCCCGCGGAACCTGGTGCGTACGTAGAAAAGGGTTGCAAAGCGCGTTGCTGATCGATAATTGTTTATTCTTTACATTCTCTTGCTTTTGAAATTTAATAAAAACAGAGGCTTGTGTCATTCGCTCAGCGCAGTGTGTGGGCAGCCCCGGAGGAATCGATGAAGATGAAAGTTTTGGTGACCTTTCTGGCATTGACCGTTTTCGCCGCCGCGTCGGCTCAGGCGGAACGGGTTCTCAAGTTCGGACATATCGCGCCTACCCAGATCGAGAACAAGGATTTTCCCATGCACAAGGCGGCCCTGGCCTTTGCCGCGCATGTGGAAAAGGAGACTGGGGGCGAGATCAAAATCGAAGTTTTCCCCTTGGGTCAGCTGGGCAATGAACGCTCCATGCTGGAGCAGGTCCAGTTCGGCACCCTGGACATGATGGATTGCACCACGGCGGTCATGTCGAACCTCATCCCGCAGGTGGGCCTCCTGGACCTCTTCTTTCTCTTCCCCAGCAAAGAAGTGGCCTACAAGGTGCTGGCCGACGAGGAATTCAAGACCGTCATGGACGCCCTCATGCCCGGCATGGGGCTCATTCCCATTGGATACGCCGAGAACGAGATGCGTGATTTCGGCGTGCGCGACAAGACCATCACCACTCCTGAACAGATGAAGGGCGTACGCGTGCGGGTCATGGATTCCCCCGTATTTCTGGAGAGCTTCAGGGCGCTGGGGGCCAATCCCGTAGGCATCCCCTTCCCCGAATTGTACACGGCCCTGCAGCAGGGCGCGGTGGACATGCAGGAAAATCCCATCCCTACCTCGGTCATGATGAAGTTCACGGAAGTGGCCAAGTATCTGACCCGCTCCTCGCATTCTTTGACCAGCCTCTACAAGATGGTCAGCCGTCCGGTCTGGGAAAGCCTGACCCCCGAGCAGCAGCAGATCTTTCTGGATGCCGCCAAGATCGCCGAGGACATCAACCGCACCGAAAACACGAACATGCGCAACGAACTCGAAAAGCTGGCCGTGGATAATTTCGGGGCCACCATCGCGGACCTGACTCCCGAAGAGCGTCAGGCCTTTCATGACGCAGTGCTGCCCGTGCACGAGAAATTCGCGAATCAGGTCGGCAACATCCCGGACGACCCCAAGTTCGGAAAGTACGCAGGCAAGCGCTACTACGACATGATCGTTGACAAGGTGAATCAGTACAGCAATTAGGAATTGCTCGCGGTGCCCGCGACGCAAGTACAAGATGCGATCAATGCATGCCTGAAACAGAACGGCAGGGCCTCTGGGCTCTGCCGTTTTTGAGAGCACGATGAAGAATTTTCTGCGCATCCTCGGCTACATCGAGGAAATGACCGTAGGGGGCCTGCTGCTGCTTTTGGCCGTGGGCACCACCATCCAGGTATTCACCCGCTATTTCATGGGCATGACCTTCGACTGGTTCGACGAGGGCAGCCGCTACCTGCTGGTCTTCGTGACCTTTGCCGGGGCAGGCATGGCGGTCAAGCACGGCGCCCATTTTTCCATGGAGGCCGTGACCCAGTACGCCCCGCCGCGCGTGGCCGCGGGCCTTCGGGTCCTGGCCAATGTGCTCAGTGCGGCGGTGATGCTGCTCATCGCCTGGTATGGATGGGAACAGACTTCGCTGCTGGCCCGCTACGGGATGACCACCGCTTCCCTCGGTATGCCCATGTGGGTGGCCTATCTGCCCATCCCCGTTTTCGGGGTGACCATCGCTCTGCGCTTCCTGCTCCGGGCCCTGGAACAGGCGCGCATCATGGTTGCGCCAGCGCAGGAGCTTGACTGATGGTCTGGTTCATCGTTTGCGCCTTTCTTGGGCTGCTCCTGCTCTCAACGCCCATTTCCATAGTCGTGCTGGCCACCACTGCCGGAGCCGTCAGCTTCTTCCTGAACGTACCCCTGACCGCGCTGGTACAGCAGCTTTTTCGCGGTCTGGATAATTTTCTGCTGCTGTCCATCCCGTTTTTCATCCTGGCCGGCAATATCATGGCCGAGGGACGCATCGCCCATTATCTGGTCCAGTCCATGGACGCCTGCGTCGGCCGCTTTCGGGGCGGCCTGGCCCTGGCCGGGATTCTGACCTGCATGTTTTTCGCGGCCATTTCCGGATCAAGCCCTGCCACGGTCATCGCCGTGGGCAGCATCATGATCCCGGCCCTGATCCGTTCGGGCTACAGCGAGAAATTCAGCATCGGCCTCATCACCAGCGCCGGGACCCTGGGTATTCTCATTCCGCCGTCCATTCCCATGGTCCTCTATTCCCTGGTGGGCAACACCTCGGTCAGCGACATGTTCATGGCTGGAATCGTCCCCGGCGTGGTGCGGGTGGTCGTCTTTGGAGCCTTTGCCGTCTACATGGCCCGGCGTTTCAACTGGGGCGCGACGTCGTCCCACTCTTTAGGGGAAACCCTGCGCATCCTGGGGCGGGCGTCCTGGGGGCTGGCCATGCCGCTTATCGTGCTTGGCGGCATCTATTCCGGCATCTTCACGCCCACGGAGGCGGCGGGCGTGTCGGTGGTCTATGCCCTGCTGGTGGAGACCTTCATCTACCGTTCCATGACCTGGGAGAAGCTGCGGGTCATCCTGACCAAGAGCGCCGTACTGTCCTCGGCCCTGCTCTTCATCATCGCCTGCGCCATGCCTTTCATCTGGCTGCTGACTCGCGAACAGCTCCCGGTGCAGGCCGCCGAGTTCATCGCCGCGCATATCAGCAACAAGTATGTCTTCCTCTTTCTGGTCAACATTCTTCTGCTTGTGGTTGGCTGTGTCATGGACATCGTGACCTCCATCCTGGTGCTCACGCCCATCTTTCTGCCCATGCTGAATCATTTTGGCATCGACCCGGTGGCCTGGGGCATCATGATGATAGTCAATGTGGAGATCGGTTTCCTGACCTTTCCTTTCGGCCTGAACCTGTTCGTGGCCATGGGCATCACCAAAAGGCCCCTGACCTACATCGCCCGGGCCGTGATGCCGTTTCTGTTGTTGCTCTTCCTTTGCCTGCTGATGGTCACCTACCTCCCGATCATCTCCACCTGGTTGCCCGCGATGCTTCGGTAGGGTTTTTTCGGACGCAAAAAAAAACGCAGGGGATGTTTCCCATGCGGTTTTTTTGCGACTTGAAGGATGTTCAACCCGTATTTATTTCAGCGGCATCCTTAATGGGCCGCGTGGGTTTCTTCGATGGCCGAGCAGCAGACCATGTTGCGTCCGTTGGTTTTGGCCTGATAGAGGGCCATGTCCGCATTGCGGAGCAGGGTCTCCGGAGGGGTCAGCGCGCAGGGCTTGATGCCGGCGATGCCGATGGAAGCCGTGACCCGGAAACGTTTCTTCTGGGAACGGAAAAAGGTCTGGCCGATCTGGGCACGCAGGCGTTCAGCCAGGATCCAGGCCTGATCTTCCCTGGTCTGGGGCAGAATGACGACGAATTCCTCGCCGCCGTAGCGTGCGGGGAAGTCTGATTCGCGGAGCGTGTGGTTCAGAATCTTGCCCACTTCCTGCAGCACCATGTCTCCGGCCTGATGTCCGTAGGTGTCGTTTATGGACTTGAAGTAGTCCAGATCGATCATCATCAGGCTCAGTTCATCCTGGTGGCGCTGGTGGCGTTTCATTTCTTCACGAAGGCGGATGTCAAAATGGTGACGATTGGAGATGCGCGTCAATCCGTCATGGTCCGCCCTGGCCTTGGTCTTGCGGAATTCCAGGCCGTTACGCATGGCCAGGGCCAGGTGGTTGGCTGCGGAGCTGAGGATGCGCAGGCGGTCCTGTCCAAGTTTTGAGGCGTCCTGCGAGCAGATGACCAATGCGCCGAAAGGCTCGGAGCCCAGGGTCAGGGGCAGGGTGATGAGTTGTTCAAGTTCCGGAGGGATGCCCGTTTTGTATTCTTTAGATTCCAGTTGCGACACCTGGTACCCGATGACCTCCTGCTTGCCCAGGCGGGTCGCGACGCTCAGGAGGTGATTGATCCATTCCGCCTGCTCGGCATGCGGCAAGGTGCCCGGCAGGAAAAGTTCCGCCTCGGTCTGGCCTTCGTTCTCGGCCCAAAAGACGCCAAGCACGGCCCCGACATCAAGCAGCATGGCGAAGTCTTCGGCGCAGGTGGCAAGAATGACCGCCGGGTCAAGGGTTTGACTGGCTCTGGTCAGAAGCTGGTTGAGAAAGGCGAGCTGCTCATTTTTTCGGGTCAGAAGCTCCCGTTCGAGGCTGATTTCGCGTGCCATGAGGAAAATGTCATCATACATGTTGGACACTTCTTCCGCCTGCTGCAGGGCACGGGAAATTTTTGCCCTGTCGAGGGGGCAGGTCATGAGGGTCAAAAAGGTGCCCGAAGACATGTATTCAAGTGCTTCTGGCTCTTGCTGATCCGCGATGAGCATGAACTGCCAGGACTTGTGCGCGATCAATCGTTCCCGGTCGTCCGGGGCAAGTTCTTTCCAGGTGGAAACGGCAATGAAGACAAGCCCACCTTGGGTTTTCTCTCTCATGAATTCCTGCGCTGAACTGAGCGAACGGTTTTCAAGGACGCGTGGTCGTGGCAGGTGGCCGTCCAGCTGGGACGCCAACTCGGAGCTCAGAGCCAGGCCCAGACAGGGGCGGGTAGGGGCGTTCATGAAATCCTCCAAGGATACGAAAAATTGACGATTTGTCAGGACTTAGCAAGTTTGTTGCCAAGCGTGACGATGGATGCAACCTCATGGCTGGAATCACTTTTGATTCACTTTTCGCGATGAAGAGCCGTTTTTCCAGGCTGATCAACTCGCAGTGAAATCAGGCCCGGATATTGCTTTGAGCGGATATGGCGCAACATAATGGCCCTGTCTGGGGCACTCTTGATCCCTTTGTCGAAGGCGGGCCGATTCTCGGGCGCAAGGTCGCCAATTCCGGCTTCCTGCAGGCCCTGCTTGAGGCCGATCCGTTCCGGGAATATCATTTTTTTCTCCCGGACCGGCAAAGCGGCACGGCGCTTGAAGCCTTTGTGAATTCCGTTTGTCCGCAGGCTGCCGCCAAGGTTCGCATCCTGCCGCGCACCGCTCTGGCCGGACATCTGGCCGCAACCGAATACCACGCCTTCCATCTCTCCGATTGTCTGACCGCCCAGGGCTTTCTTGCCGCGCTCAGAAATCGTCTGGCCCGAAATGTCTTCCCCATCACCGGGGTGACCCATTCCCTGTCCTATGCGCGCTATGGGCAGTCCTTTGCCCAGCATGTCTGGGCCGGAGTTACGGACAGAGACTGCATCGTGGCCACTTCACGGGCCGGCGCCAAGGTGGTGCGGGAAGAATTGAACGCTCTTGCCGAGGTGGTGCACGCTCCGGCTCCGCAGTTGGCCGTCGTGCCTCTGGGCATCTGGTGCCGGGACTTCGATGTTTCAGGGCAGAAGCCTGTGCCCGCTGTTCCGGCCATGAAGACCGTTTTTTTGGTGCCGGGGCGCATCAGCCCGTATTCCAAGATGGATCTTTTGCCTCTGCTGCGAGCTTTCCAGCGCTTGCGGCAGGATGGCGTGGACGTGCACGACGTCTGCCTGGTTCTGGCCGGAAGTCCTGACGAGGGCGCGTCCCTGCCTCGCACCCTGACCAACCTGGCGGCCAATATCGGACTTGAACTAGTGCTTGTGCGCTGTCCCGACGATGCGACCAGGACGGCTCTGCTGCATCGCGCCGACGTGGTCGTGTCCCTGGCCGACAATCCACAGGAGACCTTCGGACTTACGATTCTGGAAGCCGCCGCCGCCGCAAAGCCTGTCATCGCTTCTGACTATGATGGCTACCGCGACCTGGTCCGCCACGGTCTCACGGGATTTCTGGTGCCCACTCTGGACAGCGGCGAGGTGGACGATATTTCGCTCCTGGCACCGCTGCTCTACGACAGCACCTATCATCTGTGGCTGGCCCAGGATGTGGCGGTGGATGTGGGCGAATTGGCTTTGCAACTGCG
>JAWLHW010000082.1:0-9518 GCA_041690155.1 Desulfomicrobium sp. | reverse complement strand
GTCCTCATCGGGGTCGATGATGATGCGGCCATGAAACCCGTCCAGGATGATGATCCCGCCCTCGGCCAGATCGTCGCCAAGGCCTTCCACGCCGACAACGGCCGGGATTTGCAGGGAACGGGCGAGAATCCCGGCGTGGGAGGTCTTGCCGCCCTGGGCCGTGGCGAAAGCCATGATCTTGTTGACGTCAAGCTCGATGGTGTCGGCCGGGGACAGGTCATGAGCCAGCAGGATGGCGCGGTACTTGATGGCCTGATGCCCGCTCTCCCCTCCAACCAGCTTGCCGAGCACCCTCTCGGCCACTAGGCGGACATCCTGCATGCGCTGACGCAGATATTCGTCGGCGATGGAGGCAAATATCTCCTGTACATCCCCGACGGCTCTCTCCAGAGACCATTCGGCATTGACCCGCGAAAGAGCGATGTGGTCCAGGGCCCGCTTGCGGAACTTCTGATCGCGCAGCATCATCAGGTGGGACTCGATGATGGCCGAGTGCTCCTTCAAATCCTCCGGCACAAGGGAGAGAATTCGTTCCAGATCGTGCAGGGCCGCATCAAAGGCGCGGGTCAGACGCTCCATTTCAAAAGGCACGTCCGCATCGGGCACGGTCTGGCGGACCGTACCGGAAAAATGGCTTTTGTTGAGGTAGTACGCGCGGCCAATGGCAATGCCGGCTGAGACGGGAATACCGAAGAGCGTGCGGGAAGCCATCAGCGATCCTCGCCGAACATGTCTTCAAAAAGTTTCGAAAGACCTGAAATGGCATCGCCGGCATCGGGGCCCTGAGCACGCAGGGTCAGCTCAGTTCCCTGCGGGGCGGCCAGGGTGAGCAGGTCGAGGATGGATTTGGCATCGGCTTCCATGTCACAGGAGTGAACCGTGATGGAGGCCGCATAGCGCTGGGCTTCCTGAGAAATCTTTCCCGCGGGTCGGGCATGAAGCCCAAGGCTGTTCCCGACCCGGATTGTCCTTTCCTGCACTTCGCCCATTTTACGTCACCTACATGGATACAAAAGCAAAAATCTTTTCCCAGGGAAGCATCAGGCCACCCAGAACCAGCGCCGCCAAAAGCATGGAGCGATCCCACTCACGCATGAAACCAGCCAGGGCCAGGAGTCCGGCAGCTGCGGCCCAGGCCAAAGTCCACAGCCCGCCGTCGGGAGCTGCCTGCAACAGAAAAAGAGCCACCAGAACGCTGTTGATCAGCTTGAGCCGCTGCCCCCAATCAATCAGATTCCAGGACTTCAGACGCTGCAGAAAAGAAAGTCCCTGGGCATAGCCGCGCCCGAAGGTGTACATCTTGAAAATCTGCAGCCCGCATAGGCACAGACAGATCCATACCACAAGCGTCCCGGTGCATCCCGCAATGGCCAGATTGACGCCGACCAAAGACCACAAAACCAGAAAACTGCCGCCAAAAAAAGAATCACCCAGGGCTGACAAGGTATAGACTGTGGTTGAACGCAGTTTAGGGAGAATGTCCGCCGGAAGCATGCCAAGAGCGATCTTCTTCTCCATGGACAAAAAGATCCCGACCAACAGCGGCGTCCAGAAAGGATGGGTGTTGTAGTGCTTCAGATAGCGGCCCCGTGCACGCTTCAAGGCTCGCGGTTCGGCGGCGTAAAGCGCACGCAGGCCCGGCTCCATGATATAGGCCAGCCCGACATTCTGCATCCCCTTGGTGTTGAATGTGGCGCCAACCATATATGTGCGCAGGAAAATCTGCAGCAGGATCCGCGTATCCACCCTTACTCCGCGTTCTGTTCCACAATCAGTTCGTAAATCTCTTTGACCGACCACCCGCAGGTTTGGTCCCGCACGGTCCGGGCCGCATCCTTGGCGTGCATGCCCGCCCGCATCACGTTTTGCACCCGTTCCAGAACATCGGACCTGGAAGTGGCGGCAGTCTCTTCGGGCGGACCGATGACCACCGTCACCTCGCCCAGAAGCTCCTCCGTGAAATCCTGGAGTTGACCAAGCCTGCCATTGATAAACTGCTCATGTTTCTTGGTCAATTCCCGGGCCAGACAAAATTCCCTACCTCCAAGCACATCATAAGCAAGCTCCAGGGTCGGCAGAACCCGATTCTTGCGTTCGAAAAAAACCAGGGTCGCGCCAATCTGCGCGTAAGGCCGGAGCAATGCACGCGCGTCTCCGCCCTTGCGCGGCAGAAATCCGAGAAAAACAAAAGGGTATGGAGGAAGGCCGCTGGCCATGAGCGCCGTGATGGGCGCGCACGGACCGGGCACGGGCACGACAGGCACGCCCTGCTGACGGCAGGCTGCAACCAGACGGTAGCCGGGGTCGGCGATGAGTGGCGTTCCGGCATCGGAGACGACCGCGACCTGCAGCCCCTGCTGCAAAAGAGCAATGACCTCGCCGATGCGGCTGATCTCGTTGTGCTCGTGCAGACTCAGGAAACGTTTGCCTGCCACCCCGGCCAGTTGCAGAAGATGTCCGGCCCTCCTGGTGTCTTCGGCCAGGATGAGGTCTGCCGCCTCCAAAGTCTGCTGCGCCCGGGGCGAAAAATCACCAAGGTTGCCAAGGGGCGTGGCCACGATCCAGAGCGTCCCGCACATTGATGATATCCTCCCAGTGTTCGACAACCGTTTCCCCGTGCAGAAAAAGAATGCTGACCAGATCGAACCGACATGGCCTGCTCCATGCGCGATGGCGGCTCAAATATAACGCCCCGGCCTTGATCAGGCGTTTTTTCTTGGCTGGCCCGATGGCTTCGCCGGGCTCGCCGTGCACAGCCCCGGAGCGGGTTTTGACCTCGACAAAAACGATCGTCCCGGAGTCTTCGCAAATCAGGTCGATCTCACCGCTTGTGCAGCGAAAATTGCGCTCAACAATCTTAAGGCCCTTTTCAGCCAGAAACGCCGCCGCCAGTTCTTCTCCGGCCTTGCCCGTGATCAGATGCCGGGCAGCCACAGCTGCGCCTCCCGAGGCGCTGGTCCCACGCCGCGAAAACTGACCCGGTGCGCAGGGCTCGGCCCCAGCCTGCTGAGCGCATCGAGGTGCGCCTTGGTGCCGTAGCCTTTATGCACGGCGAACCCGTAGCCAGGATAGCGCTGGTCCATGCACAGCAAAAGATCGTCCCGAAAGGTCTTGGCCAGGATTGATGCTGCGGAAATGCAAGGGTGGAGTGCGTCGCCGCCGACCACGGTCTTTTGGGGCAGGGAAGAAGGGAAACGCTGGTTGCCGTCCACCAGGACCAGGCCCGGACAGACGCTAAGGGCTTCCAGAGCACGAGCCATGGCGGCCAGGGTGGCCTGCAGAATATTGATGCGGTCGATTTCGCCGGGCCAGGAAAAACCTAAGGCCCAGGACACTGCCTGGGCCTTGATGGCTTGTGCAAGCACCACGCGCCGTCGCGAGGAAAGCTTTTTGGAATCGGTCAGTCCCGGAAGATCGAAATCCGGAGGCAATATGACTGCCCCCGCCACCACCGGACCGGCAAGACAGCCGCGCCCGGCTTCGTCAATGCCGGCCTGAATCTCATCCGCAAACAGAGTGCAGCCTTTGGGGCTGAACAAATTGATCCTACCAGGCGTTCTTGGTCTTGATGCGGGCAGCTTTGCCCCTGAGGCGACGCAGGTAGTAGATGCGGCTCTGACGAACCACGCCTTCGGAAATAACTTCGATGCGGTCGATGGTCGGGGCATGCAGGGGGAAGATGCGTTCCACGCCGACGCCATCGGAAACCTTGCGCACGATGAACGTGCTGTCGGTGGTGCCCTTCTTCAAACGCAGGACAACGCCCTGGAATACCTGGATGCGTTCCTTCTCGCCTTCGATGATGCGGGTATGCACCTTGACCGTGTCACCGGCGCGGAAGCGGGGATGGTCGGCACGCAGGTGCTCGTTTTCAATCTTCTGGATGATGTTCATGATTTTCTCCTTTATCTGAAGCGGCCTTTGAGCCGCAACGTGTGCGTCTTATCCGATATCGCCCAGCAGGCGGTCCACCATGATGGAAGCCGCAGAACGGACGGAAAGGTGGTTGTACCTATCCATAAAACGTATGGCCCGCAACATGCCGTCGGCCCCTGCCAAAACGTCGCCATGCAAGCCGTATCCGGTGCCCAGCACCAGGAGGACGGGTTCCTCCGGGAGCATTCGGGACACCTGGGCGCAGGTCATGTTTCCAGCCTTGGCGCTGGTGGCCACGACCTTGGGACGCACGCCCGTGCAATCCGTGATTTCCGCGATGGCCTCGTCCAAAAGGCCGACCACCCGGACCCGGCCCAAGGCAGTGCCCCGATCCGGATTTGCCTTGAGCCCGTACCCCTCGCGCCAATGGCCGATGAGGGTGCGGGCAAGGTCTTGCTGATCCGCGACCGGGGTGCAGACAAAATATCCGCCAAGCCCATAGGTACACGAAACGCGTGCAATATCGTGGAGGTCAAGGTTTGTCAAAGACGTAGTGATGGTCTGCCCCGATTTATTTTCAACCGGGTAATGGACCAGCGCCACAAAAAGATTCCGCCCTGGCCGTGTCCTCTCGAACCCTTTCAAATACTTGATATCATCATCGGTCAGCGTCGCCTGGTCAAGAATATCCGGGCGCAAGGCCAGGGTCGTCTCCAGACTCTTCTCCCGGCGCCAAGCCGTGATGCGCCCGTGGTGGCCCGAGGCCAGAACCTCCGGCACTTTCAGGCCCTCGTACTCCTCGGGCCTGGTATAGTGGGGATATTCAAGCAGACCGGAGCTGAAGCTCTCCTCGTCCGCGCTTTCGTCCTTGCCCATGAAATCAGGGACGAGCCGACTCACCGCCTCGATCAGGCACAGGGCGCCCGTCTCGCCGCCGTTCAAGACAAAATCGCCCACACTGACCGGCTTGATATCGCACAGCTCTTCAAGCCGCGCATCGATCCCCTCATAGCGCCCACACAACAACGCGATCTCTTCCTCCCCGGCCAACTCCCGGGCCAGAGCCTGGGTCAGCGGCCGACCCTTGGGGCTGAGCATGAGCACCCGGGCCTTGGGCGAAAGCGTGGCCAGAGCGCGGCGGATAGGGTCCACGGCCATGACCATGCCCGGCCCACCCCCGTAGGGACGGTCATCGACATTGTGATGCTTGTCCGTGGAATGGTCCCGCGGATTGATGAACGAAAATTCAACCAGCCCCTTTTCACGGGCCTTGGAAAGCAGTCCGCAGGACAGGGGGGAATCGAAAAATTCGGGAAAAATGGTGATGACGGAAAATCGCATTCCTAGTTCCACTTTAATGGCCGGAGCATTACGGGTATCACTGCGAAAAAATCATGTGGAGCCGCTAAAGGTCATTCCCGCGAACGTGTGCCCAGCATGGGTAGGCGGGAATCCATCTTGCTTCAAGCAATCATTTAAAATCATGAGATGGATCCCCGCCTTCGCGGGGATGACACTGTGGTAGCCGGAACGTTCACTCCCTGATTGGAGGCTCTGTTCAAACTCTACCCGAAATACCCAAAAATATTCCTGAAAGCCCTCTCCAGATGACTAGATTGTCTTGTATGGCCGGAAAAGGCATAGATCCCCCGCCTTCGCGGGGATGACGACATCGTGTCTCGACAATCCTGCGCGCTATTACTTCCAGCCATCACGCTCATGACTGTTGATACAATTCGAGCAGGCCGTCCGGGGGGTCGACCAAGATGATCCCGGCCTCAAGGTCAATATCGAGGATGAACTCGTCCACGGCCGGAAGCATGATCTCGTTGCCGTCATCATCGTGGATGAACCACAGTTCCTGACCGGCCACGTCCCGGATGTCTTCCAGCAGGCCGATACGGGAACCGTTGACGTGCATGACCGGCAGACCGAGCAGGTCTTCGGGGCGAAACTCGTCTTCGTCCAGCGGCGGCAGGTCGCGTTCCCGCGCCAGTACGTCGGCGCCACGCCAGGCCTCGGCCTGATCCCGCCCCTGGGAGCGGTCCACGGTGATCAGAGCCCGACCCTGATGCGCGCGCCAGCCTTCCAGAACGCAAGGTTTCGGCTTTTTGCCCGGAAGCCGCAGATAGACGCGGGTCAATCCCTCAAAGATGAAAGGGGAGTCTGCATATGGTTCGATGCAGAGCTCCCCCCTGAGGCCATGTGGTTTCTGAACCCGACCCAGTTCCACGAGCTTTACCGGGTCCAATTTCTCTTCGGACACGTTACTCCAGAATTTCCAGGACTGAACGCTTCCTGATTTTGGTTGAAGCCGCGCCCAGGATGGTCCGCATGGCCCTGGCCGTACGCCCCTGCTTGCCGATGACCTTGCCCAGATCTTCCTTGGCTACCTTGAGCTCAATGACAGAGGTCTGCTCTCCCTCGATTTCAGTCACCGAGACACTGTCCGGATTGTCTACCAGAGACTTGGCAATGAATTCGATCAAATCCTTGAGCATGAGCACCTCCGCTTAAGATCTGTGGATCGCACGATGAGCCGGGCGACGAGCCTTGGAGGTACTATTTACTGAATCCAGACTTCTTTAGCAAGGAGCGAACCGTATCTGTGGGCTGCGCACCCAGATCGATCCAGTTTTTGACCTTGTCCTGATCGAACTTGATCTCGGCGGGTTCGGTCATGGGGTTGTAATAGCCCACATAATCAAGGGCCCGGCCGTCACGGCGGGAAGCGGAATCCACGGCCACGATGCGGTAAAACGGTTTCTTCTTGGAGCCCATGCGGGTCAGTCTGAGTTTCAAAGCCATTGTTGTTCTCCCTGAACGTAAGTGTAGTGTGCGTACCTCACTGCCCGATCGTAACCGAAACAGGGGAGGTCCGACTATTTTTTTCTGCGCTGCTTTTTAGCCTTCTTGCGCTTTTCCTTGAGCTTGGCTGCTTCCGCAGCGGTTCGCCCGCCGCCCCCGGAGGACCGCCCGCCGGGCATTTCGGGCATGCCGCCCGGCAACGCGCCCATTCCCGGCAATCCGGGCATGCGCCCACCCTGTGGCATGGACGGCATCTTGCCGCCAGCCATCTTCTTCATCATCTTCTGCATCTGCTCAAAATTCTTGAGAAGCTGGTTAACCTCGGTCACCGTGACCCCGCTGCCCTTGGCGATGCGCTGCTTGCGGCTGGGGTTGATGATCTTGGGTTCGTGGCGCTCAGCCATGGTCATGGAGCTGATCATGGCCTCGACCCTGGCCAGCTCCTTCTCGGGCATCTGCACGTCCTGCAACTGCTTGCGCATCTGCCCCATACCCGGGATGAGCTTCATGATGCCCTCAAGAGAACCAAGCTTCTTGATGCGGCGCATCTGCGTACGAAAATCTTCAAGATCAAATTCGGCCTTCTTGAATTTCTTTTCAAGGGCCTCGGCTTCCTTGGAATCAATGGTCGACTGTGCCTTTTCGATCAGCGTCAAGACATCGCCCATGCCAAGAATCCGGGACGCAATGCGGTCCGGATGAAAAACTTCAAGTTCGCTGAGACGCTCGCCCATGCCGACAAACTTGAGCGGCTTGCCGGTGATGGACTTGATAGAAAGGGCCGCGCCGCCGCGGGCATCGCCGTCCATCTTGGTCAGCACCACTCCGGTGATGTCCAGGATCTCGTTGAATTTCTCGGCTACGGTGACCGCATCCTGGCCGGTCATGGCGTCGGCCACGAACAAAATTTCCTGCGGACGGCACTTTTCCTTGATGCCGACCAGCTCCTGCATGAGCAATTCATCTATATGCAGGCGCCCCGCCGTATCGATGAGGATCACGGAGCAGCCCTTGAGCTCTGCGTCGCGCATGGCGTCAACGCAGATATCCACCGGATTCATGTCCACGGTGGACGGATAGACCGGCACGCCCAGTTCGGCTCCAAGCTTTGTCAGCTGATCAATGGCCGCCGGACGATAGACGTCGGCGGGGACCAGGTATGGAGCGTACTTCTGGCGGCGCAGGAACAGGGCCAGCTTGGCCGCCGACGTGGTCTTGCCCGAACCCTGCAGGCCGGACATCATGATCACGTAGGGCGGCTTGCCCTGTAGGTTCAGGGCGCAATTCTCACCGCCCAGGAGTTCGATCAGCTCTTCGTGAACGATCTTGATGACCTGCTGGCCGGGAGTCAGGCTGCCAAGGACGTCCTGCCCCAAGGCGCGCACTTTGACCTTTTCGACAAATTCCTTGACGACCTTGAAATTGACGTCGGCCTCCAGGAGGGCCAAACGCACTTCGCGCAAGCCATCCTGGATGTTGCTTTCATCGAGTCGGCCGTGGCCGCGCAGTTTTTTAAAGACCGATTCAAGTCGGTCGGACAGGCTATCGAACATGCAAGAGCACCTATGCTAGGGAAAAGAAGAAGGGATGCATAGACAAGTTCGACTCACTCGTCAAGCAGAAGCACGGGGTGGTGATGCGGCGTGCGGTGCTCCCGCACGCCGCCCCGAAATCAGCCCAGAGCCTTGGCCACGGCGCGTGCAAAGCCGGGAGCCGCGCCACGAATGGTGGACTCGTCCACGCAGAAGGCCAGGCGAAAGTAGCCCGGATAGCCAAAACCCGAACCGGGCACGGCCAGGATCTGCTCCTGCATGAGCTCGTTGACGAAGGCCGCATCATCCCCGCCCTTGGGGATGCGCGGGAAGAAATAAAACGCGCCCTGCGGCATGGAAAATTCAATGCCCGCCTCGCGCAGCACCTCGGCCATGGCGTCACGGCGCCGGGCATAGACCGACGCGTCCACCTCATGGCCCAGAGCCTTGGCCAGAAGCTTCTGCCCAACGGCCGGTGCGTTGACGAAACCGAGGATGCGGTTGGCCAGAATCACTCCCGCCACCAGATGCGCGCCTTCAGGCATGGCCGGATTCACGGCCACGTACCCGACCCGTTCCCCGGCCAGAGCCAGATTCTTGGAGAAGGAACTGATCACAACGCTGTGCTCGTAGATCGGGAAAATCGCGGGCACTTCAGTATCGTCATAGGCCAGAAAGCGGTAGGGCTCGTCGGAAATGAGCAGGATGGGCCGCCCGGTCCGGGACGAAGCCTGCCGCAGGATGTCGGCCAGCTGGGAGAGCTCTTCCAGGGTGTAGATCCGGCCAGTCGGATTGTTGGGCGAATTGATCAGCACGCAGCGGGTGCGGTCCGAGATGGCCGCAGTCAGCGCTTTAAGGTCCAGTTCGAAGGTCAGCGGCTTGGACGGGACGGTTTTCAAAACCCCGCGATGATTTTCGGCATAGAACCCGTACTCCACAAAATACGGAGCCGGGCAAAGCACTTCGTCTCCGGGTTCGAGCACGGCCCGGAACAGGGAGTTGATGCCACCCGCCGCCCCGCAGGTGATAACCAGCTCTTCGGCCGCGACGGCCACGCCCTGCTCCACCGAAACCACCTCGGCCAGACGCTCACGCACCTGCGGATAGCCGGCGTTGGGCATATAACCGAAGGCAAAGGGCTTGCCAGCGTCCTCGGCCAGCTCACGCAGGCCCTCGGCCACGGCCGCAGGCGGGGCCAGATCCGGGTTGCCGAGGCTGAAATCATAGACATTTTCAGCGCCGTACTTCTTCTTGAGCTCAATGCCGGTCTCGAACATGCGGCGAATCCACGACGACTTGGCC
>JAWLHW010000081.1:0-9592 GCA_041690155.1 Desulfomicrobium sp. | reverse complement strand
TGCCCTGCAGGAACTCCATGTCGCGCACGGACGCCTCGTCCTCGCACTCGGGGCGGGCCTTGGGATAGGGGCGCACGGACAGGCTTTCGGCGTCCAGCGCGGGGATGCAGGACCAGATCTCCTGGGTCACGAAGGGGATGACGGGATGGGCGATGATCATGATCTCGGAGAGCACATGCTTCAGGCACGAACGCGCCGCGGCCTTGGCCTCCTCGTCCTCGCCGTAGAGTTCGGGCTTGATCAGCTCCAGATACCAGTCGCAGAACTCGCGCCAGACGAATCCGTAGAGGCCCTGGGCCGCCTCGTTGAAGCGGTAGCCCTCGATCTGGGCGGCGTGCTCTTTCTTGAGCGTCTCGAGACGATGAAGAATCCAGCGATGGTGCAACCCGGAAAGTTTGGAAGGGTCGAACTCCGGCTCGCTGCCATCCACATGCATGAGGGCGAAACGGGCCGCATTCCAGATCTTGTTGATGAAATGCCGATATCCCTCGATGCGCGCCTCGGACAGCTTGATGTCCCGGCCCATGGCCGCGAACGAGGTCAGGGTGAAGCGCAGCGAATCGCAGCCATACTTGTCGATCATTTCCAGGGGATCGATGACGTTGCCCGTGGACTTGGACATCTTCTTGCCGTGCTCGTCGCGGACCAGCGCGTGGATGTAGACATCCTTGAAAGGCACGTTGTCCATGAACTGCAGGCCCATCATCATCATGCGGGCGACCCAGAAAAAGAGGATGTCAAAGCCCGTGACCAGAAGCGAGGTCGGGTAGAAGGCTTTGAGCTCGTTGGTCTTTTCCGGCCAGCCCATGGTCGAAAACGGCCACAGGGCCGAAGAGAACCAGGTGTCGAGCACGTCCTCGTCCTGCACCAGATTCGCACTCCCGCACTTGCAGGTCGTGGGATCCTCGCGGGCGACGATGATCTCGCCGCAGTCCTGGCAGGTCCAGACCGGGATGCGGTGCCCCCACCACAGCTGGCGGGAGATGCACCAGTCGCGGATGTTGTCGAGCCAGTTGAAATAGGTCTTGTTCCACTGTGCGGGCCAGATGGTCGTGCGTCCGTCCTCCACGGCAAGGCGGGCCTTTTCGGCCAGGGGCTTGACGGAAACGAACCACTGCTCGGACACGAAAGGCTCGATGGTGGTCTTGCAGCGATAGCACTGGTTGACCTTGTTCTCGTAGGGTTCCTCGGCCGTGAGCGCCCCGCAGGCGCGCAAATCCTGAACGATGAGCGTGCGGCAGTCGGCGGCGCTCAAGCCGCGATACGCCTCGGGCGCGTTATCGTTCATGCAGCCCTTGTCATCGATGACGCTGACCGCCTCCAGACCGTATTTGCGGCCCAGCTCCCAGTCGTTCATGTCGTGAGCCGGGGTGATCTTGAGGCAGCCGGTTCCGAACTCGCGGTCCACGTAGGCGTCGGCGATGACCGGAATTCGGCGGCCCACCAGCGGCAGGATGACGTGCTTGCCGATCATGGACTGATAGCGCTCGTCCTCGGGGTGCACGGCCACGGCCGTGTCGCCGAGCATGGTCTCGGGGCGCACCGTGGCCACGGTCAGGGAGCCCGAACCGTCCTCCAGAGGATAGCTCAGGTGGTAGAGGGTCGACTTGGCCGGGGCGTATTCGACCTCGTCATCGGCCAGGGCCGTGTGGCAGCGGGTGCACCAGTTGATGATGTACTTGCCGCGATAGACAAGCCCCTGCTCGTAGAGAGAGACGAAAACCTCGCGCACGGCCTTGGACAGGCCCTCATCCATGGTGAAGCGCTCCCGGGTCCAGTCCACGCTGGCGCCCATGCGCCGGATCTGGTTCAGGATGCGCCCGCCGTAGTCCTCCTTCCATTCCCAGACGCGGCTTATGAACTCCTCGCGACCCAGGTCCTCACGCTTCTTGCCTTCGGCCAGGAGCTTGCGTTCGACCACGTTCTGGGTGGCGATGCCCGCATGGTCCGTGCCCGGCACCCAGAGCACGGTCTTGCCGCGCTGGCGCATGTAGCGGCACATGATGTCCTGCAGGGTAAGGTTCAGGGCATGACCCATGTGCAGGGCCCCCGTGACGTTGGGCGGCGGGATGACGATGGAGTAGTTGTCTTTGACGTGGGCCGCGGCCTTGGCCGCGTCGGGGGTGAAACTCTGGTGCGTCTTCCAGTACTCAAGCCACCGTTCTTCCACGTCGGCTGGTTCGTATCCCTTGGAAAGCGTCTCGTTGGCCATATGATGAACTCCGGATAATGAGCTGTTTGCGGCAAAAAAACGCCGGAAGTCCGGCGCTACGGAAACAAAAATGAGTACTGGGGCACACCCCAAAAATCAAGCCCGACTTGCCCGTCAACGTGCTTCCTGCTAGGCCGTCGGACATGCACAGACACCTCCCGCCTCTGGTCCTGCTGTGGGACGAATCACACCTGTGGGTATTACTGCTCCTGCGCGCCCTGAACGCCCTGCGCGTCCCTGTGACCCTGCTCAAAGCCGAGCAGGTTCGTACCGGAGCCTTGCGCGGCCTTGGTCCGTCGACCCTGCTCGTCCCTGGAGGCTGGGCCAGGCTCAAATCCCTGGCCCTGGGCGAGGACGGACGCCGGGAAATCCGCGAGCATGTGCGCGGCGGCGGCAAGTACCTGGGTTTCTGCGGAGGCGCGGGCCTGGCGCTCGGTTCGGAACGCGGCGCGCCCTTTCTGGATCTGTGCTCCTGGTCGCGCAAGGCGGCAAAAAAACGCCTGCCCAATTTCAGCGGACACCTGCAGTGCCTCGTAAGCGAGGGCGGAACGAATTACGAGGCCGCCCTGCCGGTCTGGTGGCCATCGCAATTCGAACCCGGCGAGGAGAACCTCGAAGTGCTGGCCCGCTACGAAACCCCGTGTCCTGATTTCTGGTCAGCCGACCTGGATTGGTCCAGCATCGCGGCCTCGGAGGTTGGGCAATGGGAAGAGCTGTACGGCATCAACCTTGATCCGCAGCGACTGCGCCACGAGCCCTGCATCGTCAGGGGCGGATATGGTCAGGGCTCCTTTGTGCTCAGCTATGTCCATCTGGAGACTCCTGCCTCGCCCCAGGCCAACGCCCTGCTCTCGAACCTGCTCGAAATCGGGCCGCAGGCCCCGGTGCCAGCCTGGGACCTGAGCAAGGAAGAGCCGCTGTGGGATGATGCAACACTGCGCGACATCCACGCAGGCCTGGCCGATCTTGTGGCTTTCGGACAGGGTCATTTCCTGCTCTCCTGGCGCAACCCATGGCTTCTGGGCTGGCGGCGCGGGGTTCCCGGCTCGCCCATCAACTTCCTGTTGGCCATGGCCTGGCAGGCCAGGCATAATCCGGCGACAGCCCCGGCCAAAGAGTACTGGGCCAAACATGGAGCCGCATGCCGTGAACTGTGCCTGGATTTTTGCGCCCGGACCCGCGATTACCTGTTGCAGGAACGTCGCATCCTGGCCACCTCCCCGTCATCGCCGGAAGCCAGCGCCTCGCCTGGCCTGCAGCGCAGAAAGCAGGAGCTTTTCGGGAAGTTTCCCGGATACGGGGGGCTGTACGGAGAGATCCTGCGCACCCTGGACGAACTCTTGTGGTTGCAGTTCAGCGCTCAAGACCAGCGGCAAGGCTGCCTTTAAGCCCTGTGAAGCGCTCGGTTTGCGGAAGCAGGGCAAAGAGGCGGTCCAGATAGCCGCGCCCGGAGAAAATGCGCCGGCTTGCGCCATGAACCAGCTTCGGACCCCATGAGGCAAGCAGCAACTTGAAATCATTTATATAGCGAAGATCGCCATAAGCCGGGCTCTCTCCGCTGGCCACGACGTCGGCAACGGACTCGGTCCAAGCCTGCGGTTCGTCTATGAGCCCCAGGGTGACCACGGAGTCGCGCGGCCCGGACGCACTGAGCTTGGACAGCACAACGGGCACGATATCGAGCTTGTCCGCGTCCCGAACGACGATGCACAGCGATCTGCTCAGCGGTTCAAGGTCGTCTGGAATTTCACGCTTGTTGTGCAAGCGCACCGCCAGAATGATACATTCTTGGACCTGCGGTTCAAAGGCCGCCAGGAAATCTCCGCTGCGCAGAAAGTCCGCACCCTCCTCGCCGTGATCGACGGACACGTCGTCGCGGTAGGTGCCGAACCTCTCAAACTGCGAAAACCTGCCGATATCATGCACAAGCGCCGCTGCCAGATATGGCGCTGCCGGAGCAATGCTTTCCCTGGCCACGATCTTCGCAGCCAGGGCATGCACACGCAGGGAATGGTCGCGCTTCAGAATGATGTGCTCACGCCGTTCACCCAGACGCTCGGCATACTCGCCGGCCATCCTCACAAAACGGGCGCGCATCCCCTGCAACACGGCCTGGCCCATCAAAGTCCCTGATAAAACTTGTACAGGTCTTCATCGACGAGCAGTCTGAAGCCCTTTTCGGTCTCTTCAAAACGAATGACCTTGCCAGGATCCAGGGCCACGTCCATGGCGTATTCCGCCAGACGGCTCGCCTCTTTCTGCGCAGCGTCATCAAGCTCGGCAAATTTTCCCACCTCTATCCATTCAGTCATAATTTTCTCCCGGAGCTATCTATTTTCGCCAGAATTCAGGCACGAACAACACCAAAACCGTATATATCTCAAGGCGCCCAAGCAGCATGCAAAAACTCAGCACCCACTTGCCCAGGGTCGGGATGGCCGCGTAATTGTCCACCGGTCCGACCTCGCCAAAACCGGGGCCGATATTACCGATACAGGCCACCACCGCCGCGAAAGCCGTAAGTATGTCCACTCCCGTGGCGGCCAGCGCCAGCGCCGAGAGGACAAGAAGGACGATGAAGAGGATAAAAAAACCCCAGATGCTCGCCAGCACCTCTTCCTTGACCAGCTTGGATCCGAACTTGAGCGGAAGCACGGCCCGGGGATGCACAAGCCGGAACAGTTCGCGGTAGGCATGCTTGAAGAGCAGCATGATCCGCATGCACTTGATCCCGCCAGAGGTGGACCCTGCGCACCCGCCGATAAACATGCACAGCAGCAGCATCCCCTGCGGCAGGGGCAGCCAGAGCTCATAATCCGCCGTGGCGTAGCCGGTGGTGGTGAGAATGGAAGCCACCTGAAACGATCCGAAGCGCAGAGCCTCCGGCCAGGAGGAATAGCTTGAACTCTGTATGGAAAAGGTCACGACAGCAGTCAGCAGCAGAACCAGGATCGCGAAAAAACGAAACTCCGGATCCCGCCAGACGGCCAGGGGCCTGCCGCGAAAGAGCTGGAAATGAAGGGCGAAGTTGACTCCGGCCACGAGCATGAAAAACGTGATCACGCCATCGATGTACGCGGAATCGTAGGCCGCGATGGAGGTGTTGCGCGTCGAGAAGCCGCCCGTGGCCATGGTCCCGAAAGCGTGGCAGATGCTCTCGAAGAGGTCCATGCCGCCAAACATCAGAAGCAGGACCTCGGCCACCGTGAAGAGCACGTAAACCTTCCACAGGCTCATGGCCGTGTCCTTGATCCGGGGCTGGAGCTTGTCGGCCACGGGGCCCGGCACCTCGGCCTTGTAGAGCTGCATGCCGCCCACCCCCAGAAAGGGCAGGATGGCGATGGTCAGAACGATGATGCCCATGCCGCCCAGCCAGTGCGTCAGGCTGCGCCAGAAGAGGAGCCCCTTGGGCAGGGCCTCGATGTTGGTCAGGATGGAAGCGCCCGTGGTGGTGAATCCGGAGACGGATTCGAAAAATGCGTCCGTGAATGAGGGAAACCCGCCCAGGGCAAAGGGCAGGGCTCCAAAAAAGGCGCACGCGGCCCATCCCAGGGAGACGATGACCATTCCCTCCCGGTGGTTGATGACCATCGGTTTGGGGCGCTGAAAGGAAAACATGAGAAAGGTGCCAACCAGCACCGTCACGCACAGGGACAAAAAAAGCGGAGCTACAGACGAGTCCTCATAGTACCAGCCGCAGGCCAGGGGCAAAAACATGCACAAGCCCACACACAGCAGGATGAGGCCGGTAACGTGCAGGGCGATGGACCAGCGCATCAGCCCTGCTCCTGTCCCCGGGACAGCATCCGCTCCACCCCGGGGATGGACTCGGTCAGACTGAGAATGAAAAGCCGGTCGCCGCGCTGGATCACGTCAAGACCCGTCGGGATGAGCACCGTGTCGGCGCGCATGATGCACAGGACAAGCACGCCCATGGGAAATGTGAGGTCTTTCAAAGCCTTGCCCACAAGGTTGGACTCGGGACCGACCAGCGCCTCCAGGGCCTCGGCCCCGTCCTTGATGGCCACGGCCGAAAGGACCCCGCCTCTTCGCACATGCTTGAATATGCTGTTCACCGCCGAAAGCCGCGGGCTTACGATGTGTTCGAGCCCGATGGCCCGCACCAGCGGCATGTACTCGATCTTGTTCAGGCGGGTGATGGCCATGGGCGTGCCCAGCTTCTTGGCCAAAAGCGAGGAAAGAATGTTGCTTTCCTCGTTGCCCGTCATGGTCACCACCACATCCATGGCGCCGATGTTCTCTTGGAGAAGCGCCTCCTGATCCGTACCGTCCCCGACCAGGACCACGGTCCGGTCCAACTCTCCGGCCAGCACCGCGCAACGCTCGGGGTCCTTGTCCATCAGCTTGACATGAACAGGCTTTTTTTCCAGGGCGCGGGCCAGACGCAGGCCGATATTCCCGCCTCCGATGATCAGCACGTTGCTCTTTTTCCCGGACCGGTTGCCCAGAAAGGAAAACACTGCCTGCAACTGTCTGTCCTCGCAGACAAAATAGACCAGATCCCCGTCCAGGATAACGTCGGAACCCGTAGGCACGATGACTTTGTCGTCGCGCACGATGGCCGCAACGATAAGCTCCATGTCTCCGGCCTTGCGCCGCAAGTCCATGAGGTTGGTCCCGGCCATTGGATTCCCCGAAGTGATCCAGGTTCCGACTATCTTGATCCGCCCGCCCGCAAGATCGCAGATATCGACAGCTCCCGGGGCGCGCAGCATGTGCTCGATGGTCCGCACCACTTCGACTTCCGGATTGATGATAATCCCGATGCCGATGCCCTTGGCCAGCTGCTGGCCATAGGCCGTGTATTCGTCGTTGCGGATCCGGGCCAGTTTGGTCAGTCCCGGAGCAAGCATGTTGGCGAAAGTGCAGGCCATGAGATTGATCTCGTCGCTGTCGGTCACGGCCAGCAGCATGTCGGCCTTGGCTATGCCCGCCTCACCCAGCACCTTCGGGCTGCAGCCCGAGCCTTCCAGCACCTGCACGTCCATATGTTCGAGAATGCGTTGCAGCACCGCAGGATTGCGGTCGATAACCACGACATCCTTGTTTTCGGACGCCAATCGCTTGGCTATGTGAAATCCGACCTCTCCGGCTCCGACAATAATGGCTTTCAAGCAAATCGCTCCAGTTTTAGTGAGCTAGCGGCCCGTTTCCGAGGGCCATGGAGAACAGCCCCGCGCCGGTGCATAACCGGCAGCGAAGGCTTCCTGCAAGGAAGAAAAATAGACCCGGTTGGCGGTTCCGACCTTGCGCCCCTGCGAGCAGGTCAAGGTATGGAATCGCTTGGTGCTTTTCGTGCCCATGTAAACCGTCTTCGCCCCGGGGGACCGCAAGAGGGCGGGCCAAAAACCCTTTCCCCGGTCCATGGCTTCTTTCTGGGCCGCATGCAGCCGACGGGTCAACTCCCTGTCCTTATCGGACGCGTGAGGATAAACAAAAGCCGCGCCCCCTTCAATCATCAGCAGGTTGACCATTCGTCCGTCCGCAAGCCGCGCAACTCCGACCAATCGGCCATAGCGGTCCGTGCCGAGCTCCGCTTTGTCCAGCACGAGAATCCGGCCGGAAACCAGCGAGGCAAGCCTCTCGCGGGACTGTCTGCTGTAATACTGCCCGGACTTGTCCCGGCGCGAGACCTCGGGAGCGTCGATACCGCGCAACCGCAGGCGCTTTCCGCCGTCCAGGACCATCGTGTCTCCGTCCAGAACAGCCTTGACCCCGACACGCCATGTTTCGGCCAGAGCTCCCTGCGCAAAAACGAGCAGCAGCAACGCGCCAAGAAGTACCCTAATCGGAACCCAAAAAAAGAAGGCAACCCAGGGGGTTGCCTTAGGATTTTCGATCTCGCCGGGCCTAGGACTCATAGTAGGAACGCAGCTGCTGACTTCGTACGGGATGGCGCAGTTTGCGCAGGGCCTTGGCCTCGATCTGGCGGATGCGTTCGCGGGTGACGTTGAAAAGCTTGCCCACTTCCTCAAGGGTGTGGTCGCTCTTCTCGCCGATGCCGAAACGCTTGCGCAGGACCTGCTCCTCACGCGGGGTCAGATCGGACAGGACCTGGGCGATCTGCTCGGCCAGCTTGGTGTTGACCACCTCGTCGGCCGGGGCCACGGCCTTCTTGTCCTCGATGAAATCGCCCAGGCTCGAATCCTCTTCGTCGCCGATGGGCGTTTCAAGGGAGATGGGCTCCTTGGCGATCTTGAGGACCTTTTTGACCTTCTCCAGCGGGTAGTCCATGCGCTCGGCGATCTCTTCCGGGGAGGGGTCGCGGCCGAGTTCCTGGACCAGATAGCGCGAGGTGCGCACCAGCTTGTTGATGGTCTCGATCATGTGCACCGGGATGCGGATGGTGCGGGCCTGATCCGCGATGGCGCGGGTGATGGCCTGGCGAATCCACCATGTGGCGTAGGTCGAGAACTTGTAGCCACGCTGATATTCAAACTTGTCCACGGCCTTCATGAGGCCGATGTTGCCTTCCTGGATGAGGTCGAGGAACTGCAAACCGCGGTTGGTGTATTTCTTGGCGATGGACACGACCAGGCGCAGGTTGGCGCGGATGAGCTCCTGCTTGGCATCGAGGGCGTCGGTGTTGCCCTTGCGGATGCGCCACAGGATCTCTTCGAGCTGCTCCACGTCGTGCATGGCGTTTTCCTGCAGCTTGCCCAGGATCTCGATCTTGCCGTTGACCATTTCCTTGAAGGAAAAAAGCTCTTCCATGGTCATGCCGAGCTGATCTGCCGCGGCCACAGGGTTGATGGTGCGCTCTTCGAGCTGCTTGAATATGCCGAAAATCTCGTCCTGGGATTTGCCCAGAGACAGAATATAGGCCGAAAGGTCGCGGCGGCAGTTGTGCATCTGGCGCACGTAATCGCCCACGGTCTCGATGATGCGATCGATGAGCGTCTTCTCGAGCTTGATGTCGCGCAGGCACTGCACCACGCCTTCCTTGTAATCCATGATCTTCTTCTGCACGCCGAAAACGCGCTTATCGAGAGTCGCGCACTCGTCGAGACGGGTGTAGAGAGGCTTCTTCTTGCGGTAGATGTTCTTCACATCCTCCAGAAGTTTGATGACGCGCTCGCGCTGGTTCATCTCCTCTTCGGACGGGTCGTCCTCCTCGATGGTCTTGACCACGTCTTTGAGCTTCATGCGGCCCTTTTTCAGATCCTCGCCCACGCGAACGAGCTCTTCCACGGCCACGGGCACCTCGACCAGCGCGTACATGACTTCAAGCTCGCCGGCTTCTATCTTCTTGGCGATATAAACCTCGCCGTCACGGTCAAGTAAGCCCACCGCGCCCATTTCGCGCAGGTACATGCGCACCGGATCGTTGCTGCGCGAGGAATAATCCGCGCCGTCCTC
>JAWLHW010000080.1:0-9777 GCA_041690155.1 Desulfomicrobium sp. | reverse complement strand
TGTGCCTCAAATTCCTTGGGCACGTACTTCGACCCAACGTTCGGCCTGTTCTGGTCTGTGCCTGACGTGGCGTTTTAACAGTTTTTCAGGATCGACTAACTAATAACTTTACCTAAAATCATACACCCAAACTACTCATTAACACGTATTCCCAGGCCGACCATGGTGCCTCGGCATTCCAACGAACAGCAAGGCTCGCACAAGCAGAAAATGCAAACGAAAGGCTCTTAACAGCCAGCTTGAAATGAAGAACCCCGCGCCGTGAGCACGACGCGGGGTTCTTCATTTCAAGATAATTCCTGATGAGACAAGGGCAGGCCTGGTTTCAGCCGAAACACAATTCTACGATACCGAATCCAGCCATGATGAAATGCCCGCAATCTGGCTTTGGACGGATTTGGGCCCCGTTCCGCCGGGTACGTGCCGTCTGGCTACTGCGTTCTCATAATCAAGGACCGCAAAGACATCCTCGCCGATATCCGCGGAAAAACGTTGCAACTGGCCAATGTTCAAATCCTCAAGCCCGATCCCGTTCTGTTCGGCAAAGGCCACGGCCGCGCCCGTAATATGATGCGCCTGCCGGAAAGGCACGCCCTTGGCCGCCAGATAATCGGCAAGTTCGGTGGCATTCAGGAATCCGGCTTTCAGGGCCCGGTGCATGCGCTCACGATTGAAACCAAGCTCCGAGAGCATGCCGGCCATGATGGCAAGAGACGGCGCGACAGTGTCGTGCGTATCCAAAAAGGGTTCCTTGTCTTCCTGCATGTCCCGGTTATAGGCCATGGGCAGACCTTTCATGAGGGTCAAAAGAGCCATGAGGTCGCCATAGACCCGGCCGGTCTTGCCGCGCATGAGTTCGGCCACGTCCGGATTCTTCTTCTGGGGCATGATGGACGAACCCGTGGAATAGGCGTCCGGCAGTCGCACAAAGCCGAACTGCGGGTTGGCCCAGATGATGATTTCCTCGCACAGGCGCGAGAGGTGCATCATGATCAGGCTGCCGCAGAACGTGGCCTCCAGCACGAAGTCGCGGTCCGAGACGGCGTCCATGCTGTTCGCGAACGTCCCGTCAAGGCCCAGGGTCGAGGCGACCTGACCCGGATCGAGAGGATGGGTTGTTCCGGCCAGGGCGGCGGCGCCAAGAGGAGAAACCCTGGTTCGGACCAGCGCGTCGCGAACCCGGTCGTGGTCGCGGCGAAACATCTGGGCATAGGCCAGCAGGTGCTGGGCCAGGCTGACGGGCTGGGCCGGCTGAAAATGGGTGCAGCCCGGCAGGAGCACATCCTGATGCTCTTCGGCCCGCTGCGCGAGCACCCCGATCAGCCCGCGCAGGTTCGCGGCCCACTCGTCAAGGCACGCAGCGACAAAAAGCCTGAAGTCCAGCGCCACCTGATCGTTGCGTGAACGCCCCGTGTGCAGTTTCTGGCCCGGAGTGCCGACGATCTCGGTCAGGCGCTGCTCGATGTTCATGTGCACATCTTCGAGATCCTGCCGCCAGACAAAGGTCCCGTCCGCGATCTCGCCCCGGATCTGCTCCAGGCCCTGATGGATGGCGTCGCATTCCGGCTGGCTGATGATTCCCTGACTGGCCAGCATGGAGGCATGCGCCTTGGAGCCGTCGATATCCTGGGCATGCAGGCGCGAATCAAAACCCACGGAGCAGGTGTAGCGCTCGACCAGGGGGGCGGTGTCGCCGGAAAAGCGGCCGCCCCACAATTTTTTTTCCTTCTGGGTCGAAGTCATGGTCTAGCCCTTGATCTTGTTCAGAAAAGGCTGACGGGCCTGCAGGCGAAGGCCGTGCAGCTTGATGAAACCGGCCGCGTCGGCCTGATTGTACACTTCATCCTTCTCAAAAGTGGCCAGCTCCGGATTGTAAAGAGAATACGGCGACTTGCGTCCAAGCGGATAGACCCCGCCCTTGTAAAGCTTCAGGCGCACGGTGCCGGTCACGGTCTCCTGGGCCTTGTCCATGAAGGCCTGCAGCGCTTCACGCTCGGGCGCAAACCAATAGCCGTTGTAGACCATCTCGGCGTAACGGGGAATGAGCGTATCCCGCAGATGCAGAAGTTCGCGGTCCATGCAGACACCTTCGAGGTCGCGATGAGCGCGCTGCAGGATGGCTCCGCCCGGAGTTTCGTAAACGCCGCGGGACTTCATGCCCACAAAGCGGTTCTCGACCATGTCCAGGCGGCCGATACCGTGCCGTCCACCAACTTCGTTCAGGGCCGCGAGCATCTTCGCGGGGCTCAGGGCCTCGCCGTTCAGGGCCACGGGGTTGCCCTGCTCGAAATCGAGGGTGATGACCTCCGGGGTATTCGGCGCGTCCTCGGGGTTGACGCTCATCTGATAGGTGCCGGGACCGGGCTCGGACCACGGGTCTTCCAGTTCTCCGCCCTCGAAGCTCAGGTGCAGCAGGTTGCGGTCGCAGGAATAGGGTTTCTCCCGGGTCACGGGCACGGAAATGCCGTTCTCTTCGCAAAAGGCGAGCAGGTCGGTGCGGGAATTGAGGTCCCATTCGCGCCAGGGGGCTATGGTTTTGAGTTGAGGAGCCAAAGCCAGAGTCGAGAGCTCAAAACGGACCTGGTCATTGCCCTTGCCCGTGGCGCCGTGGGCCACGGCCTGGGCGCCCTCGGCCAGTGCGATCTCGACCATGCGCTTGGCGATGAGCGGACGGGCGATGGAAGTACCGAGCAGGTAGCCCCCCTCATAGACCGCGTTAGCCCGAAACATGGGGAAAACATAATCGGAGACGAACTCTTCCTGCAGGTCCACGACGTAGGCCTTGGTTGCGCCGGTGGAAAGAGCCTTGTCCTCAAGGCCGTCCAGTTCCTCGCCCTGACCCAGGTCCGCGGTCATGGTGATGACTTCGCATTCGTAGGTTTTCTTGATCCATTTCAGGATGGCCGAGGTATCGAGGCCGCCTGAATATGCCAACACGACTTTTTCTATCTTGCTCATGGGAGTGCTCCGTTATGCAAAGCGGCGACGCCGCATTAGCTGTAAATCCATTCCAGAATGGCCTTCTGCATGTGCAGACGGTTTTCGGCCTGATCAAAGACAATGGACTGGGGTCCTTCGAACACCGCTTCGCTGATCTCCTCGCCGCGATGGGCGGGCAGGCAATGCAGCACCTTGGCATTCGGGTCGGCCAGGGCGAGCAGTTCATCGTCGACCTGATATCCGGCAAAGGCCTTCTCGCGCTTTTTCTGCTCCGCTTCCTGACCCATGGAGGCCCACACGTCGGTGTTGACGAAATGGGAACCGGCGATGGCGGCCTTCGGATCATCGGTCACAAAGACCTTGGCACCCATTTTCAGCGCCCGTTCCAGCACCGCCGTGTCCGGGGTGTAGCCCTCGGGGCAGGCGACATTGAGCTGAAACCCGAAATATACGGCGGCATTGATCCAGGAATGGGCCATGTTGTTGCCATCCCCGATCCAGGAGATGACCAGGTCTTTGAGGTTTGTGGTGCGCTCGTAGATGGTGAGCATGTCGCTCATGATCTGACAGGGGTGGTACATGTCCGTCAAAGCGTTGACCACCGGGATGCTGCCGTAACGGGCCAGTTCATCGACATTTTTCTGGGCGAAGGTGCGCACGACCATGCCCTGCACGTAGCGGGACAAGACGCGGGCCGTGTCTTTCAGAGGCTCGCTGCGACCCAGCTGGGAATCGGCCGGGGTCATGAATATCGTGTCGCCGCCCAGATGACGGATGCCGACCTCAAAAGAGACGCGGGTTCGCGTGGAGGCCTTCTCGAAAATCATGGCCAGAGTCTTCCCGGCGAGCAGATCGGAACGGTAATCCCCGTCCTTCATTTCCTTGGCCCGCAGCACCAGATCCATGGCCTCGGTGGCCATCAGACTATTAATCGATAAAAAATGCTTCATGATATCACCTGATCATCCGGTGAGCCGGTTTATGTGTTACGCCATGTTCGCAAAAAAGATGATTCCTACAGAGCTTCTCCCCGGTTTGTAAAGTGCGCAATAACTATCCGGAATAAAATAAAAAAGCCAGCGCAAAAGCACTGGCCGAAACAAACGGGACAAGGAGGGAGGCTACTCTTGAGCGGCGTGACGGGCAAAACCCGCGGCCATGCTCTGGGACAGGGTCCTCATGACCGCGTAGGTCGGATCTTCGGGCAGGCGTCTCGAGCTTCGGAACAGGGCAAAATCCTTGTCCGGTGCGCTCTCCATGGTGGCGGCCTGGGCTGCGGACCAGATCAACCCGCCGTCCGACACCCAGTGAATCTCCACTGTCACGCCAATGGAGGTCCGCCCAGTTCGAGCGCCCTCATAAAACTGGGACACGTTGCCGCTGACCAAAATATTGGCGCCCTTGGCCCTGGCCTGCGCCATGGCTTCGGCAAGCCCTGGCCACGGCCGGGAAGGGTCGTATTCCATAACCTCAAAAACCCGGCGATTAAGCCAGGCAAGGCGAAATATATCCGCCATCTCCCTGCCCACATCCTTGCGCACGGCAATATCCTGGCGCAGGGCAAAGGGCAGGATCAGGGCTTTAAGGCCGCTTTCGGGCAGGGACTCGGGCGTCACGGCCTCGACCAGTGGGCTTAAAACGACCGGGGCGTCATCATGGTAGCGGATTTCACTCAAGCTCACGTCCACCGGTGAATACGCGCAACCGCAACACAACAGCACGAACAGCATGCAAAATTTCATGGCAGCATCTCCTTGGCAGAGGTTTTCAAGCAAGATAGATACCAAGCTCCACACCAACCGCTACAGGAGAACACCGTGACCGCTCCAGGTGAATCCGTCCCTTTGCGCTACCGACTGGCCCATCAGGAAAGCCTGCTCGGCGTGGCCTACTTCAGCCCTGCACCTGCCGAATCCCTAGATATTACGCAATGCCTGGAGCATGTCCGTCGCACCCCCAACGATGAGTTCATGCGCGCCCATGTCCGCCCCATCCTGGCCGCCCAGGGTGCGGACAATCTGCACGCCCTGTATATTGACGCCGACCCCGTCATCAAGAGCCTCATCCTCGAAGCCGTGCTCCTGACCCCGGCCCTCTTCGAACATTGGGAGCGGATGCGCACGCAGGCACCCATGCTGGCGGACCTGACCCCTCAGATATTCCTGCGCAGCGTGTCCCTGCCCGAGCATGACCTTCACGCCCGCGCAAGCCGCCTGCTGGCCGCCAATATCTTCGAGCACAAGCCCCTGCCCGGCGACATTGGCGCGCTGCCCCTCAAACCGGCCCCGGAGCAGGCCCCGCTCAACCCGGCCGGGATCAAGGCCGCCCTCGCGCCCCTGCCCCCATGTCCCAGACGACCGGCGAAGCAAACCTACGCGCTGGCCATGGAGCGACTCTATGGCCTGGGCATCCTGGACGGACCGCAGATGCGCCATCACGCGTCCCTGGCCCCCTGGGGAGTGCTGCGCCGCTGGCGGCTGGACCGCGCTACGCGCTGCGGCAGTTTCAACCACCGTCTGGACGGACTCATGACCAGCTACGGCCGGGGGCTGCGCCTGGAAGATGCGCAGGCATCTTTGGCCATGGAGATCGTGGAACGCTACAGCTCCTTTGCCGACATCCGGGATCAACGCATCTCGGGCAGCCAGGATGAAGGCGAAATTCGAGTCGGCACCTGCCGTGATCTGGGCGACATGGCCATGGACCCAAACATCATGCGTCTTGAAGTGCCCTACGCGCAGCAACCCCTGCACTGGATGACCGCCCACGACAAAAACGGACAGGCCCGGTTCGTCCCGGTCCAGTCCGTATACCTGTTCACCAATCTGGATGAGATCCGCCTGTTCAGCGGGCTGGGCTCCACGGGCCTGGCCTCGGGGAACACCCCGGAAGAAGCCAAGGTCAGCGGGCTGCTTGAAGTTGTGGAGCGCGACGCCGAGGCCGTCAGCGTGTTCGATTCTTCGCGCTGCTTTCGGGTGCAGAGCAGGGACGCCAGCATACACGAGTTATTGGAGCGCTACCGCGAACAGGGCATTGATCCTGTTTTTCAGGATCTGACCACGGATCTGGGAGTGCCCTGCTATAAATGTTTCGTGCATCTGCAGAATGGAGGACTGGTCAAGGCCACGGGCGCTTCCTTGTCGGGCAAGCGGGCAGCGCTGTCGGCCCTGACCGAAACGCCCTTCCCCTTTCCCGGCAAAGAAGCTTCGGCGGCCGGCCCTGAAGATCTCCCAACGCGCATGCTCGAAGATCTGCCGGACTATTCCACGGGTTCGGCCGCAGGCGACCTGGCCCTGCTCGAAGCGATCCTTGACGCCCGGGGCTTTTCGCCGATCTACGCCAACCTGACCAAACGCGAACTGCGACTGCCGGTCTTTCGCGCCATTGTTCCGGGCCTTGAGATCGTCTCGGACTTCGACCGCTTTACGCGCATAAGCCCGCGCTTGTGGAGGGATGTGCTCAGACTGAAGAGAACAGGCGCCTGAAGGATTCGTCCGCTTCAAGCCGGACCGAATCCACTCCAAGCTCGGTCAGCGTTTCCATCTCTGGGCCGTGATCGTGCCCCATGAGATGCAGCAGGCCATGGGCCAGCAGACGCACGGTGTATTCGTGGGGATCCTGGTTGTAGAGCCAGGATTCCCGGGCCAGGGTCTCGACGGACAGCACCAGATCCCCCAGCCAGTCATCCTCGCCGCCGGGGAAGCTGAGCACGTTGGTCGGACCCAGACAGCCCATATACTGGCCGTTCAAATCGGCCATTTCCCGATCATCGACAATGCGCAGGGAGAGCTGCCACTCGTTAAGGCCGAAAGTTGCAGCCAGACCTTCAAAGATATCCATGAGCTCAGGACCCGACAAGGGGAAACGCGGATCAACAGGCACGGTCTGATCCAGATGCAGCATCAGCCCTCCCGCACCGGCGTGACACGGCGACCCTTGCCGCGCGCGATCGGCCTGGACGCATCGCCCTCGCGTGACAGGGCGGCTTGACGGTGCTGGTCATAGGCACGGACAATGCGCCCCACCAGCGGATGGCGGATGACGTCCGCCTCGGTGAAATGGATCATGGCGACGCCCTGCACATCCTTCAGCACTTCCATGGCCTGCACAAGGCCCGACCCGATATGCCCGGGCAGGTCGATCTGGGTGATGTCGCCGGTAACAACGGCCCGCGACCCGTAGCCCAGGCGGGTCAGGAACATCTTCATCTGTTCGGGAGACGTATTCTGGGCCTCGTCGAGAATGACAAAGGCGTTGTTCAGGGTACGGCCGCGCATGAAGGCCAGGGGCGCGATCTCGATGGCGCCGGTGCCGATCATTTCCTGCACTTTGGTGTAATCGAGCATGTCGTGCAGGGCGTCATAAAGCGGCCGCAGGTACGGATTTATCTTCTCCACCAGATCGCCGGGCAGGAAACCGAGCTTTTCGCCCGCTTCCACGGCTGGCCGGGTCAGGATCAGGCGCTTGACCTTTTTCTGCAAAAACAGGGACACGCCCACAGCCACGGCCAGATAGGTCTTGCCCGTGCCGGCCGGGCCGATGCCAAGAGTCAGATCCAGTTCGCGCAAGGCGTGCAGGTACTCGCGCTGGGTCACGGTCTTGGGGCAGACCGTCTTGCGGGATGAGACCGCGAAAAGCGCTTCCTGATAATACGTTTTGAGCGGGGTGGACGGATCACGCAGCATGATGCGCAGACTCTGCTCGATGTCACGCTCAAAAAGCTGATGTCCGCCCCGGACCAGATCGTAAATCTGGGCAAAATACCGGCAGACCAGGCCGACCATGAGCTGGTCTTCGCCGGAAATGGAGAGTTCGTTACCCCGGCTCTCGACCTTCACACCCGTCATCCCGGCCACGGTGTCCAGATGCGCGTTCCCGGGGCCAAAGACTTCGCGGGTGAAATCCATGTTTTCAAAAGCTATTTCCTGAGTCTCCATGCGTTTTCGCACTCCGGATGAATTGTTTGAAAATACCTACCCACCCTCAGCTCCATTTGCAAATCTGTCCGGACTCCCGTAAGTGATAGACTTCGCATCGCAGATTTCCAGCAACACAAAGCATCGATCCCAGGCCCGCCAGCGGCCGAAAAAATATGAGTACAAAGAGTAGAGAAGAAACCAGCCAACTGCCGGCCGTCAGACAGGAAACGCAACTTGCTTTTCAAGAAGCAAAAAGCATGGTGAGGAAAGCCTTCGTGACCGCAATCAAGACCAATCTCGCATTTTTGGCCTGTTCGGGCATGTATGCCTACCGATCCGGACAGCGCTTCTGGGAGCAAAAAGGCAGTTCCTGGTGGGCCAAGTCCCGGGCCTTTTCCAAGACCGCCTACCTTGCCCTGCAGGAAGACGCCTTCGGATCCGACGTTGTCATCGAAACCCTGGATATCGACCGCATTCTGGAGGAAGGAAAACCCACCCTTTCCATTCCGTCCACGCCCGAAGCCGTGGACGATCTGGTCCACAAAAAAAAATCCTAGCCGCCGATGGCCGTCATGGCCCTGTCACAGACCTGATTGCGCTCGCGATCCTGCAAGAGCCGGTAGCCCATGGGTTTTTCCGCGTTGGCGCGGGCAAAAAGGTCGAGCATATCCTGCATGGTATGCCCCGGATCGCGCAGAATGGAGCGCACGTCATATTCCCGGTCTGAAAAAAGGCAGGTGCGCAGCTTGCCATCGGAGGTGACCCGGAAGCGGTTGCAGCTCTCGCAGAAATGATTGCTGACCGCCGAGATGACCCCGACTCTCCCGGACCCTCCTGAAATTCCGTACATCCGCGCCGGACCGCTGTTGCGGGACGCTTCAAGCACCTCCTCAAGAGGCACCAGCTTCTCCACCTCGGCGATGATCTCTTCGGCAGGCCAGTAATTGTCACGGCTCCAGCGCGACTGGTAGCCGATGGGCATGAACTCGATAAAACGCACATCCACACCGTTGTCACGAGCAAAATCCACGAACCCGGGCAACTCATCGTCGTTGATCCCCTTCAGGGCCACGACATTGACCTTGACCCTGAGCCCACCCTCAAGACAGGCATCGATGCCCGCCCGGACCTGATCGTAGGCGTCGACCTTGGTGATTTCCTCGAATTTTTTGCGCTGCAAGGTATCAAGAGAAATATTCAGGCAGGAGACGCCGGCTTCGCGCAGTTCGTCCACGCGGCCCGCGAGCAGGGTGCCGTTGGTGGTGATGCGCAGATCCAGGTCGGGATACTTGGCATGCAGACGCCCTGTGAAAGGAATGAAATCCTTGCGTGCAAAAGGTTCTCCGCCGGTCAAGCGGACCTTCTCCACCCCGGCCTGCTTGGCCACGTCAACCAGCTCGGCCATCTCCTCGAAAGACAGAATCTGTTCATGGGGCATGAAAGTCCATTCCGCCTGGGGCCTGCAATACAGACAACGCAGGTTGCAGCGGTCCGTGATGCTCAGACGCAGATAACTGACTTTTCTGCCGTGGGAATCGATCAACATGAATATACCTCGCGCAAATGTTGTGGCTGTCACTAGTATGTCCGGCAGGACAGGATGTAAAGTCAGCGCTGCCCTTCAAGGCGAAGGTTTTCTTCCAGGGCGGGGTCGATGACCGGACGCACCGTGCGCAGAACCTTGTCCACCCCGACCATTCCGAGGGCCGCGCCCTTTATGGGCCGCACATCCTTGACCAGGCACAGGAGCACCTCGCCCCGATCCGCCATTTTCAGATGACTGGCAAGAGCCGCCAGTGCCGCCGCCTGCTGGATGGTCTGCTCGGGCACTTCCTGGGCCGGGAAGTCGCGCTTGACGATGACGTGCGCGCCGGGCCCGTCCTGTGCGTGCAGCCAGTAATCAAAGGGGCTGGCGGCC
>JAWLHW010000079.1:0-9789 GCA_041690155.1 Desulfomicrobium sp. | reverse complement strand
CGGCGACGAATTCGTGGTTCTTCTTCCGGAAGTCGAGGATGTGCAAAGCGCTGCGCTGGCCGCCGAGAAACTGATTCAGAGCGTCGCAGAGCCCCATTTCATTTTGGGACAAGAACTCCGCGTCACCTTGAGCATCGGCGTCAGCATGTACCCGGATGACGGCGCTGACGCTGACGTGCTGATGCGCAACGCGGACATCGCGATGTATCAGGCCAAAAAAAGCGGCCGTAACAGTTATGAGATTTTCACACCGAGCATGAACCCCGGTTCCAGTTCAGCCATGCGCAAGTCCGCCGAGCAGGCACTGAAGCGCGCTTTTGAGCAAGGCGAATTCATCCTGCACTACCAGCCGACGGTAGATCTTGAGACCGGTGCCATTACCGGTGCCGAGGTCCTTTTGCGCTGGGAGCGTTCCGATCACAGGCTCAACTTCCCGGCGCAGTTCCTCGCAATTGCCGAGAGTTGCGGGCTCATCCTGCCAATCGGGCAGTGGGTGATCCGTGAGGCCTGCAGGCAGGCGCAGGCGTGGCGAAAGGCTGGCCTTAAACTGAGCCGGATCGCGGTCAATGTCTCGGCGGTTGAATTCAGCGACAAGCATTTTGTGACAGGAGTCCGCGCCATCCTGGATGACACGGGTCTTCCACCGCGGTACCTGCAAATTGAAATGAGTGAAAACGAACTCTCGCGGGATTCGCAACAGGCTCTGCCCGCTTTGCATGCGCTCAAGAGCCTTGGCGTGCAACTTGCCGTGGACAACTTTGGCACAGGGTATGCCAGCTTGAGCTTTTTGCGGGAATTTCCGATCGGCACGGTTAAGATTGACAAGTCGTTCGTGCACAACATCAAGGCCAAGTCAGGGAAGGCTGTCGCCACCGCCCTCATGGCGATGGCGAGGGGCTTTAATCACCGAATAGTGGCCGAAGGCATTGAAACGAAGACGCAACATGCCTTCTTCAAAAAACACCATTGCGCCGAAGGACAGGGATACTACCTTGGTCGGCCGATGACGACCGAAGCCTTCACGGCACTCGCCACCGAAAGAAACCCTTCGTAATACCCAAAAAAATCCCCCCCCCTGGTGGCTTGTCAGGGAGGGGTATGCTCAACTCGTGGCTTCGTTGCCTGGCACCGCAACGAATGACGGGGTTGCGTCATCGTTAGCAAGGAGAGGCATCCGCCATTTGTCCGCGCCGCCGGGTATGTCACGAGTGTTTGCCGGAATTGGGAACGGCTTTTCGTGATTATGCTGTTTCATGTTTTATGCCAAAAATCGGCTTCTTTAATCGTCATTTCCGCCTGCCATAACCAGGTCAGCCTGTGCGATTTTCCCACGGTCTGAGGGTGCTTTTGAGGCCTTGGCGCGGCCTGTTCGAAAGTTTCCGAAATTTAACACCGGCTGGGCCACGCAAGTCCGGACTTTGCGGCTTTGCCTGAATCGAAAAACGATGCCCATATGTAACGTTTTCCGACAGGTCCGTGCGTAATACCTTACAAATCTCCGAAATTTTTCTGATGCGCGCGATGTCAGGATGCGTATGCCCATATTGAAATGCGCTCCATGGCCGCGCCGGTGCGGTTGTGGCCTGCTGGTACGTTCGTTGCTTGATGCGATTGTAAAATGCGCTCCTTGTCAGGATTATCAATCATGACTGCGCATTGGATGTTTGAGAATAATGCAAAATACCTCAAGGCAGGACATATCATGTCGACGACAGAGCAAAAAATCAGAAAATGGAAGCGTCACGCCTGCCTTTTTCCCTGTGGAATCATATGCGGGAAAAAAAAAGACACGATCGTGTTGGGCCGTATCCTCAACATGAGCAGGCAAGGGTTTCTCATAGAGACGGATTGTGCATTCAAAGTTGGCGACATCTTGTCGATTATCGCAAGCCCCGGGAGAGAAGTGGATGGCTATGATTTGAGCGACAGCTATCAGGGCCATGTGCGCTGGGGGCAGACCGATGCCTCTTCGCTCATGGGTACATACTCCGTAGGCGTTGAGCTCGCTGTACCCATTGCTTCTCCGGACGTGGAGGCGCAGCATTCAAACTGATCTTCGCCGGGCATCAATCAAAAGGGCTTTTCGCATGTGAGGTATCACTGCAAAAAGTTGTCATTCCCTTGAAAAAGGGCTTCGTGGTTTTTTTCAACCATCTGATAATACATATGGATTCATTCGGACGGGTGAATGACTTAGCATGGTGCCTCGCGATTTTTGCAGGGAGCCCAAGCTGTCACGTTTTAAAAGTCTCGTCGGTTTCTGGATTTTTTTTTGGCATGTAAACTTGCGCCGGGAGCATGTCGGAGAATTTTACAGTATATGTTTTTTCTGAGGCGGGCTTAGTGAAAAATTGTATAATATCAGTAGTTTTTGTTTTGGCATGCTCAGTGCAATGTTATGTTGGAACGACAAAATTATTTAACATTGGAGTACTACTGTGATGAAAAAACTAGCAGCGACATGTTTGGCGGCGGCGTTCATCTTTTCGGCGACATTGGCTTCCGCAGCGCTGGTTACGCAGTGGTCGTATGTCAATGATGCGACTTTTGTTGATTGGAGCAACGAAGACGGCAACCAAGATTATATGGAACTGAGTGCGGACAGCAGAACTCTGTCCTGGGGAGTTCCATCCGTCTTTTCTCAAACAGGGCTGAAAAGTTCGCTTGTGATCGACGGACCCGTCAGTGGCAACAACCTTATGACTTCCGGGGATGCTGTAGAGGTTGTATCAATTACACATTTTAATTATTTGATGAGTTCATCATATCCTAACCTTACGTATGGTAAAGTCGAAGCGACTGTTGAGTTTTCACCATTTATTCCTGCTGGATTGCCGCTTCCGGTCGAAACTACATATCTTGAATTTCTGTTCTTCGAGACTCCAAACAGAAATATTGAGACGCCCATGGATATTTTCATTCTCACCGATCCGGGTGCGACCAGCGGCGCATTCGACTACGATGGCTATACATATAACTTCTCCTTCTTGAGCGACGGTTTCGGGCTCATCACTGGTGCGTATCATGATTTCATTGTCAGTCAGCTTGGCGTGGACACAGACTATTTTGGCTGGCTTGCAAGTGAGGACGGCAGCACGGCGGCTCAGTTCTACCTGGGCATCTCGGTGGCACCTGTTCCCGAGCCGGCCACCATGCTTCTTCTCGGCGCCGGTCTGCTTGGCCTGGGCTTGGCGGTGCGACGCAACAAGAAGAATTGATCATACGCTTTCGATCATCAGGGAAAGGCCGGGGAGCATGAGCTACCCGGCCTTTTTTGATTCCAAATCCATGATTTTAACTCTTCTAGGCGCGTCGAACTGACAAGGGATTACTGCAACTGCAGCGGCCGTCGCGGATTTTGCATGGCTGCATGCGAACCGGCGGTGTTTTTGGTGTCCGTGCAACCATGAGGGAGAGTTGACTGATGAAGATATTGCTGGCGATTGCCGCAATTCTTGTTTGTCAGGGCATGCAGGCTTTGGACGATTTCTTGAGCCGGGTAGGAGCCGTCTCCCTGGCTCACGGGATGCTGCTCGGCTATGGTCAGATGTTTGTAGCCAAAAGCATTGTTGAATGGGGCGGGGCGAGTCTGAGTTGGACGGTCGTTGTCCTGATCTGCCTCGCGAGCGTTGCCGTTTCGATGTTCAAGATCCACCGCTACGGAAGCCGCTGGGTCTTTGCCTTTAATTTCGGAGTTCTCATCGGCCTTCTCTATGGCGGAATCTCACTGATGTGAGGCATCTCGTTTTTTGCGGAATGCTGGCGCTTGCGCGTCGCCTTCCTGAGCCATGCGTTCACTGGAAATAATTGTGAGTAACGCGAAAAGTCATTCCCGCGAACGTGTGCCCAGCATGGGTAGGCGGGAGTCCATTCCTTTCAGGCGTCACCGCAAAAAGTTGTCCTCCCCGTGTTAAGAGGGATGACGGCGTATTCCCCCTCCCTTCGATTTACCAAAACCACCACTTTTCCGTGCTCAGCACAAATGCGGCCAGGGCCAGATTGGTCACGGCATGGGACAGGATGCACTGAGCCAGGCTCCTGGTTCTGTAGAGCAGCCAGGAATAGGCCATGCCGGCCATGATTCCGGCGAGGATGAAATGGTGGGCCAGGCCAAAGAGCACGGCGCCGACCAGGAATGAAATCCAGGTGAACGTCCCGAGAGGGACTTTGGCGAAATCCGGGTTAATGACGTAGCGCAGAATAAAGGATCGCCAGAAGATTTCCTCCATGATCGGGACAATGAGCACCGCGCTGCCGATACGGATGAAAGTCATGGACTGGCGCAGACCTGGGTCCGCAAAGATGTTCGGATTGTAGCCCGGCGGCTCGCTCAGCGCCCCGAAGGTCCAGTCCATGTTGATCCACAGCACAAAGACCGCAAGCCCCAGCGCGATGCTCGCCGCAGTCTGTATGCCTCTGGTCAGGTCGGCCCAGCGCAGTTCCGTGTAGGCCCGGCGACACATGAAGAGCGCAATGCCGGCCACCAGCGGTTTGAGCGGGTAAAGCAGGGCAAAGGTGGAATCCTGGACGCTGATCCAGGCTTTGCCATCCATGAAACGCAATCCCTCTTCCAGGCCGATGACGGCCATGAAGAGGGCAAAAGGCAATATGCGTGGCCAGGCTTTGTCGTTCATTGGCTGCCTGTTAAGCTAAAAGTGTGCCTGTTTGCAATGTGTCGTTGTCAGTTCGAAGCGATATTGGCGTTACTCGCCGAATCAAAGGGTTGTATTGGAGCCATTCATTGGCGCAACCGAGGGCGGCGAAGTGGAAGCTTAAGCGACGCGTTGTCGGATATTCTTACATTATTCGGGTTTGCAGTTATAATAAGTTGAATAATTAATGGGTTGTATACATTGGCATTTTTTCTGCTCAAGGAAATTGCCATTTAAAGGACACAATAAAGAAAACAACCGGAGGGTCGAATCATGAAATCCCTTGTCAAAGGCAGTCTCTGCACTACAGTGCTGATTTTATTATTGGCTTCGCCTTCATGGGCAAGCATTTGGTTGCCGGAGCCAGTTTTTCCAAATGCAATACCATACGACGAATATTATTCTTATTCCACAAGCATATTGAAACAGCTTTATCCAGGCGCTTATAATGTTTATCCTTCAAATCAGGGTTCACTCAAAGATGAGCTCAAGATATGGTGGGGTGATAGTGAAAGTGCGGAAAAGGCTGCTGGAGATAATTTGGATATCAGGGGCGGATATAATTTTCCTGATCCGCTGTCATTTCCAAACTCAGGTTCGACTACAGAATTTAACACGGACTTGCTTATCACTTGGGAAGTATCCGTAGATTTGCTGTATGATTTTCTGCAAAGTGAATTTGAAGGGTCAAATGTACCTGTTTTTGCTTTCGATATTAATCAGATAGGAAACCAGCCCAACATGCTTGGCAATGGGTACGTAGCCATTGTCGACGAACTTGGCGCTGTTGTTCCTTATGCATCTGACGCTTTTGGTATTGCAGAGTGGGCATTTGACAGTTCTCCCAATGGAGAGTTTGACGAGGAAGCTCTTGTCGAGGTGCCGAACACTCGAACTGTAGAATTCATGGGCGTGGAATATTCGTTCGATACAACCGGAACAAATGACGTGGACTTTCTCGTATATGCTCCGACGATGGACCTGTCCCAGTTCATTGATCAGGGTCTTTTTTTCACGGCTACATTCCAGTATCAGCTTTTGAGCGATGGTTTTGAAGATTTCTTCATTCTGGGTTACAGAAGCGATTCTCCTCCTCCGCCTCCGGTGCCTGAACCGGCCACCGTGGCCCTGCTCGGACTCGGTATGGCGGCCCTGGCATTCGCAGGCCGTAAGCTGCGCAAATAAAACATACCGTTCCTGGTAAAAAAGGCTCGGAACATCCCAAAGATGTTCCGAGCCTTTTTTATGTATCTCGCTGACAATTTTGAAAAATATATGTTGGGCACCTATGAGGGTGCGTTTTTTTTTGCGAACCGGGTCATCGTGACGGCAACTCTGGGATGGGGGCATTCCTTGTCTGTAAATTTAAACTGGAAGAATGTCGGCGGAGTTTACATTTTTTGAGTTTCTGCTGTTTTGAAAACGCTTAACTGTCTGGTATCATGATTTTAAATCTTGGCATGGACCATGCTTATACCGAGTCACCACAAGATAATTATTTTTAACATTGGGAGGATTACCATGAGGAAGAATCTAGTTGTAACATGTCTTTTAGCCGTGGCGTTTTTTTTCTCGGCGACGTTCGCCTCCGCTGCCTTGGTGACTCAGTGGTCGTATACCAATGACGCAAATTTCGTTGATTGGCTCAACGATGCTGGAAACCAGGACTTTATGGGCGTAAGCGGTGATTTGAACACCCTGTCTTGGGGCGTTCCGGCGTTGACTAGTGAAACCGGCGAGCAAAGTTCGCTTGTGCTTGACGCCCCTGTAAGCGGTGATGATTTGATGACTGGTCTCATGGCTTATGGACCGTCTGTGCCTGTTACTTCAATTACACATTATAATCACGTTCTTTCTTCATTATTTCCAACTCTTGCCTATGGCAAGGTCGAGGCTAGCGTTGTGTTTACGCCTTTTGATCCTGCCGGACCCGCGCAGCCTGTCGACACCGCCTTCCTGGAGTTTCTGTTCTTTGAAACTCCTAATGATGAAGTAACACCAATGGATATCTTCATCCTTACCGACCCAGGCCTGACCGAAGGCTCGTTTGATTATGATGGCTTCAGGTATGACTTTGCTTTCGCTGGCGAAGGCTTCGGGCTCATCACTGGCGCTTATCATGATTTCATAGTCAGTCAGCTCGGCGTGGATACAGACTATTTTGGCTGGCTTACCAGTGAAGATGGCGACACCTCGGCTCAGTTCAACCTGAGCATTATGGCCTCGCCTGTTCCAGAGCCGGGCACCATGCTTCTTCTCGGCGCCGGCCTCCTTGGTCTTGGCATAGTGGTTCGCCGCAACAAGAAGAACTGATCAGACTGATCGTGTCAGATGTAGGCCGGGGAGCGCATGCTTCCCGGCCTTTCTCTATTTATGGGGTCACCTTTTTTTGGAAGCAACGCCCGGTTATTTCATCAAAAAGTCCCCTGCGCCCCGCCGCAGGGTGCGGTGCCGGATTCCGGGGCCGTAGCCTGTGCGAAAGAGCATGACCAGACCCTGCTTTTCGAAATCCACGGCCGCGAACAATCCTTTTAAATCCTGCCAAACCCGTTCCAGCAATTTCCGGTGTTTTTCGGAAAAACCCGTTGGCCCTTCCCACTGCCAGCGCAGCCGGAACAGGGTGACCGCGGTCATGGGCTGCATCTGCAGGCCGTGGTGCTCCAGTGCCAGCCAGATGCGCTGCAAGGCCTGGCCGCCGAGCAGAAAATCCCTTGCTTCAAGTCCATCGATCACCACCATCCCGGCAGCTCCACTGGCCAGGATGCCCTGCGCCGAGTGCAACGCCACCATGCGGCCGAGGCCGATGCGGTTTGCGATGCGCATTGCCGGCCAGGGTTTTGTCAGGCGCAGGAAGGCTTCCCCCGGCAATCCGGCTTCCAGGTTTTTGAGGGGCAGTCCATCGCGGCGCTGCTGCGCCTCCTGGGCGTTGAAGCGGACCATGGATGTAAAATGTTCGTGCAAGCCCTGGTGCTCGGTGCGGATCCTGTCGGCCAGGTAGATCACTTTGGCAAGCTTTCGGAGCTTGAAGCGCTCTGTGAGCAGGTGCAGCTGCGCTTCGGGAATATCCCGGATGCGGGCTTTGAGGTCGGTTTGAAGCCAATCCGGAAGAGGACGCTTGCTGTAGGGCCTGCGGTTGGTGTTGCGCGTCCAGATGTGCCGGGCAAGCGGATCTGCGACGTGATCGCCCGGCTGTATGTGCACGGTGGCCATCAGGTTTTCCTGCGCGGCGTCCGGCAGGAGCTGCGTGATTGCGTCCAGGCCCATGGCTGGGGCGGCGAGTCGAATGTTTTCCATTGCTGCCCCGCAGGCGATGATGGAAGCGGTCTGGCGGACATTGAAGAAGGACATGTCGGCTTGTGGATTCAGGAAGACATGGATGTCATTGCCCGTCAGGCGGAATTGCCATGGCTGGGCATTATCCCCGGAGGGAGCCTGGATTGCGGCCTGAACCAGATAGGTGCCGACACCCTGGGGAAGGGAATCAAACTGCGAGACGCTTAAAACAGGTTGATCCGGTATGCGCACCCGCGCCTTGTCTGCTGCTTTTATCAGCACGTTTTGAACGTACCAGAGCTTGGCGCGCTGGCTTAGGGATCGATTGCCCCGGGCCAATCGTCCTTTGCGCAGTGTTTGCAGAAAGGGGTCGAACTGCATGAAACCGGGGGCCGGTTTGAGTCCCGGCCTGCCAAGTATGATGCGTACCGCCTCGGTGCCGGCAAGAGACGCGCACAGCTGGCAGGCGATGTTCAGGGAGGGGCCTTTGCCGCCCTTGAGATCCACCCTGGACAGGTCCATGTACCCGATATGTGTGGGCCTTGGGGCCAGGCCCATGGCGAAACGCAGATATTTCTGCTCGTCGGAGAGTTTTCCGCCCACATCGAAATAGTCGTCAAAACTCATGCCTTGCGGGGTGAAGACCAAAAGGGCCGAGCTGAACCCCAAGGGTCCGGCCGTGATTACCGGTACGCCCATGGACCGGGCCGTGTTGAACAGGGTGCGGCGGATCTCGAACTGGAAGAAATCCAGTCCGTCCAGGACCACATCCACGCCCGTCAGAAAGGCTTCAATGTTTTCCGCAGTCAATCCCGCGGGATAGGGGGTGATATCCAGGAACGGATTGATGCTTTGCGCCTCTTCGATCATGATCTCAAGTTTGGGACGGCCGAAGGAGGGAACCTTGGCCCCGAACTGGCGGTTCACGTTGACCGGTTCAAACTGGTCGAAGTCGGCCAGATTGAAGCGGCCTATTCCGGTGCGTACAAGGTTGATCAGGTGCACTCCACCCACTCCGCCCATGCCCGGGATGGCGACCCTGGCCTCGGCCAGTCGCTCCTGTTCGCCCGGCGAAAACAGCCCGATGTTGCGGGAAAAGGCGGCCTCGCGGTAGGTTGTCGCGCCGGTAATGCCGAGGGTCTTTAGCGTTGCCAGGTGTTCATCTCGTTTCATGCTCAATCCCCTTTTCCTTCAGGAAGTGCCCCTGGCTGCGGGGTGTCTCCATTGTGTTTAGTGCTCGCCTTACTCCTGATTATTCACACTCTCTTGCCTTGAAAGGACAGCATGATCGCCGGAAGGACGACCATGTCGCTGATCCAGGCCGTGATCATGATAACGGCGCTGAGGCCCCCAAAGCTCATGGTGGGCACGAAGCTGCTGAAAAGAAGCACGCTGAAGCCGATGACCAGGATCATTGATGACGCGGAAATGGCCACGCCCTTGTTCAGGATGGTTTGTCGCAAAGCCTCGTGCATGGGCAGATTTTCGGCACGGCTTCGGTTGTACTCGGTCAGAAAATGGATGGTGTCGTCTACGGCGATGCCGAGGGCAACGACGGAAATCAGGGCGGTGGAGGTGTTGAGCGGGATTCCGAGCACGCCCATGATCCCGAAGTTGATGATGATCGGCAATGTGTTCGGGATCAGGCTGAGGGCCCCTGCAACAACAGAGCGCAGGGCCAGGAACATGATGAACGTGATCACGGCGGCGGCCAGGGCCAGGCTCTCCACCTGCCCCCGGACCAGGGCGCCGATGGTGTTTACGTCCTGCACGGCCCGGCCGGTGACGCGGATTTGCAGGCCGTCATGCTCGTGCTGGTCGATATGGGCGCGCAGGGCGCTTATGAGCCTGGCCTGGCCTGCGG
>JAWLHW010000078.1:0-9848 GCA_041690155.1 Desulfomicrobium sp. | reverse complement strand
CCGCAGCCGTCCGTCTCAAAGGATGCGGCGCTGACCCGGTCCCCGTCGAATTTGAGCGAGATGGCCATGCTGTCGCCGCAGGAACCTCTGAGCTCCGCCGTGCCGTCTGCGCCTGGCATGGCTCCCATGTTGGGAGGGTTGACCCATCGCTGATAGGCTTCCTCGCCCCAGGCCGCCCTGGTGTCCTCATTTATCGTGTTCTGCATGGCCTCAATGATGCGGTCCAGATCGTCGCCCATGAGCAAAAACCTCTTTTGAAATTATTTGAAAACCTCCGGAACATATCCGCTTGGCAGGTGCGCCGTGCCCTTGACGCAGGGGATCCCCGTCTCGGCGGCAGCTAGGCTGACGAGCCGGTCCACATCCGCGCAAAAGCCCGAGCCCAGATTCCATCCATCCTTCTCCTTGCGTGCGAACATGCAGGTGCAGAAATGAATGCGTTCGGCTCCCTTGCTTTTGAGTATCTTCGCCATCTCTGCCACGTTTTCTCCCGGACATCGACAGGTGAAAACGCCCGCAAGTTCCGGGGCTTCGCAGCCCGAAAAACCTTCCTTGGCCGATGAGAGCGCCTTGAAACACGAGGTGAGTGGGCATTTTGTTTCGTTTTTTTCGCAGCGGATGAGGCCTATTTTGGACATTGTTCCTCCATGTGATGATTGGGCGGACGCAGCCGCAAGGATCGATCCCTTCTGCACGGCATTGCGGGACGGACCGGCTGCCTGCAGTCTTGGCCAAGACACAGCAACACTGATGCCATCGCGGCGTTGCCGTGAAAGCGCGCGTCAGTGCGCGGTTGCATGAGGGGAGGCGAGGATTTCGGGGTGATTATCGCAAAGGTCTGCGGGGCGATGCCGCAACCCAGACTAGCGTCCATAGTTGCGCTGGTGCAACTCTTTGACGCATCCCGACCGCGCCGCAGGAAGGGTGATCAGGCTACAGGTGCCCTGGTCGCGATCAGGGCCTTGGCACACCCGCTGACCATGATCGCGGCGCAGCCCGTCAGTTGCAGCGGGGAGAGCGTTTCGCCGAAGAGCCACCACCCGAAACAGACCACGGTCAGGGGCTCGAAATAGGCCAGGGTGCCAAAAGTCGCGGCGGGCAGCCGGCTCAGGGCGGCCACGGCGAACGATATGGCCAGAAAGCCCGGCACCAGCCCCGTGCCCAGAAGCCACAGTGCGTTCACAGCGGAGATTTCGGGGCGGGTGTTCAAAAAGAAGGGCAGCATGACCAGGGCTCCGACCAGGAGCTGGTAGAAGGCCCGGTTCAGGACCGGGACGCTGGGCGGGATACGGCGGTTCATCAGAATGAAGCCCGCATAGCAGAGCATGGCCAGCGCGGCCAGGCCAAGCCCCGCCGCATGGTTTGAGCCGTCCGCGAAATTCAGTCGGAACTCCATCATGGCCGCAAAGCCGAGCATGGCCAGGCTGATCAGCAACCAGCCCGTAAGGCCGAGCCGTTCATTCATGAAAAAATGCGCGAAGACCGAGGCGGCCACCGGGGCCAGATAGACCAGCATGATGGCGTTGGCCATGGAGGTCAGGTTCATGGCCTGCACGTAGAAGATGATGAACCCGGCCAGTAGGGCACCGGTCACGACCACCTGCCACGGAGGGCGGCGCAACAGCGAGGCGCCGCTGCGGGTTCCAAGCAAAAAGACGGCCAGGAAGCCCGCGCCGAGGATGAGCCTGAAAAAGGTGATGGTCTCGGCGGGCAATTCGGTGATTCTGGAGAAGACGCCGATGGTGCCCATGAACAGGGCCGAGAGGATGGCCAGGGTGATGCCGGTCGAGTCCATGGGCGTTTCCGTTTGCTGACGTCGTGAAACGGGGCGCGCTCATGCGCGCCCCGTGGGTTATCCGAGGATGTTGATCTTGGCCGGGCCCCGTTTGACGGGGCGGTGGTATTCGACGGCCGGGTACCCGAAGGCCATGGCGTAGCCGACGCTGTGGTCGTCAGGGATCTTCAGCCACGCCTTGAGTTCCGGGCAGACGGCCAGAGCCATCATGAACATGCCGTCCCAGACCGTGCCCAGCTCGTGGGTAGAGGCCAGGAGTTCGAAGGTGGTCAGGGCGATGTCCGCGTCCTGCACCGGGCAGGGGGCGTCAGGCGGCGTGCTGGTCAGCAGCAGGTGCGGCGCGCCGCGGAAGATGATGTCCTTTTCTTCGGCGCGCCACATCTTCACGGCAAAGCCGAGGTACTGGGAGATCATGCCCTCGGGCAGCCTGCCCGCGTCGAACAGGACGCCGAGACGCTCCAGGGTCTCGCGGCGGAGTTCATCCATGACTGCACGGTCGCGGACCACGGTGAACAGTACGCCCTGGGCGTTGACCCCTGTGGGCGCATGCCAGGCCGTCTGCAGAATGTCGTCGATCAGCGCGGCCGGGACGTTTTCCTCCCTGTAGCGCCGCACGGACCTGCGCCACCGGATCAGGGCGGACATCTGGTCCGCGGTGGGCAGTGCCTTTTCCTCGGCTTCGGCCGGGGCCTCGAGCCCCAGGATGGAGACGGCCCCGGTGGGACAGATGGCGTAGCAGTGCTGGCAGCGGATGCAGCCCTGCTCGTTGGTCATTTCAGGGTAGTCGTTCATGGCGATGACGCCCGCCGGGCAGTCGGCCGCGCATTCGCCGCACTGGATGCATTTGTCCTTGTCGATGTGAAAGTCGATCATTGTAGTCCCTCTTATTCGCTCACGGTTTCAAGGACCGGAAAGCTGTCCAGATGCGGCTTGATGGCCTTGCCCAGCCAGGCGATGGTCTGCCCCAGATTCTTCATGTTGCCAAGCCCTTCGGCATCTGCCTCGACCTCGCCCTTGTCGCGGCCGTAGCCCATGTTCCAGTATACCGAGCCGGGGATGATCATCTGGTTCATGAGGAACATGTGGTTGATGGTGTCGTAGACGTGCGTGGCCCCGCCCCGGCGCACGGCCACCACGGCCGCGCCGATCTTGCCCTTGAAGACGCGGCCGTTGGCCAGGGCAACGAGGCCCGCGCGGTCAAGCAGAGCCTTCATCTCGGCCGAGACGTCGGTGAAGTAGGTCGGAGAGCCGAAAATCAGGGCATCGGCGCGCAGGAGTTTTTCCATGATTTCGTTGAAGACGTCCTTTTTCATGGAGCATTGCCCGTCCTTGCGCACGAAGCATTTGTAGCAGGCCTGACAGCCCCGGATGTTCTGGCCGCCGACTTGGACCAGTTCCGTTTCCCAGCCCGCGTTTTTCAGGGGTTCGAGGGTGTGATTCAAAAGGATTTCAGTGTTGCCGCCCTTGCGCGGGCTGCCGTTGACTGCGACTGCGTACATATTTTTCTCCTTGGTTTGGATTGACTGCGTGCTGCAGGCCCAGCTAGAGCACATGTCAGCGATTAAGAAAAGTACTGTCTAAAATGTGCGGTACATACATGGAGTATAGTAATGGATAAAACCGAAGTCCTGCCCTGCCTGGTCAAGGAAATCTCCGGCAAGCGCTATCGCTGCTATTTTGAGCTTACCTTGGCGGTAATCGGCGGAAAATGGAAGCCCATCATACTTTATCATCTCTCTTTGGCGAACGCGGTCCGCTTTGGGGAGCTCAGGCGCGGCATGCCCGACGTGACCGAGCGCATGCTGACCCGGCAGCTGCGGGAGCTGGAGGCTGACGGGCTTGTTCATCGTGAAGTATACCGCGAGGTGCCGCCCCGCGTTGAGTACTCCCTGACGGAAATGGGCCGTAGCCTCATTCCGCTTTTGCTGCAGATGCGGGCCTGGGGCGTGGACTACGAGAAGTTTCTGGGGGCTGACGTGATTTTCCAGGAGGAAGGGTACGAACGGCCGGACATGACGGAATGTGGCATGGGCGCGCGCAAGTGACCCTGCAGGTGTCCCCTTTCGGGTTGCGGCTGCCGGAAAAGAGCACTGCGAGCCATGGCGGGGGTCTTTCAGACGATGCTTGGCTCGCGACATTCCTGTCCGATGATCGAAGAGCCAAAAAAGGAAGGAAAGAGGAAGGGCAGAGCGACGATTGAAATCTGAATTTTGGCCGGTGCGTCTAAAACGCTGTCATCAAAAAGGTCACCAGAACTCCGGCCGGGATGAGAGCCAGGCCGGGGACGAGGATGCGCGGCAGCAGCTTGCTCGGATCCTGGTGGAAGTATTTGCAGGTCATCATGTAGCAGATGTGCATGGGCGAGGACATTATTCCCGCGTACCCGGCGTACATTCCAAGGCTCAGGATTACCGGGATGAGATGGGGCTGGCCTGTGGAATGGGCGAGTCCAAAGAGCAATGGGAAGGTCGCACCCACAAAGGCGATGGTCAGACCGGCCACAAAGCCTACCAAAAAGGGCAGGACAATGGCCATGACATAGATCGTGCCGCCTCCGCCGAGGGTTTGAGCCAGCACTTCGACAACGTGCCCCTGGTCCAGGATTTCCTTGAAGATGAAGATGGCGCCCACCACGACCAGCAGCGTCATGGTGTTGTCCTTGCCCGCCTCCCGCAGCACCTCTTTCCATGTGGCCTGGGCCATGAACAGACTTACCCCGGAGGCAAGGATCAGGGCTGCGATGACCCCGTATTCCATGGGCCTGCCTGGCCAGAACATGGCGCAGAGCCATTCGCCGCCGATGGATCCGGCGATGGCCGTGAAGAGCGGGAGTCCGCCGAGCCAATCCTGTCCGTTACGGGTCTCGACCGCGATTGAGGGGAGGCGCGGCGCATTTTTCAGGGCCGGGCGCAGGATCAGGAGCCAGCCCAGGGCAATGGCCACCAGCGGGCCGGGCCACAGCAGCGCGATGATTCCGGTCACCGGAATGCCAGCCAGCGAGGAAGCCAGAATAAGGCCCGGATACAGCGGCCAGGCCAGCTCCCAGATGTGTCGAAACCAGTAGTTGATGAGGGCCTGGTCCCTCGGTGGGATGGCCAGTTCCGAGGCTGCCTTTTCAACCATGGGTGCGGAGAAGATAGCTCCTCCGGGCATGGGCAAGAGGCCGATCAGCGCAGGAAAAAAAGCCAGAAGCAGGGAGCGGGAGCAAATTTGGGCGCGCATGGCGCGCATGAACCGCTTGGACTGGCCGGAAGCCGAGTACAGGGCGCTGAAAGCCAGGATGACGGTGATGATGGCGCAGAGCACAAAGGTCTCTTCGGTCAGGAGTGCGTCCGGGATGGCGCCAAGCCAAGCCAGGGGCGAGAGTCCGAAAAGGAGCGCCAGCAGGAAGCTGCCCGCCAGGATGGACGGCCCCAGCCCCAGCTTGAGGCGGATTCCCGCCAGCATGACCGCGAAAACGAGGATGATGGAAAAAATTGCGCCCATTGAGTCCTGGCCGACTGGAAAACTACAAATTTCCAGGCTGCTTAAAATTGGTGAGATGCGAGGAACAAAGAAAATTCAGGGCCGAAGCGTATTTAAACATACGTGAGGGTCTGGATTTTCTGCAGTGACGAAGCAGGTCGCCGTTTTTAAGCAGCCTGCTAGCCGCAGCACTTCTTGAATTTCTTGCCGCTTCCGCATGGACAGGGGTCGTTGCGACCGACCTTGGGGCTCTCATGGCGGATCGTCTCGGTCTCATACTCGCCTTCCAGGTAGTACCAGCGGCCCATCCGGCGCACAAAGCTGCTGCGCTCGGTCAGGCTCTGCGTGCCTCCCTTGTGCCGAAAGCTCACCCGGAAAAGGACCATGCCCGTGTCCCCATCGGTGGCGGTCTCCAGGATTTCCAGATTTAGCCAATCCGTTTCCTTGTTCCAGCGACGCACATCCTCGGCATTGAACTCCGCGCGGTGTTCCTCGACCAAGGAGTTCTGGAGATAGTCCATCTCATCCCGGCAAAAGGCCGTATAGCGCGAGCGCATCAAGGCTTCGGGGCTGGGCGCGGGGATTTCTCCGGCGATAATGGGGGCGCAGCATTCTTCAAATTCGCGTCCAGAGCGGCAGGGGCAGTCCATGATCGTCTCCTAATGTGTACAGCCTTCGTGATTGCAGAGGATGTTCTGGTCCTTGATTTCGCCGCTAATCCAGCGCTTCAGCACGTCGCGGATTTCACCTTCGCAGCCGCGAATGACCGTGATGCCATGCTCCGCCATTTTAGTAATGGCACCCTGGCCGATGTTACCGGCAAGCATGACGGAAACGCCCTTGGCCTGCATGGTCAGGCCCACGGTGGATTTGCAGCCGCAACCCGAAGGCGGGAAAAAGGTTTCATCCTCGACAACTTCATTTGCGTCATTCAAGGTAAAAATGGTGAATGTCCGGGCGTGGCCGAAATGTTCGTCCACGCGGGTTCCAACTGTGGGGATGGCGACTTTCATGGTAAAACTCCTTGTTTTTCGAGTCAAAATGCCCCTATGATCGAATCCTGGCCGCGTCAATAAAGGACTCGGCCCACCCTTATTCCCGGAGGAAAAATCATGAGCACGGGCAAACCAAAACACTATCAGAAATTGCAGGAAATGTATCCTGATCTCATTGCCGCGGCCGAGGCCCTGGGCAAGGCCGCGCAAGGGGCAGGACCTTTGAGCGAAAAGGAAATGCACCTCGTGCAGCTTGGAGCTTCGGCAGCCTTGCGTTCCGAAGGCGCGGTGCGCAGCCACGCCCGGCGGGCGCTCCAGGCCGGGGCCACGGCAGAGGAAATCAGGCACGCCGTCATTCTCTTGACCAGCACCATCGGATTTCCTACGGTCGCGGCGGCCCTGGACTGGCTTGAAAAGGTCCTTGATTGATACGATCGGATAATAATGCGGTTAAAGAAGCGGCCCGCGAGGGCCGTTCTTTTATGGAGGTTGTATGCAGGAATTGAATTTCATCGCCACGGACAAGGCTCCGGCCGCCGTTGGCCCCTATTCCCAGGCCGTGCGTGCCGGGGGCTTTTTGTATGTCAGCGGTCAGCTTGGGCTGGTTCCCGACACCGGTCAATTCGCCGGTGCGGATTTTGAAGCCCAGGCGCGGCAAGCTCTGTCCAACATGGGCGCCATCCTGTCCGAGGCCGGTTGCGCCACGACGGATATCGTCAGCGTGGACGTGTTTGTGACGGATCTGGCCAATTTCAAGCTTTTCAATGGCATTTATGATGAGTTTATGGCCGGACACCGGCCTGCCCGCGCAGCCGTGCAGGTTTCGGGCCTGCCTCTGGGCGGGATCGTTGAAATAAAATGCGTGGCCCTGGCCCGCTCATAAGGAAGATACATGGTCAACAAGCGAACCCGTCGATTTGGTGTTTTCCCCTCGGCCAACGAAGACGCCCAGGCCGCCAAACGGCATGTAGACACTCCCCAATGCCAGTCGGAGTCCTATCGTCTGGCTTTTCAGGATCAGGATTTTCTGCTGCGCGAGGAACTCAGGCCCGTGCGCCTGCAGCTTGAGTTGCTGAAACCCGAACTGGCCCTGCAAGAGCAGCAGATCGAATCCACCATCGTCATCTACGGCAGCGCCCGGACCATGGATGCGGAAACGGCCGCAGTCCGTCTGGAAAAGGTGCTGGAGGGGCTCAAGAAATATCCCGACGACGTCCTGCTGCGCAGCGAACTGGCAAAGGCCCGTACGGCCGTGGCCAACAGCCGCTACTACGACGAGGCGCGCAAGCTCGGGCGGCTCATCTCCGAGAATGTGGACAAATATAAGCATGTGGTCATCACCGGCGGCGGCTTCGGGATCATGGGCGCTGCCAATCGTGGCGCGCATGACGTGGGGGCCAAGAGTGTCGGCATGAACATCGTGCTTCCCTTCGAGCAGGAGCCCAACCCCTACATCACCCCGGAGCTGAGCTTTCAGTTCCACTATTTCGCCATCCGCAAGATGCACCTGCTCATGCGGGCCAAGGCCCTGGTTGCTTTCCCCGGCGGATTCGGGACCATGGATGAACTCTTCGAGGCCCTGACCCTGATCCAGACCCGCAAGGTCAAGCCCATCCCGGTGCTGCTCTTCGGCCGCAGATTCTGGCACAAGGTCATCAATTTCGAAGCCCTGCTTGAGGAAGGAACCATCAACGCCGAGGATTTGAGCCTCTTTCAGTATGTCAGTACGGCGGAGGAGGCTTGGGAGATTATTAAGGCGAGTAATGGGCTTACTACGGCGGGCAAGCCTTGATCGTGATGCGTGATGCGTTAAGCGTGAAGCGTGATGCGTTGGCGCTTCGCTTGGTTTTAAGTTTTAGGGTGTTAGGGTTTTAGGGGGAGCCGTCATGCGTAATTGGTGATGCGTGGCGGCTTTTTGATTCCGGTTTCTATGATTCAGGGCGCGGATTTGGTGATGCTTTCGTGTACTTCGGTGATGATTTTTTCCGACAGTCTGCGCATGGCCCGGCTCATGGCTTCGACCACTGAGCCGGGATTTTTTTTGGCCGCTTGTTCGGACTCGCGGTAGGTGCGCTGGAAGAGGATCTGGTCTGGAAGGTTGCGGGCGCGCAGGTCTACGAGGGTGATGGTCAGACTGGCGGTGGCCAGCCAGTGAGCCTCGCCGTCCACTTCCATCCATTCCTCGATCATGCCTTCAAGCTGATGCGTGGCGGGCAGGGATGAGCCGGGTGTGTTCACGGCCAGAAAGAGGCCGCTTTGTTGCAGGTCGCGGCGCAGATAATCGGCCACCAGGGCCTGTGGCGTGGAGCGCCACTGGTGATAGGGGTATTCCTGCCGGCCAAAAGACAAATCCCGGTAGACGATATTGCCGGTGTTGAACTCCGGGGCCACGCCGAAACGGTTCAGGGCGATGACGGCGTTGGTTTGCTGTCCGGTCAGCGTCGGGCTTTCGTATTCAAGAGTGTAGTAGCGTACGTCCGGCGCTGTGGTCCGGGCTGCGCCGCAACCGGCCAGGGTCAGTATCAGAATGAACGGAAGAAGATAACGGATGGGCATGGGCTTCCTACTCCTCCACCTTGCGGGGGGCCTTGGGTTGTCCGAAAATGAGCTGGGCTGGCTGGTCTTTGACGTTGCCGATAAAGGTGTTCAGATTGGTTGAGGTCTGCTCGAGGTTCTCGGCGGTGGCGGCCAGACGCGCCTCCAGATCCTTGATGGCGGCCTGCATCTGAAACATTGTGGCGTGGCTCTGGGTCATGACCGCGTCGGCCTTGAGGGCTGTGGACGCCAGGGCGTTCATGGCCGTGTCCACATGTGGCCGGTTGGCTTCGATCATGGATTGGAACTGAACCAGGATAGCGTCAAGGCGGGTCAGTTCTTCGGCGGCCGTGTCCATCAGCGTACGTGAAGCGATGATGGTTTGTTCCATATTTTTCGCCATGGATTCCAGGCGTTTCGGGTTTGCCGCCTTGTTGATGCTGGCCAGCAGGGTGCGTATGTCGGCGGAAATGGCCCCGAACTGCGCCTCGTTCATGACCGTGTTGACGGTGGCAAAGGCCAGTATGGCCTGGTCCGAGATGCCCTTGAAGTCGATGGACTGGATCTTCATGGCGATTTCATCGATTTCCCGGAACAGCTTCTTGATGTCCGAGGGCTTGGAGGCGATGACCGGATATTTCGGGGTGAAGTCGAGTTTGGGAGAAAAATCGTGCGCTTCCGGCCCTCGTTTGTCTATTTCCACGAACATTGCCCCGGTGATGCCGACGTTGGATATGGCCGCCACGCTGTCCACGAAACGGTTCTCGTCATCAGCATGCTCGTCGTCGATGAGGATGACGACCTCGATGAGGTGATAATCAGGCGCGATGCGGATGGCCTGCACGCGGCCCACGGGTACGCCCCGGTACTTGACCGGTGAGTCCACCCCGAGACCTTGCACGGACTCGTCGAAATAAGTGACGAAAAGTTCTCCCTTGCGCAGGAAGGAGGTCATGCCCAGCCAGATGACCGCCAGGGTGGCCAGGGCCAGGCCTGCGGTCATGAACAGGCCCACGGAAAAATTGACACGAGCGGAAGCCATTATTTCTCCATTTCCG
>JAWLHW010000077.1:0-9885 GCA_041690155.1 Desulfomicrobium sp. | reverse complement strand
CAGGGGCAGGGCCATGGGGTCGCCAAGGCCAACGTCTTCCGCGGCCGAGAGGATCAGCCTGCGGCAGATGAAACGCGGATCTTCGCCGGTCTCCACCAGACTGGCCAGGTAATAGAGGGCCGCGTCCGGGTCCGAGCCACGGATGGATTTGATCAGCGCCGAAGCCAGTTCGTAATGGGAGTCGCCTTCCCGGTCCCCGCGCAGCACGATCTCCGGCAGGCGGGTCTTGAGCTGGTCGGGTTCCAGATCCTTTTCTTCGAGTCCCGCCGCGAACTCCACAAGATTGAGCATGGTCCGTGCGTCTCCGCCCGAAAGCGTGGCCAGGAGCTCCAGGCTTTTTTCCGGAATGAGCGAGCCAAGTTTTTCCATGCCCCGTTTGCCTACATCCACCAGTTCGGCCATGCCCAGCGAGCGCAGGCGCAATACATGCAGCCGGGAGAGAAGCTGGCGAGTGACGCTGAAGGACGGGTTTTCCGTGGTCGTGGCGATAAGGGTCAGTTCGCCCGTTTCCAGAAGCGGCAGGAAGAAATCCTGCTGGGCTTTGGAATAGCGGTGCAATTCGTCCAGAATAAGGATTTCCTTGTCCTGGAGCTGCTTGCGCAGGGCGGTGATTCCTACCTCGGGCGCGCTGACCCGTACGAAGGGCTTGCCTGCGTGTTTGGCCAGCAGCAGAGCCACGGTGGATTTGCCGCAACCCGGAGGGCCGAAGAGCAGCAGGCTCGGCAGATCTTTCGACTGCATCAGGGTGCGCAGGCGCTGGCGAAAATGGCTTTGGCCGATGAAGTCGTCGAGAGACTCCGGGCGCAGGGATTCGGCGAGAGGGCGTTTTTGGGCCACGATGATAATTCCGGCTAAATGCTTGTGGCCTTTTCCAGACACTCCAGAAGAGCCTGGGCTTCGGGCCCGTGGGCGGCGATTTTCACGGTTCTGGTCTCTGCTTGGGTTGTCCAGAACATGTCAAGATGGGAGTCGGGCATGTACTCTGTGGGGAGGTACTCGGCCCATTCCAGCAGGCAGAAATGATCCGGGGCAAAGAGCGTCTCTTCCAGATCGGGGTCAAAGTTCCGGCCTTCGGTGCGGTAAAGGTCGAAATGCCCCACGGGTGGCGTCGTGGGATAAAGGTTCAGGATGTTGAAACTGGGGCTGCTGACCTCGGCGTTTTCGCTTCCCGGCAGAGCCTGGACCAGCTCGCGGATAAAGGTGGTCTTTCCGGCCCCGAGCTCCCCGTGCAAAAGCACGGGAGGCAGGGCCAGGTTACCATCGATGCATGACGCCAAGGCCCGGGCCAGGGCGGTCGTGGCCTCAAGAGAAGTCAGGACAATGATCATGAATGAGGGATCAGGGTTTTGATGACGTCTTTCTTGCCGACAACACCCATCAGCTTGCCCTCGTCGGTGACGGGCAGGGTGTGGAATTTTTTGTCGACCATGAGGGCCGCGATTTCGTCGATGGTCATGTCCGGGCCGATGGTGACCACTTTGGTGCTCATGGCGTCGGAAACCTTGGAAGCGGCAATGCGCTTGACCTCGGCTTCAAGCAGGGCCGAGGAGGACATGGGCACGAAGCCGTCCAGCAGGGTGAAAAGAGAGGGGATGGGCAGGCTTTTCTGCATGCGGACCAGATCGCTCTGGCACAGAATGCCGACCAGCTGGCCGCTTTCATCGACCACTGGAAGTCCGTTGACGCCCTTGTCGAGCAGGATCTTCACGGCTTCGGTGATGTCTGCCTCGGGATTGATGGTGATGACCTCGGTGGTCATGATATCTTGAGCTGTACGCATTTTTTCCACTCCTTCAAGGCGGTTGGCAGGTAATCGGCGATTTCCATGGGGGTGTTGCCCCGGTACGGAAAATCATCCGCGAGCTGAGTGCCCGTATATCCGTGCCAATACACGCCGATCCGGGCGGCGGTCAATGGCGGGTGCCCCTGGGCCATGAGACTGCCGATGATCCCGGCGAGCACGTCCCCCGATCCGGCAATGGCCAGGTTCGGGGCGCAGAAAGGTGAGATGGAGATGGGGTCTTCGTGCCCGGCGACGATGGTCGCCGCACCTTTGAGGACCAGATTGACGCGGTGTCCGAATGAAAATTCCCTTGCAAAGCGAGCCCTGGCAAGATTGACGGCCTCGGCCGTGACGCCGAAGAAATTGGCCATCTCGCCGGGATGCGGGGTCAGCACCGCGTCCGGGCCGATGAGCGGCAGCAGGTCGGGACGCTGGGCCAGGAGAAAGAGGGCATCGGCATCATAGAGGGTTTTGGCATGGGACTGGGCCATATAGCGCTCCAGAAAGGCCATGGCCCCGTCGGTGCGGCCAAGGCCGGGTCCGAAAATCACGGCCGAGAAGCGCGAAAGACTCGGCAGCAGGGACTCGAAGCAATCGGCGCACCACTGGTCCGAATTGCCAAGGCCCAGCGTCATCACTTCGGGGAAATTTCCGTAGGCCGAAGTCAGATTCTTGGGACAGGCGATGCTGACCAGTCCCGCACCGGCGCGAAAGGCCGCCCGGGCCGCAAGCATGGGCGCGCCGGTCAGGCCGGGGGAACCGCCCAGGATCAGAATATGTCCGGCTACGCCCTTGTGCATGGTCGAATCCGGTTCAGGCATCAGGTCGGCAAGGTCCGGACCCAGGGCAATGTGGGTGGTGGGATGCTGGTCCTTGATGTGACGGGGAATACCGATCTTGGACGTGACCAGCTTGCCCACATGCCTTTTGGCTGGGGGCAGGAACAGCCCGAGCTTGGCCTCCTCAAAGGTCACGGTCAGGTCGGCTTCGACGGCAAGCGGCATGGGTTGGCCCGTGGTGCCATTCAGCCCCGAGGGGATGTCCAGCGACAGGACATAGGAATGGACGCCCAGTTTGTTGATGGACTTGATCCATGACTGCACATTGGGTCGCAGCGGTCCCTCGAAGCCGGTTCCGAGCAGGCCGTCCACAACAATGTCGATCCTTTGCACCAGGTCCATCTCGTATTCCGGCAGGTAAGAGCAGGGGATGCCCATGTCCATGGCCAGCTTCAGATGGTAGGCGGAATCCTGGGTATACTGCGAGAGGTGCTTGGCGTGCAGGATGAGGACCGTCGCTCCCAGATTGACCAGATGCCTGGCCAGGGCGAAGGCGTCGCCGCCGTTGTTGCCGGGACCGGCAAAAACCATGACCGAAGCATCGCGCAGCGGGCCGAATTCTTTTTTAAGGGCATAGAGAGCGGCCCTGCTGGCGTTTTCCATCAGGATTTGTCCGGACAGCCCGAATTCGTCGATGGTCAGTCTGTCCCAGCGGGACATTTCCTCGGGAGTGGGCAAAAGGGTAACCATTTGATCTCCTTTTCGTGAGGTCTTCGTCTTCGCCTTCCAAAGCGGAAGCCCAAGGCCGACTGGCGGCCTCTAATATGACAAGGGTCTGTGCCATTATTTTTCATCATGCGCCACCCATGTCCTTTTCCTCACGATCTTGCACAGGGGGCACGGTGGAATCGGGAAAATTGTCCTTGACTCGGCACTCTATCTTCTCCAAAAAAAAGGGCTTGCTGGGAAGTGTCGCCATGTCTGCGCCCCGGCTGAATTATTTGTCTGGAGGGTTCATGACTGATTGCGCGGCGCAGGGCCAGGCACTGCCGGTGGTTCAATTGCGAAACGTGGCAAAGAGTTACGACGGGCAGCATGCCTTGACGGACGTATCCCTCGACGTGCAGCGCGGCGAGTTTCTGACCATCCTTGGGCCTTCCGGTTGCGGCAAGACAACCATCCTGCGTCTCGTGGCCGGCTTTGAGAGCGCCACCGCCGGGGTCATCTCCATTGACGGCAAGGTCGTGACCGATCTCCCTCCGGAGCGTCGCAACGTCAATACGGTCTTTCAGAGCTACGCCCTTTTTCCGCACATGAACGTGTTCGACAATGTCGCCTTCGGACTGCGCATGAAGAAACGCCCGGCCGCCGAGGTCGCCGTCGAAGTACGCGAGACCTTGCGACTGGTTCAGCTCGAGGGCTTCGAGACACGCATGGTCGGCAAACTTTCCGGCGGGCAGCAGCAGCGCGTGGCCATTGCCCGGGCCATCATCAACCGCCCGCTCGTCCTGCTCCTGGACGAACCGCTCTCCGCGCTCGATTACCGGCTGCGCAAGCAGATGCAGCTTGATCTGAAACATCTGCAGCGCAAGCTCGGCATTACCTTCGTCCTCGTCACCCACGATCAGGAAGAGGCCTTTTCCATGTCAGATCGCGTCGTGGTCATGAACAACGGCCACATCGAGCAGATCGGCACCCCGGTCAGCGTTTACGAGGAGCCCCGCAATCTCTACGTGGCCCGCTTCGTGGGCGAGATCAACATCATCGACGCCGAGGTGGTGGAACTGGGCGAGGGCCGCGCCAGGGTGCGGGCCCAGGGGCTGGACGTTTTCATGCGCACCAGCCATGCCTTCCGGATCGGCGAGAAGGTGCACATCCTGCTGCGTCCCGAGGACCTGCGGGTCGAGACCCTGAAGGACCTGGCCGAGGACCCGGAGCTCGAAGACGTCTTTGCCCGCGACCGTTCCCTTGTGGGCACGGTGGAAGAGACCATCTACAAGGGCGCGACCTATGACGTCGTCGTCAGGCTCGATGCCGGAGGCATCGCCACGGCCACGGAATTTTTCAACGAGGACGACGAGACCGTCTATTTCAAGATTTCGGACAGGGTGGCCGTGAGTTGGGTCGAGGGCTGGGAAGTGGTGCTGCCGTATGAAAAATGACGGCTTCTTCAAGCTTGCCGTCATAGTCGGCGTCATCTTCTGGATGGCGATTTTTGCTTTTGTGCCCAATATTCTGGTCTTTCTGGCCAGTTTCAGTTCCACGTCATCGGCGAATTTCATCGAGCCCGGTTTTTCCTTCAACAATTACGCCCGGCTGATGGACACGACGCATCTTGGAATCCTGCTGTCATCCCTGCGGCTCTCGGGCCTGGTCACGGTCATCTGCCTGGTCACGGCCTATCCATTCGCCGCGATCCTGGCCCGGACCCGCAAGCCGCTTCGCAACACGTTGCTCCTGCTGGTGGTCATCCCCTTCTGGACAAATTCCCTGGTGCGCACCTACGCCATGACCGCCATGCTCAACTCCAGCGGCATCGTGAACAACGTGCTGCTGTTTCTGGGCATCATCGATTCGCCTCTGGCCATGATGTACACCCCCGGCGCCGTGGTCCTGGGCCTTGTGTACACGCTGCTGCCGTTCATGATTCTGCCCCTTTACGCGGCCCTTGAGCGTCTCGACCACCGCTATCTCGAAGCGGCGCGGGATCTGGGGGCGAGCCCCTGGCGGGCGTTCTGGAAAGTGGTCGTGCCCCTGACCATGCCCGGCATTGTCTCGGGCTGCATGCTGGTCTTCCTGCCGGGTATCGGCATGTTCTACGTGTCCGACGTGCTGGGCGGGGCCAAGGCCATGCTGCTCGGCAACTTCATCCGCGACCAGTTCCTGACCACCCGCGACTGGCCGCTTGGCGCGGCGGCCAGCGTGACCCTGACCGTGCTCATGGGTGTGATGCTCCTGCTCTACTGGAAAAGCGCGGCCCGGCTGGGCGGGAAGGAAGCCTGATGCGCAAGCTCCGCATTCTTTACGCCACGCTGGTCTATGTCTTTTTGTACCTGCCCCTTGGCGTCATGGTTGTTTATTCCTTCAACGCGTCCCGTTTTTCCATGGCCTGGAAAGGCCTGACCCTGGACTGGTATCTAAAGCTTTTCGACAACACCGCGCTCATGCAGGCGGCTTTGAATTCGCTCCTCATTGCGGCCGTTGCCGCGACCTGTTCGAGCATCCTGGGTACGCTCATCGCCATGGCTCTGCAGCGCTGGCGTTTTCCGTCACGCAAGGTCATCCGCACCTCGCTTTTCGTCATGATGATGTCACCTGACATCGTCATCGGCATTTCGCTGCTGGTGCTCTTCATGGCCCTGTCCCTGCCGCTGGGTTTCTGGACCCTGCTCATGGCTCACATCACCCTGTGTGTGCCTTTCGTCAGTATCACCGTCTACGGCCGTCTGCAGGGGTTCGACCCGCACGTGGTGGAAGCGGCCCGGGATCTTGGGGCAGGGGAGTACGAGGTCTTTCGCCACGTGGTCCTGCCCATGGTCTTTCCCGCCGTTCTGGCCGGATGGTTCTTGAGCTTCACCCTGTCCATCGACGACGTGATCATCAGCTTCTTCACCACCGGACCCACCTTCGAGGTCCTGCCGCTACGCATCTATTCCATGGTCCGCCTGGGACTCAAGCCCGAGGTCAACGCCCTGTGCGCGATCATGATCCTTATAACCGTTGTGGCAGTCTTCGTGTCGCAGCGCTTCCTGAAGGAGAAATCATGAAACGATTGGTATTCACGGCCCTGTGCCTCATGCTGGCCACCCAGGCCCTGGCGGCATCGAAGGAGCTTTATGTCTACAATTGGTCCGAATACATGCCGGACAGCGTGCTGGAAGATTTTACAGAGGAGACAGGGGTCAAGGTCATCATGTCGACCTATGACAGCAACGAGGCCCTGTACGCCAAGATCAGGATGGTAGAGGCCAAAGGATACGACCTCATTGTGCCATCCACGGATTTTGTGGCCCGCATGCACAAGGAGGGGCTGCTCATGCCCTTGGACAAGTCCAAGCTCGGCAATCTTGGCAACCTCAATCCAGGGCTCATGAATCAGCCTTTCGATCCGGACAACAACTACAGTGTGCCCTATATGTGGGGATCCACGGCCATCGCCGTGAACACCAAGGATCCGGCCGCAGCCTCGGTGACCTCTTTTGCCGACCTGTGGAAACCTGAACTGGCCGGCAAGATCCTCTTGCCCAACGACATGCGCGGCGTGATCGGCATGGGCCTCAAGCGTCTGGGACATTCGCTCAACGAGACCGACCCGGCCAAGGTCGCGGAGGCCTGCGAACTTCTGCTGCCGCTCATGGCCAGTGTGCGCGTCTTTGATTCCGACTCGCCCAAGCAGGCCCTGCTCAACAACGAGGTGCAGGCGGCGGTGCTCTGGAACGGCGAGGCATATATCGCCACCAGCGAAAATCCGGACATCCGCTACATCTACCCGACGGAAGGCTACAGTCTCTGGATCGACAATCTGTGCATCCCCAAAAATGCGGCCAACGCGGACAACGCCCACCTCTTCATCGACTACCTGTTGCGCCCCGAAGTGGCGGCGTTCATCTGTCAGGAGATGGGCTATTCCACTCCCAACCTGGCAGCCCAGGCGATTCTGCCCGAAGACGTGCGCGGCAACGCCATTGTCTACCCTGCAGCCGAAGAAATGGCCCGGGGCGAATTCGAGACCGACCTTGGACCGGCCGTGAAGGCGTACGAGGAATGCTGGATGCGCCTCAAGACGCAGTAGCAGGAAGACCTGGATGGATCTTCGAGGCGCGTCCCGGCGGGGGCGCGCCTTTTTTGCTGGATTTGTAGGGCACGTATGTACCGATTGTGTTGCAAATCGCTTTTTTGCGGGATTGCCGTTGGAATTCGTGCCTGGGCATGGTAGCAGGTTTTGCGAATGCACCAAGGTGGTGAAGCTTCTTAGCCTGACATGAATTTATTCTGGGGGTGGCCATGGATTCCGAATTGCGCAAGCGCCTGGATGACTTTTTCGATGTGGGTTTCGGCAAGACCACCGGCATCGACACGGCCCTGGAGATCACCAAGATTTACGCCGGATCGGCGGCGGCCGATCCGGACAGGATTCCGGATCTTTTTGTGCGTCTGGTCCAGCTTTTCGAGCCCCGGCTTGATGTCCGCGACTAGCGCTGAATTGACAGCCCCGCCCAAGTCGGCCATGAACTCGGCTTTTGCGAACATTTTCGTGAGGCTTCCATGAGCTTTTGCGTCAAGGATATTCTGCGCATGCAGGTCGCGCCGGCACTGGGCTGCACCGAGCCCGTGGCCGTGGCCCTGGCCGCCGCCGCAGCCGCGGCCGTGCTGCCGGGCAGGCCCGAGCGCCTGGATCTGTGGGTCGATCCCAACATTTACAAGAACGGTCTGGCCGTGATCATTCCCGGCACGGGAGGCCTGAGCGGTCTGGATCTGGCCGGGGCGTTGGGCCTTTTCGGCGGCGATGCCGCGCTGGGCCTGGAAGTGCTCGAACCTCTGACCGACCAGTCCGTGCAGGCCGCCCGGACTCTGGTGCGCGACGGAGGGGTGACCCTCAACCTGCTGCATGAGCAGCGCGGTCTTTTCATCCGCGCCGAGGTTTTTGACGGCTTGCACGTGGCCGAAGCCGTCGTTCGCGACATGCATGACAACGTGGTCAGCGTGAGTCTCGATGGAGCCTTGCTGCCTCGTGCCCAGACTTCGGGAAAAGTCGCCGCCTCAAGCGAGATGCCGCGCCTCGAAGCCTGGATCAAGGGCCTGTCCCTGGAGGATCTGGTCCGGTTGCTCGACGATCTGGACGACGAGGATCGCGAATTTTTGATGGAAGGGGTGCGCACCAACGTGCGTCTTGCCGAGCATGGCCTCAAGTTCGGGCCCGGTCTTGGCATCGGCAAGGCCCTGGACCGGCTGGTCCGGCAGAAGCTCGTCTGCCGGGACATGATCCTGGCCGCCCGCATCCTGACCTCGGCCGCCTCCGATGCGCGCATGGGCGGGGTCAAGCTTCCGGCCATGAGTTCCGCCGGGAGCGGCAACCACGGCCTGACCGCCATCCTGCCCATCTGGGCCATCCGAGAATTCATCGTCTGCCAAGAGAAGGACGTGCTTGAAGCCATGGCGCTCAGCCATCTGGTCACGGCCTACGTCAAGGCCCACACCGGACGGCTTTCAGCCATCTGCGGCTGCTCCGTGGCGGCCGGAGCCGGAGCCAGCGCCGGAGTGGCCTACCTGCTGGGCGGCAATCTGGCGCACATCGCCGGGGCCATCAAGAACATCATCGAAGACCTGGCCGGGGTCATCTGCGACGGAGCCAAGGCCGGCTGTTCGCTGAAGCTGGCCACGGCTGCGGGCACGGCCGTGCAGGCCGCACTTTTTTCGCTGCAAGGCGTCAATGTCATGGACACCGACGGCATCATCGGCACTTCGCCCGAGCAGACCATGCAGAACATAGGCATGCTCAGCACCGAAGGCATGATCGAGACCGACCGGACCATTTTAAAAATAATGCTGGCCAAACGTTTCTCCGGATTCTGATACCCGGGACGGCCAAAAGGAGTACACATCAATGAATATATGCATAGTTGGAACGGGTTACGTGGGCCTGGTGTCCGCGGCCTGCTTCGCCGAGATGGGCAACGCGGTGACCTGCGTCGACATCAATCCCGACGTGATCGAGGGGCTCAAGAAGGGCGAGGTTCACATCTACGAGCCCGGCCTTGAGGCCATGGTTCGCCGCAATTCCCAGGAAGGCCGCTTGACCTTCACCACGGACCTGACCGAGGGATTGAAAGACAGCCTCTTCGTCTTTTGCTGCGTAGGCACGCCCGAGGGCGAGGACGGCACCGCCGACCTGCGCTACGTGCATCAGGTGGCCCGCGACGTGGGTCGCCACATGAATGACTACAAGATCATCGTGGACAAATCCACGGTACCCGTGGGTACCGCCGACAGCGTACGCGCCACCGTGCAGGAGGAGCTGGACAAGCGCGGGCTCAAGATCGAGTTCGACGTGGTCTCCAACCCCGAATTCCTGAAGGAAGGCGACGCAGTCAGCGACTTCATGAAGCCCGACCGCGTGGTCGTGGGCACGGATAACGTGCGCACGGCAGAGCTCCTCAAAAGCCTCTACGCCCCCTACGCACACAGCCGCGAAAAAATGATCGTCATGGGCGTGCGCAGCGCGGAGATGACCAAATACGCAGCCAACTGCATGCTGGCCACCAAGATCTCCTTCATCAACGAGATCGCCAACATCTGCGAGAAGGTCGGAGCCGACGTGCGTGA
>JAWLHW010000076.1:0-9969 GCA_041690155.1 Desulfomicrobium sp. | reverse complement strand
GCCCCAAGTGCTGACCCCGATGATCAGATTGTGCTTGGCTTCGTTGCGCAAGGACTCGGCGAAGCGGGCGACCTTTTCTTCCATGTCCGGGTCAGGCTGCCCGCTGTCGGGGAAGAGGACAAAGGCGAGGCTGCCGCCCGGCACTTCCTGTACGCGTATTTGCGGAGTGGTGAACGGACCGCTCCAGGTCGGGCCCGCCTCCATGTCTGCATGCGAAAATACGAGTGCATCGGCCGGGGAGAGCAGCGCAATGTCGTATCCAAGCAGGTCGTAGGCTCTCTTGAGCTTGGAAACGACGGACGGGTGCCTGTCCCTTTCCAGGCCGAAGGGGGAAAACTCGTGCCCGCTGCTGACAATGATGATCTTGGCATTCTCGCGAGCGGTTTTGAAAAGGGTGGCCCGCCGGGCCAACCCGCCATAGGTTTTATTCCCTCAGCTGGGACAGGGATTGAATTCGCCGAGGCTGTTGCCGGTGAGGAGGATGGTTGTTTCAGCCCTGGCCTGGATGGCAGGGGACAGAAGCAGCACCAGGAGAATCCAAAGAGTACGCTGGAACAGTTTCGTTTTCATGAGAATCTCAGATCAGGGGTTTCAGGATTGGGCTGCGGGAGATGAGATCTTTGAGCCTGATTCGGCGGTCCATGATCTTTTTTGCGATATCGCGAATGTCCTGCGCAGCCTGGCAGTCTGGGGCGAATTTCAGGAGCGGGACCTGATGGCGGACGGACTCCGTGACCATGGGGTCGCGGTGGACCACTCCAAGCAGGCTTATGGGCAGGCTCAGAAAATGCTCGCAGGCCTGGGCCAGGCGGTTGAAGGCGTTTTTGGCCTCTTTTTGCGATTCGGCCATGTTCACGATGACCTGAAAATTCTTGATCTGGTGTTGGGTGCTGAGCACTTTGATCAGGGCGTAGCTGTCAGTCAGGGACGTGGGTTCAGGAGTGATGACCACGATCCGTTCCTGAGGCATGGTTGCGAATGAAAGCACTGTTGGGCTGATGCCGGCGCCCAGGTCAAGGATCAGGAAGTCGTAGCGCCTGAACAGTGCGTCGAGCTTATCCAGCAGCAAACTCTGCACGTCCTCGTCCATCTCCACCAGTTCGGCCACGCCAGAGGCGGATGGAAGCAGGACGAGCCCGTCTCCTGCCAGGGGGATGACCACATTTTCGGCCGAGGCATCACCGAGCAGATCCTGCAGGTTTTTTTCGGGCGAAAGGCCAAGGAGCACGTCCAGATTGGCCAGACCCAGGTCGGCGTCCAGCAGGATAAGGGAATTGCCGAGGTCATGCAGGGCAAAGCAGAGGTTCAGGGCGAGGTTGGTCTTGCCTACGCCGCCTTTGCCGCTGGCAACGGCGATGCTGAGTGTCGTGTTGGCTTCTGTCATGTCGGTCCTTGTTCTACTCCGCGCCTGATGAGGAGTCGGAGAATGAGGAAAAAAGAAAGCGTTTTTCGTTCTGGTGCACCAGTGACTGCTCCTCGCCATGGACGAGATCCAGGATTGGCGAGGTCTCGATCCTGTTTTTTCCGTTCCGTTTGGCGCGGTACAAGGCCTTGTCCGCCTCGGCCAAAAGCTTGACCGGATCAGGCGTCAGTTTGCCCCGATAGCTCGCCACGCCCATGGACATGGTCATGGTGAGTCGTGCATCGCCACAGGTGATTCTGGTTGTCTGGATGATCGACTGGATGCGCTGCAGGAGCTTCAAGGCCCTGGCCTGCCCTGTGCCGGGCAGCAGCAGGGCGAACTCTTCGCCTCCGATGCGGGCCGCCGTGTCGATCATTCTCATTTCGTTAAGCAAGATTGACGCCATGGTTTTGATGACATCATCTCCGCAGGGGTGTCCGTAGGTGTCGTTGACGGCCTTGAAGTTGTCGAGATCCATGATGCAGAGTGTCAGCGGCGTCTTGAAACGCGAGGAGCGTTCGACCTCCATGAGCATGGTCTGGTCGAATCCCCGGCGGTTGGCCAGTCCGGTCAAAGGATCCTGGCCCTGCAGGACGTTCAGATGCTCGATGTGCTCTTTGAGTCTCACCAGCGCCGGAAATTTGTCGCCGTGCAGGGGCACAACGACCCAATGCCCCAGATTCTTTTGTCGCAGCCGTTCGGGCCAGGATGGATCGGAGCGGATCAATCGAACCAGGGCCGCCACGCCGGAGATGACCGGGGTAAGCCTCAATTCCTGTTCCAGGACCTTGAGTTCGTCCAGCAGTGCCTCGTCAGAAGGAAGGTTATGATTTGCCATGCAGATACAGGAGATAATTGTGTATGAATGCGTCGATGTTACCGTCGAGCACCGAGTCAACGTTACTGGTGTCCGTGCCTGTGCGGTGGTCCTTGACCAGACGGTAGGGCTGCAGGGTGTAGGTCCTGATCTGGGAACCGAACGCGATGGCGCCCTTGGCAACATATTCGGCCTGCCGTTCGCTTGCGATTTTTTGCAGCTCAAGTTCGTAAAGGCGGGCTTTCAGGACTTTCATGGCCGCTTCCCTGTTCTTGTGCTGGGATTTTTCGTTCTGGCACTGGGCCACCAGTCCGGTGGGGATATGCGTTACGCGCACCGCCGAGTCTGTCGTGTTCACGGACTGTCCTCCAGGCCCGCTGGAGCGGAAGATGTCGATCCGGACGTCCTCGTCCCGGATTTCGATTTCGATGTCCTGGCCTGCGTCGGGATAGACGTCGACGGAGGCAAAAGAGGTGTGTCGCCGCCCGCTTGAGTCGAAGGGCGAGATGCGGATCAGCCGATGGGTACCTTTTTCGCCTTTGAGCTGGCCGTAGGCGTAGGGGCCGTGGATGTGCAGGGTCACACTTTTTATGCCCGCCTCGTCGCCAGGGAGAAGGTCCAGAAGCTCGACCTTGAAGCCCACCCGTTCGGCAAAACGTCGATACATGCGCAGCAGCATTTCGGCCCAGTCCTGGGATTCGGTGCCACCCGCGCCGGGATGGATTTCGAGGATGGCCTCGCTCACATCTTCGGGATCGCTCAGCAGGGTCCGCATCTGGGCGGCCTCCAGCTTGGCGCTCATGTCCTCAAGGGCGTCCTCAAGGGCCTGCAGCATCTCCTGGGTTTGCTCCGTGGCGGCCATCTCGACCCATTCCAGCGCGTTGTCCCTGGCTTGCGAGAGGGCTTCCCACTCATCCACCCGGCTTTCAAGCTGGGTCTTTTCCTGCAAAACCGGGGTCAGCAGTTCCGGCTTGTCCCATGCTCCGGGCGATGAGATCTGCTTTTCGATTTCGTTCAGGCGTTCCTTGCTCCTGCGCAGGTCAAAGCCGCCTCCAGAAGTCGTTGAAGCGTTCGTCCAGTTGCGCGGCCCGGGCCTTGAGTTCTGAATATTGCAGCATGATGTTCTCGATTATGTGTGCTTTTTTCGACCTGTTCGCCAGAGAAGTCCCAAAAGGGCAGACGTCAATATGGGAAAGGCCATGTGAATGAAAAAGAAATGTTCGTGGTAAAAGGTAGTCTCTGTCAAGAGCGGTACGGCTGGGTTGTGCGCGATCTCGGCCGTGAAAAGGTCCGTTGATTCGCGCAGGCTGCCATCAGGGCCGATAAAAGCGCTCACGCCGGAGTTGGTGGAGCGGATAATGGCCCGGTTCTGTTCGACAGCGCGCAGGATGGAGAGATGCAGGTGCTGCCACGGCGCCGACGAGCGGCCGAACCATGCGTCGTTGCTGATATTGACGAGCACATTGGCTCCGAGTTCGACCTGTTTCTGGGCCAACTCCGGAAAGATTGCTTCATAGCATATCAAGAGGCCCATGGCCAGCGAGCCGGTTTTGAGCGGCTCGGTGTTCAGGCCGGGCTTGAACTCGAATTGTCCGGGGACCAGTTTGGTGATAAAGGGCAGCCATTTGCCCAAAGGCACGTATTCGCCGAAGGGAACGAGATGTTCTTTGTCATAAGAGGCCAGGGGTTCCCCGTTTGCACTCAGAAGATAGGCGCGGTTGTGCAGGACATATTGGGGTGCGCCGGGTGCCATGGGAATGGAGTAAGCGGGCGCTCCGGCCAGGACCGGCACCTGCATCCGCGCCACGCCCAGGCGCATGCCCGTGGTCAGGTCGGAAGGATCCTGGAAATAGAAAGGCATGGCAGTTTCCGGCCACACGACAAGGTCCGGGGCGTTTTCGGCGACAGCCTTGAGCGAAAGATCAAGATACGTCCCGAGGATGCCCGCCTGCATGTCTTCATCCCATTTGAGGCCTTGATCGATATTGCCTTGAATCATGGATACCGAAGCCGTAGCCACCGGGATCCGGGGGGAGCGCGTCAGCGCGGGCAGCAGGCACAGGATGGCCAGGGGCAGTACGGCCAGACGCACAAGGCCCCTGCCAAGGAAAAGGCAGTGGCTCATGCCGACCAGCAGCGCGGACAGTCCGAAACCGCCGATCCAGGCTGCCAGGCCCAGGGTTTGAGGCCAGGGCGCCATGGCCTGGGCCAGGGTCAGCCAGGAGAAGCCGGTCAGGAAGTGGTTGCGGACCAGTTCCAGGCTGGCCCACAAGAGGCCCGAGGCGAGCATGGCCGAAAGATGGGAGATCCGCAATTTGATCAGATGCATGCCCATGCAGAACAGACCGGCGTAAGCGGCAAGGAGGGCTCCGACCAGAACCGGACAAGGCAGGGCCAGCGCCCAGGGCAGACCACCATGGTCGTGGACGGGGATTGCCAGCCAGTACAGGCTGGCTGCATAGCCGGGCAGCGCGGTCAGAAATCCGTTTCTGAAGGCCTGGGCAAAGCTTTGAGCCCGCAGCGTCGTCAGGATAAGCGCTGCGGGCAGAAGCAGGATGGCCAAGGGAAAGTGCAGAAGCGGGTTGGCGAAGCCGAACCAGGCCCCAACGAGGGCCATGCCCATGGGGCCAAAACGGTGCAAAGAATCAGGACGTTGATTTGGAGACAACAACCCACTGGATTTGTTTGACATCAGCTTCCTTGATGAGAAACGTGTAGCCCTGCAGCTCCAGGGATTCGTCGGTCTCGGGAACACGGCCGAGCTGTTCGCTGATATAACCGCCCACGGTTTCGACCTGTTCGGATTCCAGCAGGATGCCGCATTCTTCGTGCAAGTCCTCGAGGATGGTCCGTCCGGAAACGAGGAATGCGCCTTCGTCCAGGGGCTGGATGTCTTCGGGGCGGATGGGGTCGTATTCGTCCTCGATGTCGCCGACAATCTCTTCCAGGACGTCTTCGAGCGTGACCAGGCCTGCCGTTCCACCGTATTCGTCCAGTACAATGGCCATGTGCTGTTTGTTGCTCTGGAAATCAAGCAGGATGTTTTTGACGTTCTTGGTTTCCGGGATGAAATATGGCGGCCGCAGGACGGAAGCCAGGTCCGTCGGGGCCTCTTCGTCGCCGACAAAAAAGCGCAGCAGCTCCTTGCAGTGCAGCACGCCTACTATCTGATCCTTGGTTTCCTTGTAGATGGGCAGCCTGGAGTGACCGCTTTCAAAGAATTTTCTGGCGACTTCCGTGATTGTTTCGTCGATTTCGGCACAGACGATGTCCGTGCGTGGAACCATGATTTCGTATGCTTGTTTGTCATCAAGCTGCAGAACTTTCAAAAGCATGGACATTTCATCGTTCTGCAGTTCACCGCCGTCTTTGGCCTCTTGTATGGCTTCTTCCAGGTGGCATTCGCCTCTGCGTGAAAAAAAGCGTCGTAGTGTGGTCCAAAGTCGACTGTCAGGGCCCTCGTCCATAGATACGTTGTCCTCCAAGAGAAGGTTTACAGGTTAAAAACGCATGCTCATTTAAACAATTTCACGTTCCCGGTAAAGCTCCAGGTGGCGCTTGAAAACCCAGGTCACCAGGTCGTCGATTCCGCGGTCGGGATCGATCTTGACCCAGTCAATGGTTTCAGAGCCGTCGGTTGAGCAGCATTCCACAAACTCGTAGCCAAGCATCAATGTTCCCTGGGCAGGGTCCTGGACCTTGGTTCGCAGCCTGGCCGCCATGAAGTACGGCGGAAATTCCATGCTGTCTGTCTGTTCAAGCTCAAGGCGCATGAACAGAACCGGGTTTTTGGCCACGAAATCATCCAGGCCTTCATAGAGGTGCGGATCAAAGGATAGTTTGATGCCTCCGCCGGAAAGGTCAAGAACTTTTAATTTGCTGGGGTCTTCGCGGATGTAGACGGCCAGGGGGTCGGGCCAGTTTTTCGGGTCTGTTTCGAAATGAAAGCTTCCGTCTTCGGTCGCCGGCCAGATGCGAAAATCCTTTATGTCCCTGGGCGGAAGTTCCAGTCGCAGATGTTTGCGTTTCTGGCCAAGCTCGACCTTGGAGGGAATGCCGAGGATAATATAGGAGATGTCCCCTTTTTTCCATATGCCGGCCACCGTGGACACAAAGGTATAGTAATAGGGCTGTTTGTTTTCCCTGGGAATGCGAAAGTAGCAGACCATGAGCTTGCCTACCCAGGCGTCGGAGGGGCTCACCCCGATGGGCATCTCAAGGGTGATTCCGGTGTCCGCCAGTTCAAAAAGCGTGCACGAGATGGTCTGGCGAGAGGTGGTGATGGGGTGAAAGCTCATGTCGATGCGGCTGCGCAGGACCATGGCCTGTTCCAGAATGGAGGAGATGTCCTTGGGCACAACGGTGGCCCCGGACTGCCGGTTCCAGGGTGCGCCTCCGCCGAAGCGCTTCCAGATGAGATAGACAAGGATGACCGCCCCGACCAGAATCGCCGTGGTCACGATGCGGCTTTCTTCAGGCTGGTGTCCGCCGGAATTGAAAAAGGCCAGGGATATCTGCCGTAGCGGATTTTCTGAGGCCTGAAATGAAAACAGGTCGATCATCTTCTGTCTCGCTCGAGGTTTTTCCGGTCGGGTGAATGACTGCCATTGCGCATGCAGGTTTGCCCGGCGAATGCTTCGCAGAGGCGAAAGAGGGCGGCCGTGCTGGGACGCATCGCTGCGCTTTTCGTGATTATGGCTGCGCAGGCCTTTTTGCATGTCCGGATATGCAAAAAAAAGCAAGAATTGAAGCAATCCGGTTCAGGAAACAAAAAATTGCGCACAGTTCAATAAGAAAAAAAGCGTGCGTGCACTGGAACATCCTAGAGCAGGACAGGCATTGCTCCAGGGGTGTTTTTGTCCAGCGCCCCGCATTCAAGCAGTTCGTCAAGTTCTTCCAGAAGCCTGTCCTTGTCCCGGGGCAGGCGGCCGGAAAGAGGCAGGATATTGGAGCTGTGATCGGCTCGGAACACAGTTTTGACAAGATTAAGGCCCAGGAGAATGTCCCGCAGTTCGCGCACGGACTGCTCCTCCGTGAGCTGTTTGAAGCGTCCGTCCGCAATGCTGCGCGCAAGCGCAGTGCCTTCGATGGGAACCAGGCGCAGGCAGGACAGGAGGGCGGGCTGCATGGCGTTCAGCGCCTCCGAGGTCTGCCGGGCATGCAGCGCAGACAGCTCCTGTCCGCCGATGCCGATGAGAACCATGACCGACACTGACAGGCCAGCGTTCCGGGCTCGTATGCAGCCATCGATCATTTCACTGACCGTGCCGCCTTTGGCCATGCGGCGTAGAACCTCCCCGGAGCCGCTCTCAAGGCCCAGATACAGCGTGTGCAGCCCGTTTTTGCGCAGGCGCGCAAGGTCCGCGTCGCTTTTTCCCGCCAGGGCCTGTCCGGAGGCATAGCAGTTGACCCGTGAGAGTCTGGGGAAGGCCGCGCGCGCTCTTGCCAGGATCATTTCCAGCATCTGGGTGGGAAGGGCCAGCACATCTCCATCGGCCAGGAAAATTCGCCGCGCGTCCGGGTGCTGCGCGGCGGCCAGGGCGACGCGCCGGTTTATGGTCGCCTCGTCGTGCACGCGGTAGGGAACGCCCCGGTACATGGCGCAAAAAGCGCAGGAATTGTGCGGGCATCCGTCGGCCACCCGGATGAGCGCGCTACCGGCTTCGGCGGGAGGGCGGAACATGGTGTGCGCCCCGGTCATGTCTGCCGCAGTCCGGGCATTGTGCGCAGGAACTGTTCCAGATCCTGGCGGGAAATGGGCTTGGAGAGGTGTCCGTTCATGCCTGCGGCCATGAAGCGTTCGCTGTCGGAGGAGAATGCGTGGGCGGTCATGGCCACGATGGGCGTTTCTCCGCCTTCGGACTCAGGCCAGGAGCGGATGATGCGGGTCGCCTCAAGGCCGTCCATTTCAGGCATCTGGATATCCATGAGCACCAGGTCGAACGATTCGCTGCGCATGAATTCAAGCACTTCCTGTCCGGTTGTGGCCAGGGTGGGCCTGTGGCTCATGTCTTCCAGGAATTTCATGGCGATAAGACTGTTGACGGGATTGTCTTCTGCCACGAGCACCTTGAGGGAAGGCATGGGCGGCTCAGTTCCGGATTGGGCTGGCGGTTCATTTTTGGGCGGGTGCTGTGTCGCGGGATGCATGGGCAGGCAAACGGCAAAGAGCGATCCTTGCGGATTCGATTCAAAGGCGAGGGACCCGCCGAGCAGTACAATAAGATGCTGCGTAATGCTCAAACCCAGGCCCGAGCCCTCGAACTTTCGGGTCTGGGTCGAGTCGGCCTGCGCAAAGGGCGCGAACAGGCCGGACTGAGCCTTGTCGGGAATGCCCACGCCCGTGTCCTCCACCTCGATGTAGATACGGTGCTCGCCGGATCTGACGGGCGTCAGGCTGGAGACGCGGATCTCGACCTTGCCCCGCAGGGTGAATTTGACCGCGTTGCCGATGAGGTTGGTCAGGATCTGCCGGATGCGCACACTGTCTCCAAGCAGGAATGCGGGGACGTTTGCATCGACGGTGCTGCGCAGATCCAGCCCTCGGTCCAGGACAACGGCCTGAAAGCTGTCCGTCAATTCCGTCATGAGTTCGCGAATGTTGAAAGGCTCTTCCACCACGGGCATGCGAGAAGCCTCCAGCCGGGAGAGATCCAGAATGTCATTGAGAAGGCGCAGCAGGCTTCGAGAGGAACGCATGGCCGTTTGCAGATATTTCTGAGTGACCGCCGGGTCTGAGTTGCTCATGGCCAGTTCGAGCATGCCCATGACTCCGTTCATGGGCGTGCGGATTTCGTGGCTCATGTTGGCCAGGAATTGGGTTTTGGCCAGGGTCGCGCTTTCGGCCTGCTCTTTGGCCTGAGAGAGCCTCGATTCGGCAATGCGTCTTTCTTCGACTTCCCGGTTCAGCTTGATGAACGCCTCCAGAAGTCCTCGTCGCATTTTTTCCAGCGAAGCTGTGACCTGATCAAGCTCGTCGTCGCGGTATCTTTTGCAAAGCGCGATGGGCTGCTCCAGATTGGCGGGGGAGATGTCCCGGACCCGGGCGGCCAGGGCGCGCAGGTGGATGCCCACCTGGCGGTGAAAAAGAAACAGCAGGGCCGAGGCCAGCAGCAGGGCGACAATGGCCTCGCCAAAGAGAATTTCCAGAAATTCGCGTCCAACCTGATCCCTGATCCCGTCCAGCGAGGCGACCAGCACCAGTTTGCCCAGTTCATAAGGCTGATCGTTGAAGGAAAACGTGAGATCAAATTCTCGTCTGACGGATCTTTTGGCATCGACACGGCCCGCTGCTGCGATGGTCTTGCCGGATTGGACAATGGCTGCGTGCACGAAGTTCGGCCGCGCGACCAGTCCGTGCAGCTGGATGTCCAGCAATGTGGTGTCGAGTTGCCACAGGCTCGCGGAGATGCTTTTGAGATCGCCGGAGGCCACCAGGTCCAGGGATTGGTGTACAGCGGCAATGTTGCTTCTGTATTTGAAATGGAGCTGGACAGCGGCCAGAATTGTACTGGCCGCCAGACTCAAAAGTCCCATTGAGATGATCAGGCGCAGGCTGAGGCTGTGACGGGTAGAAAACATTCGGATCCTTGAAGTAGTGCTCCAGCAGGGGAAGCGTCAGTCTGACCGGCTTGCGTTGCCATAAAGACGATGAACGCTAGCGTTTCATGTTTTTTTTGACAAGAGTGCAATTTTTGCCCTGCTCTCTCTTTTGCCAACGGAGCTGTGTGCTGGTAAGGCTGCTGGTCAT
>JAWLHW010000075.1:0-10204 GCA_041690155.1 Desulfomicrobium sp. | reverse complement strand
GCTTCCGGTTTGGGTTTCATTTTGGCCATTGTTGTGTTGGCTTCCATACGCGAACGTTTCGAAATTTCCAGAATTCCTCGGGCCATGAAGGGAGTACCCATCGGCCTGGTTATGGCTGGGATCATGTCGCTGGCGTTTATGGCCTTCAAGGGGATGATATAGCCTAAGGTTGTGGAGATTTCCTTATGATTACAGTATCCGTTCTGACGTTGTTTAGCCTGGGCTTTGTTTCTGCCGGAGTCCTGGCTGTTGCCTCCAAGGTGTTGTATGTGGAAGAGGATCCGCGCATCGAGGTCGTCACCGACGCGCTTCCAGGTGCCAATTGCGGTGGTTGCGGTTTTGCCGGTTGCGAAGCCTACGCCATTGCCGTCATCAACGACCCCGACATGCCGCCGAACAAATGCTGCGCCGGCGGGCCAGATGTCTCCGCCCGCGTGGCGGAACTCACCGGCAAGGCTGCCGGGGATGCTGACCCTGAAGTCGCGTTCCGGCGCTGTCTGAAAAACGAGGGCAATGTTGCCAAGAATTTCGAGTACTTTGGAATCATGACCTGTGCCGCGGCCAAGCTGGTATATGACGGACCCGATGCCTGCGCCTATTCCTGCCTCGGCTTTGGCGATTGCGTTCGCGCATGTCCTTTCGATGCAATGTGGATCGAGGATGATATCGTCCACATCTCTCCGGAAAAGTGTACCAGCTGCGGAACGTGTGTTCGCACATGTCCCAATTCGATTCTTGAACTCATCCCCAGACGCGCCCGTGTCATGGTCTTCTGCTCCTCCAAGGACAAGGGCAAGGCCGTCAAGGATGTCTGCGAGGTCGGCTGCATCAGCTGTGGCGCGTGCATCAAGAAATGTCCGGCCAAGTGCATCACGCAGGAAAATGATGTCATCGTCATCGACCACAAGGCTTGTCTGGCTTACGGGCCTTCTTGCGAGGAAGTGTGCGTTGAGAAATGTCCCAGAAACATCTTGCGCTGTCTCAATCCCGATTTGATTGCCGGCGCGCCTGTGACGGATCCGGCCCGCTATCCTGAAGAGTCGCATGTCCCGGATCTTAAAGCCTAAACCAAGTCAAAAGAGCGGAGCATAGATATGAAGCAAGGGACCCATACTCAGGACCGCCGGGTTTTTCTGAAATCATTGGCCATTCTCGCAGGTAGTGCGACTCTGGCTCCTGTCATCCGGGTGCTTCCGGCCTTGGCCTCGACCAGCCTTATCCAGACTACCGAGCAGCGGATACTCATGGGCACTTTTGTGAACATGACTGTCCTGGCTCCCTCCCGCAGTCTTGGAGAGGAGGCCATTGGGCGAGCTTTCGAGGAAGTCCGGCGGCAGATCAGCATCTTTGACCGTTTTGATTCCGGTACGGCTCTGTCCACCCTGAACCAGAACGGCCGTCTGGACAGCGCGCCGCAGGAACTGCTGGATGTCATTGATTTCAGCAGTGCCCTGTCACGTAATTCAGCCGGACGTTTTGATATCACCATCGCGCCGGTTGTGAACCTCCTTTCGCGCACGCATGGCAAACCCGACTCCAAGGAACTTCATGAGACTCTGGCCCTGGTCAGCGCGTCGGAGTTGCGACAGAGCGGAAATAATCTGCGTTTCATGGCTTCCGGCATGGCGGCAACCCTTGACGGTGTCGCAAAAGGCTTCATAGCCGACCGCGCGGCCGAAGTTCTCAAGAGTCAGGGTGTCGAGAATTTCCTCATCGATGCCGGAGGAGATATTCGCGCCCAGGGTTCTCCTGAAGGTCTCGATCGTCCGTGGCGGGTTGCCATTGAAGATCCGGACAAAGGAGGCAACTATCCTTCGATCATCAACATGAGTTCCGGCGCTGTGGCGACATCCGGCGGCTATGAGGTCTTTTTCGACCCCAAGAAAAAATCGCATCACCTCGTCAGCCCATCGAACGGTTCTTCTCCGCAGTACATCAAGAGTGTGAGCGTCCAGGCACCCACGGTTATGCAGGCTGACGGCCTGGCCACGGCGCTAAGTCTTATGTCACCACGTGAGGCTCTGCGGCTGACCGCTTCTTTGCCCGGTCATTCCTGCCTGCTGGTCACCTCCACAGGTGCACGTCTCACATCGCCAATGTGGGGCTAATGTCCTGAAGTGTTGTTGCAAAAAGCAGAAAAGCCGGCCGAACGCCGGCTTTTCTTTTTAGAAAATGATGCTGCGGCTTATTCTGCCTGCCGTTTCTACGTGTTTCCTCCCTTTATTCCGTCGTGTTTTGTGACTATAGAGTTAAACAGCGAGAAGCTTGCGCCATTGCCCGTGAGCATGTCAGCCTTTCGCTGTAACACTTTGTAAGGGGAAAATGTGATGAATATCTGGATTTGGCCTGTCCGTGTTTTGTTGGGGTTGGCTGTGCTCTGCGGCATTCTTGCCGGAGTGCTGCTGCTGAACTTCGATCCTAATGATTTCAAGGCTCAGATCATCAAGTCCGTGCGCGATAACACCGGGCGTGAACTGATCATTTCCGGCGATCTTGGCCTTGAATTTTTTCCATACCTCTCCGTCTCCGTCCAAGATATTGAGCTTGGGAACAGCCAAGGGTTCAGCGGACCCTTTTTGACTCTGACCGGCGCACACTTGAAGACTCGTCTCTTGCCTCTTCTCTCTTCACGGTTGGATGTCGTGGCCATTGATATTGAAGGACTTTCCCTGTTTCTTTCGCGAGATGTGAATGGGCGTGGAAATTGGATGGATCTTGCCTCGCCGCCTTCAGCCGAAGAAACTGCTCCGGAAAAACCCACTTTGGCCCGGGATAAACGTGTACCCGTATTGGCGAGCCTCATTGTTGACGGACTTCAGATCTCACAGACCCGAATTGTCTGGGATGACCAGTCAAGTGGTGAAAGTTTTGAAGTGAGCGGAATTCGTCTTGACGTTTCGGATTTTGCTTTTGGCGAACCGTTCGTGGTGGACACCCATGCCATGGCCCGGCGGAATGGGATCACTGGAGAACTTGATTTCACTGCCAAGGCGATTCTTGAACTCGACCATCTCATTGTCGAGGATCTGGTCATGAAGGCCGCTTTGTCCGGGGATAGTTTGCCTGACAGCCCTGAAATCATATCCTTTTCGGCAGATCATTTTTCTACGGACGGCCGGATGGACAACGCGCGCATGCAGGGGCTGGGGCTTGATATCGAGTTTTCGGCGCAGTCTTCAAATGGCACCCAGATCACCGGTATCCTTGATGTGGCCAGTTTTAACCCCAAAGAGGCCTTTGCACGGCTTGGGATTGCCTTGCCCAATTTTACGGACCCTGCCGCTCTGGAAGAGGCTGCCTTTTCGAGCAAGTGGTCTGCGGAAGGGGACCGTTTCGAGGTGACGAATTTGAGACTTGTGTTAGACAAGCAGGAACTCAAGGGTCGTGTTTCCTTTCAAGGGCGCATGGATCCGCATATCGACCTTGATCTGCATCTTGATTCCTTGAATCTTGACCGCTACCGCATCACCTCCGATGCCGTCGCCAAAGAGGATTCGGACGAATCTTCGAAAGATAGCATTGATTTGCCAGTCAAGATGATGCGCAAACTGAACCTCAGCGCCGCGTTGGACGTGGATTCACTTACAGTTAAAAATATGCGTGCATCAAACGCGCGCATCCGCCTGACAGCCAAAGACGGGCTGTTTGACATGCCCCAGATAGAATCCAGCCTTTATGACGGAAATTTGAAGGGTTCGGGATCGTTGGATGTGCGTCGTCAGACACCTGCATATTCGTGGTCGCATTCCATCACCGGCTTGCAGATCGGGCCGTTGCTTCGTGATCTGCACGGGCAGGAAAGTATCTCGGGCTCGATGCAGAGCAGCGCCACCCTCGATACCTCCGGGCAGGACACCATGGATCTGCGGCGCAATCTGAATGGGAAAGTGGATTTCAAAGTGTCTGACGGAACCATAAGCGGGGTGAACGTCTCGCAGCTGCTGCGTGATGGAATCCGCAAGGTGAAAGGCCTTTCTCCGGGACCGCAAGAATCGCCTCGCACGGTCTTCTCCGTTCTATCAGCCAGCGGAAACATAACCAACGGGGTCGAGAGAACGTCCGATCTTTTCCTTCTGGCGCCACGTTTTCGTGTCACTGGCAACGGACAGACGGATCTGGTACGTGAAGTACTGGATTTCAGACTTCTCATCGAACTTGCAGGCAGTGAGGGTAAATTTGACGAAGGCTCATTGGGCCTGAACAGCGTTCCGGTGCGTATCAACGGCCCCGTGCGCCAACCGACCATCAGTCCCGATATGGAAGCGGTTTTGCGCGCTCTGGGTTTGCGGGGCGGCCAGGCCGTGGAGGATGTTTTAAAAGGCGTGGGATCGGGACTGAACAAGGGCGTGGAGGGTTTGAAGAATCTCTTCAACTAGAAGTCTTGTAATCAAAAATCAGAAAGGCCGCATAATGCGGCCTTTCGACGTTTAGGTCCTTGAGTAAGGGCTAGGCCCGTTCAACATTGAGCTCAACGTCCCACTGAACGCCTTGGGCCGTGTCCTGAATGGTCACTCCAAGGGCAAGAAGTTCGTCACGAATGGCGTCAGAACGGGCAAAGTCCTTGGCCGCACGCGCTTCCTTGCGTTCCTGCAGTTTGGTCTGCACCAGCTCAGTGTCGATTTTTTTGCGCAGCACCCGGCTATCCTTGAGCTGTGCCAGAAAATCCGCGCTGGGCATGAGAAAAAGACCCAGCACCTCTCCCCAGCGTTCGAAGAGTTTGAGGGCATGGCGGATCATTTCGCGGCCTTCTTCGGATTTTTTGAGGGTCTTGTCTTCCAGGATGCGGTTGACGATTTTCATCAGCATAAAAATATGCCCCAGGGCTGCAGCAGTGTTCATGTCGTCGGCCATGGAATCGTCCCACTTGGCTTCCAGAGCGGTGGCCTCAACCACAATTTCTGCCGGAAGAGGCGTAGCCGTCCATTTGGTGCCGGCGACGTGCGCTTCGGCGGCGGCCTTGGTCAGGTAGATGCGTTTCAAGGCGCGTTCCGACTCTTCCAGGGCGTCGGTCGTGTAGTCCAGTGGGCTGCGGTAGTGCTTGGTGATGAGAAAGAAGCGCAGCACCTCGGGTAGGTAGTTGGCCAGAATGTCACGAATGGTCACAAAATTGTTGAGTGATTTCGACATCTTCTCCGAATTGATCTGCACGAATCCGTTGTGCACCCAGTAGCGCACGAACTGCTTGTCCGTAGCGGCCTCGGTCTGGGCGCGTTCGTTTTCGTGGTGCGGGAAGGCCAGATCCTGTCCGCCGCCGTGGATGTCAAACGGCAGGGGCAGATAGCGTTCGCTCATGGCCGAGCACTCGATGTGCCAGCCCGGACGACCCGGTCCCCAGGGGCTGGGCCAGGAGGGTTCGCCGGGTTTGGCTCCCTTCCACAGGGCGAAATCGAGGGGATCCTCTTTTTTCTCGCCTGGTTCGATGCGCGCTCCGGACATGAGGTCTTCAATGTTGCGGCCTGAAAGTTTGCCGTAATCGTCGTAGGAGCGGACCCGGAAATAGACGTCGCCGCTGGGAGTGGAGTAGGCGTGTCCCTTGGCGATGAGATTTTCGCAGAGTTCGATCATCTCCTTGATGTGCTCGGTGGCCTTGGGTTCGATGTCGGCCCGCAGGATGCCGAGGCGGTCCATGTCGGTGTAGAAGGCATCGATGTAGGTGCGGGCGATGGTCTCGAAATCCGTGCCCTCGCGGTTGGCGCGGTTGATGATCTTGTCGTCCACATCGGTAAAGTTGCGCACAAAGGTGACCTGCATGCCGATGTAGCGCAGGTAGCGGACCAGAACGTCGAAGACCACGGCCGAGCGTGCGTGTCCGATGTGACAGTAATCGTAAGCCGTGATGCCACAGACATACATGGACACGTGACCGGGTTTGAGCGGGACGAATTCTTCTTTTTTCCTGGTAAGGCTATTGTAGATCTGCATGCTCATTCCTTGTGGTTGCAATGGGAAAATATGTTCAGCACCGATTGGGTGCGTTCTCGTATCAGAGCTGCCGGCAAAAGCGAAAGCAGGGTCGCCAGTTCAGGTCCGTTGTCGCTGCCGGTCAGGGCCAGACGTATGGGGTGGTAAAGCTGGCGGCCCTTGACCCCGGCTGTCTGACTTATCTGACGCAATACGGCGCTTGCGTCATCCTTTTGCAGGCCTGCGTCCGGGTTATGCGCGGACATGGCGTGGTCAAGGGCGACAAGCACCGGCAGGCTCGCTGCAAGCTCTGTTAGCGCCTTTGGGGAAAAGCGGGTTTCTTTTTCAGTGAAAAGAGGCAGCAGGGCGCGCATCTCCTGCATGTTTGCCGCATTTTCGCGCAGGCTGGCCAGCAGGTCCCGGCGAATTTGCGGGTCGATCTCGTGCCATGCATTACTTGTGGGCAGGGATTCATCAAGTTCTTGGACCTGATCCGCGAGGTCCGCTGCCCGAAAAACACGCGCGCTCAAAGCTTTGAGCTCATCCAGACTCATGACCGCGTTGCCCCGGCCCAGTGCAAAGGGGTTGAAAGCCCGGGCCATGTCATCAAGAGAAGCGAAAATATTCTTTGTCGGCAAAGCGCCGGACAGGGATGCCAGGTACTGGACTATGGCCAGGGGCTCAAGGCCCATTTTCATGCACTCGGGGATGCTTAACGCCCCGCTGCGTTTGGAGAGCTTCTTGCCGTCCGTGTCCATGAGCAGGCCGTGGTGGGCGAAAGCCGGGGCCGTGAGCCGCAGGGCATCATAGAGCAGGATCTGGCGGGCCGTGTTGGTCAGGTGGTCCTCGCCGCGCAGCACCAGATTGACGCCCATGTTCGCGTCATCGACAACCACAGCCAGATTGTAGCTTGGCCAGCCGTTTGAACGCAGCAGCACGAAATCGCCGAAAGCCCCCGCCGGAATGGATACCTGTCCCTTGATGAGGTCCGTGAAGCTGATATCCGTCTTTTCGGGCAGACGGAAACGGATGGCGTGGGCGTCACCGCGACTCAGTCTCTCGGCGCGCTCATCGGCTGCCATGCGAGCGCAGCGGCCGCTGTAGCGGGGAGGAAGATTTTTGGCGGCGGCTTCCTTGCGGTCCTGCTCCAGTTCGTTATCGGTGCAGAAGCACGGGTAGGCCTGGTTGTCATCCACGAGTCTGTCCACGGCCTTGCGGTAAAGATCAAGGCGCAGGCTCTGGTGGCGCACCGGTTCGTCGGGAACAAGCCCCAGCCAGGACATGGACCACAGGATGGCGGCTTCGGCTGCGAACGTGGAGCGCTCCTGATCCGTATCTTCAAGGCGCAGCAGAAATTTCCCGCCGCTTTGTTTTGCCAGAAGGTGATTGAGGATAGCCGTGCGCACGTTGCCCAGATGCAGCGCACCCGTGGGACTGGGGGCGAAGCGCGTGATCCAGGGGCCGCCGGTCTTGAAATTGGTCATGCCTCTTTCCTTGTCGCTGTGACTACGGCCACGGCCTTGATTCCTTCCTTGCGGCCGGTGAAGCCCAAATGCTCCTCCGTGGTCGCCTTGACGTTGACCTGCCGGTCACAAAGCTCAAGCAGGCGCGCCACGTTGCCGCGGATGGCCGCTTTGTGCGGGGCCAGGCGCGGGGTCTGGGCGATGACGGTCAGATCGACATGGGTGAGGCAAAGCCCCATCGTGCGAGCTTTGTCCATGACCTCTGACAGCAGGATGGCGGAGGAGATGTTTTCGAAGCGATTGTCGCTGTCCGGAAAATGTTCCCCGATGTCTCCCAGCCCCAGGCAGCCTAGGATGGCATCGCAAAGGGCGTGCAGGAGCACGTCGCCATCGGAGTGGGCCTTGACGAAGGGGGCTCCGGCGATGGGCATGCCGCCCAGGACCATGGGCCGGTTGCCGCCGTAGGCATGCACGTCGTAACCGAATCCGGTACAGGGTATGGGCTGGGGAGCGGGAGTGGCGAGCACGCGCAGATCCTCCGGGGTTGTGATCTTCAGGTTGGCGGTTTCGCCGGGCACGATCCGGACGCAGTATCCCGCGCGTTCGATCATGCTGGCGTCGTCCGTGACAGCCCAGTCTTCAACCAGGGCCTGTTCGTGGACCCGGCGCAGCAGGCCTGCAGGAAAGAGCTGCGGGGTCTGGACTGCGCGCAGAGTTTCGCGCGGGAGCGTGGACAGGACGAGACCGTTTTCGACCTGTTTGATTGTATCCGTAACGGGGATGGCGGGGATGACGCCGCAGGCCTCGTCAGTCAGGCCTGCGAGGAGGGCCTGCACAAGGGCGGGCGAGAAAAAAGGACGCGCGCTGTCGTGTACAAGCACACGGGAGCAATCCCGGGGCAGGGCAGCCAGGCCCAGGCGCACGGAGTCTTGTCTCCTGTCTCCGCCGGAGACGGCCAGGATGCGGACGCCGGGGTCCGTGATGTTTTTGAGGGTTTCGAGTTCCGCGCTGCGCCGGTCCAATTCCTGGGCCGGAAAAACGAGGACCACGCCCGCAAGTTCAGGTATTGCGGACATGGTCAGAACGCTGCGCCAATAGAGGGGATGTCCCTCATGGTGCAGAAACTGTTTGCGTGTGCCGTCCGTTACCGGGGCCAGACGCGAACCCTGGCCCGCAGCCAGGATTATGGTCCAAAGTGAGTGTGTCATTATCAAAAAATACGGAGCCGGACGATAAGCCGGATTCTGTGCCCGTTGCCGGGCGGCTGTCATTCCTCTAGGGCGGCGGTTGCCCGCCGTCTCCAGCAACCTACCCGAAGGGTCGCGACCGGGCCGGTCACCTTCCTATTTGGTCTTGCACCGGATGGGGTTTACCTAGCTTGCCGCGTCACCGCGACAACTGGTGGGCTCTTACCCCACCGTTTCACCCTTACCCGGGCATGAAGCCCGGGCGGTTTGTTTCTGTGGCACTGTCCCGGGGTCGCCCCCGCTGGACGTTATCCAGCATCCTGCCCTGTGGTGTCCGGACTTTCCTCTCCCGGCCTTGCGGCCGGCAGCGACAGCCTGTCCGGCTCCGCAAAAAATCAATCATTGCCCGAGAAATGACGCTCCCAGAAAATGATGCGCAGACAGTTGGGGCAGCTTAAAATCTGCTCGCCCTTCTGCAGGTCTATAAAGGCCTGAGGAGGGATGACGACATGGCAGCCCAGGCACACGCCCTCACTGACCGGCACGATGACGGGATTGGGGATGCGGTCGCGAATGAAATTGTAGCGGGTCAGGATGGGCGCGGGAATGGCCTCGGAGGCCTTCTTTTTTTCCTTATCCAGTATTTCAATGCGGGCGCGCTTTTCTGCCAGCTCCTGGTCCAGGGTGGACTGCTGGGCGGTGATGGTCTCTTCCAGGCTGTCGATGTCGCCCTGCATGGCCTCCTTGCGACCATCCAGGTCGGAAAGATCCGCAAGAAGATTGGATTTCTCTTCCTCGCGGGAGCGATTCATCTTCTCCATGGTGTCCATCTCACGCATCATGGCGTGATATTCCTTGGTGTTCTCGACCATCATGAGCTTGTTCTTGCTCTTCTTGACTTTCTGGGTGTCGTTTTCGATCTCGTTTTCCAGACGGGTCTTCTGCTCCATCAGCACATCGACCTTTTCCTGGATCACGGCCTGCTGCTGCTTGAGATAGGCCTGTTTTTCCTGCAGGCTCTGCAGCTGCTTGGGCGCGTCTTCGAGGATGCGCTGCAGGGTGATCATCTCCGAGTCCACTTTCTGCAGCACGACAAGCTGCTCGATCTGTTCCATATAAATACTCAAGGTAGCATCCTCCTCAAAAACGTATCAATTTTCCGGGCATCTTCCCGGGAAGATTCAGGCAAAGGGATTGCGGCCATGCAAAAAGACGATTCGCACACCCTCGGGGGACAGTTCGCGATCCAGACTTTCGCTCCAGCTGCGCATCATGGTCTCTTCAAGACAAAAATGTCCGACATCGATGGTCAGGCCGAGGTCCTGCACGGCCTGGGCCTGGTGGTATTTGACGTCGCCGGTCAGATAGACGTCCGCGCCTCTGGCAAAGGCGGCCGGACCCAGATCCGCACCCGATCCGGGGCAGTAGCCCACCCGGGTGACGGTCTCTGGAGTCTGTCCCACCATGCGCGACAGCGGCAGGCCAAGGGCGCTCAGGCAGGCTGAAAATTCATCCCAGGCCAGAGCCTTGGGCAACGAACCGATGCATCCGAATCCATATTCGCGGATCGGCGCGGCAAGGGCGACTTCCTGCCAGGGCGTCCCTGCTTTGAGGCTGGCTTTGAAAGCAGCGCTTTCTTCCGGCCAAAGGAGG
>JAWLHW010000074.1:0-10278 GCA_041690155.1 Desulfomicrobium sp. | reverse complement strand
CCCGAAGATTTTCAGAATCCGGCGGAGATAGACGCCATCGTGGCTTTCGTGCGCGACGGCAAGCCCGTCTATCTGCGCGATGTGGCGATCATCAGGGATCACTACAAGGATCCGACCAGCATGAGCCGGTTGAACGGCGAAAACGCGGTGACCCTGCAGGTGGTCAAACGCAGCGGCGAGAACATCATCGACATCAACGACCGCATCGCCGCCGTGGTGGAGGAGATGCGCCTTCTTCTGCCGCCCACCCTGACCATCAGTCTGACCGCGGACATGGCCGAGGACATCCGCAGCATGGTCGCCGATCTGGAAAACAACATCCTGACCGGCCTCATACTGGTTCTGTGCGTGGTGCTCATCTTTATCGGCGGACGGTCCGCAGTGTTCGTGTCTGTGGCCATCCCGGTGTCCATGCTCATCACCTTTGCGCTCCTGCGCCTGCTGGACATCACTTTAAACATGGTCGTCCTCTTTTCTCTGATCCTGGCGCTGGGCATGCTGGTCGACAACGGCATCGTCATCGTGGAAAACATCTACCGTCACATGCAGGAGGGCAAGAGCCGCTTTCAGGCCGCCCTGGACGGAACCAGCGAGGTGGCCTGGCCGGTCATCACCTCGACCCTGACCACTGTCGGCGCATTTTTTCCCATGATTTTCTGGCCCGGAATCATGGGCGGTTTCATGTCCTTTCTGCCCAAGACAGTCATCCTGACGCTCGCGGGCTCTCTTTTTGTGGCCCTGGTGATCAATCCGGTCCTCTCTGCACGCTACCAGACCGCCGCGCCTGCGCGCCTTGCAAGTGACGGAAATGTGGCCCGGTCCAGGTCCAAAAGGGCCTATCTGTGGTTTTTGAAATGGGCCCTGAGCCACAGGACGCTGGTCCTTGGGATTTGTGTGGTCATGTTGATCGGGTCGGCCCTGGCCTTTGGGAAATTCGGCAAGGGCGTTGAGTTTTTTCCCGAAACAGAGCCCAAGCGGGCCTATGCCAATGTCAAGCTGCCCGTGGGCACCAATCTTGACGCTACCGATCGTTACATCCGAATCATCGAAGACGTATGCTCCGAGTATGAAGACGTGCGCTATGTCATCGGCAACACCGGCGCGGCCACGGGGGGAGATTTCGGAGGTGGCGGCAGCGGCACGCACCTGGGCTCCGTGACGCTCGATTTCGTGCCCATCGGCGAGCGCTCGCGGGACTCCTCGGAGATCATTTCGGAAGTTCGGGACAGGCTGGCCGCGCTGATCACGGGCGCGGAAGTGCGCGTGGAAAAGGAGGACGAGGGTCCGCCCACCGGCGACCCCGTCAGTCTTGAGATTTACGGTGACGACATGCAGGTGCTGGCCGGGATTGTGGAGCAGGTTCGTGCGCTCATGCGCGACATCCCCGGCATCGTTGACATGAAGGACAACCTGGTCACCGGAAAGCCGGAGATCCAGATTCGAGTCGACAAGGAAAAAACCGCGCTCCTGGGCCTCGATACCTACACCGTGGCCTATACCGTCAAGGCGGCCATCAACGGAGTCAAGGTCGGGGTTTTCCGCGAGGGCAAGGACGAATACGATATCATCGGCAAGCTGCCCCGCAAGGACAGGGAGTCGGTGGAATCCCTGCGCCGCATTACTGTCTCCGGCCCGGACGGCGAGCCCGTGCCTCTGACCACCCTGGCCCGGGTGGAGCTGGCCAGCGGCCTCGGGGCCATCAACCACAAGGATCAAAAAAGAGTCGTCACAGTCTCGTCCGATGTCAGCGGCAGACTCGCCAACGACATCATTCGCGAACTTGACGGCAAACTCGGGGCCTTGGCCTGGCCGCGCGGGTACACCTACAGCTTTGCCGGTGAACAGGAAGAGCAGCGCAAGGCCCAGGAATTCTTGAGCGAGGCCTTTGTCGCCGCCATTTTTCTGATCTTCATGGTGCTGGTGGCCCAGTTCAATTCCATGGTCACCCCGCTTATCGTGCTGACCTCGGTGGTGCTGTCTTTCATCGGTGTGTTCGCGGGCCTGCTGATCACCGGGACGGCTTTTGGGATCATCATGACCGGCGTTGGCGTCATCTCCCTGGCCGGGGTGGTCGTCAACAACGCCATCGTGCTCATCGACTATTTCGAGCAGCTCAAGGCAAAAGGGATGGAGACGCGCGAGGCCCTGCTTGAGGCCGGACTGACCCGTTTTCGCCCGGTGCTGCTCACGGCGGTGACCACGATCCTTGGCCTGTTGCCCATGGCCCTGGGGGTGAGCTTCGACTTTTTCAAATGGAAGCTGATCACGGAATCGGAGTCGGCGCAGTGGTGGGGGCCCATGGCCGTGGCGGTCATCTTCGGGCTTCTGGTGGCCACGCTGCTGACCCTGGTCGTGGTCCCGGTGCTCTGCTCCCTGCAGGATGGCGGCAGGCAGTGGCTTGCCCGGCACCGGTCCGGCAAGGCCGGCGAGGCTGCCGCCCGGACGTGACGGCGTCCTGGATGAGGGGGCTCATGGACCTTGTCAATTTTGCCCCCCTCATCTATTCACTTTCCAGTCAATTTCGATCCCGGCTTTTTTCTTTCACAAAACGTCCGCAAGGAGTGCTTCATGCTCTGGATTCATCCCCTGCTTCAACTCGCGGCCACCTCTTTGGCCCTCTATGTCCTGTACCTGGGCTGGCCCCGTTTTCAGGCCAACCACATGGGAAAGAAAGGCCGGTTCATGTGGGACGAGCATGTCCGGCTCGGCAAGTACGCGCATATCCTGTGGATGGCCGGGCTGGTTCTGGGCCTTTATGCCGTAGCCCAGGCATGGGGACAGAACACTGTTACCGGGCTCCACTACTGGGTCGGACAGTCCATGATGCCCTGCATCGCCGGAGGCTACATCACGGGAGTGATCATGGATCGCAACCGGGAGAAGCGGCGCTACCTGCCGCTGGCCCATGCCGTCTTCAACATCGTGGCCGTGATCCTGGCCCTGACACAGGTGGTCACCGGAATCGGTGTTATCCGGAAATTCATATTGGTTTGAAAATGAAGATGATGGTCAAGCAGAAGCGTCTCTCCATCGGGGACGCTTTTTTTTACCCGGGCGTTTTGCTCCCATGCCGCCGCTGAATCCCCTGTTTTCTGTCCCCCTGAACGTAGGCTCCCTTCGTCTGCCCTCGCGTCTTGTGCTCGCGCCCATGGCCGGTCTGGGGCATGTGGCGTATCGCGAAGTGCTGGGCCTCTTCGGCGGCTTCGGGTTCATGGTCACGGAGATGTGCAACGCCCGCGCCGTGCCACAGGAGAGCCGCCATCATTCCCCCGTGTTCCGTTGGCGCGATGAGGAGGCGGGAAGCCTGGTCTGCCAGATTTTCGGCGGCGAGCCCGCAGTCATGGCCGCGGCGGCTCGGCGCATCGAGGCAGAGGGGCTTTTGGGCGTGGACATCAACATGGGCTGCTCCGTGGCCGCCATCTGCAAGAAGGGCTACGGGGCGGCGCTGCTCAAAGACCCCGAGCGGGCCGTGGCCGTTGTGCGGGCCGTGCGACAGGCAGTGCGTTGCCCGGTCATGGTCAAGTTTCGCAGCGGATGGGAAAATTCTCCGGATCTGGCCGTGGATCTGGCCAAACGCTTCGAGGACGCGGGCGCGGACCTTTTGACCTTTCACCCGCGCATCGCCCCGGACCGCAGGTCCCGACCGCCCAAATGGGCGCATATCCGGGCCGTGGCCGGGGCCGTGTCCATCCCCGTGCTTGGCAACGGCAACGCGTTCTGCGGGGATGATTGCGCCCGGATGGTCACCGAGACCGGTTGCGCCGGGGTGTCCATCGGGCGCATGGCCATCGCCCGGCCCTGGATTTTCGCTCAGCTGGCGCATGGTTTCGAGCCTGACGAGGATATTTTCCTGCACACGACGCTGAAGCTGATCGACGCCATCTGGAAGCATTTCGAACCGGCCCGGGCCATCAAGATGTACAAGAAATACGTGCCGTATCTGGCCGCCAATTTTGTCTACGGGCACAGCCTCTGGCCAGAACTGGTGCGTGGACTGACCCGGGAAGACATGACGGAGAACGCCGTGCGGATTCTGGAAAAAAGGCCCAAGGTAGCTTCCACCCCCAACGCCTTCCTGTTCACCTCCTGACATGGAAGAGCTGCTCCTTCAATACGGACTGTACGGGCTTTTTGTCCTGTCATTTTTAGCCGCCACGTTTTTGCCCGTGGTTTCCGAAGCCGCGCTGGTGGGGCTGATTCTGGCCGGTGCCGATCCGTATGCCTGCGTGGCAGTGGCCACTCTTGGCAATACCCTGGGAGCCATGGCTACCTGGGGGATGGGGCGGTGGGGCAGCGAAGCATTTCTGACCCGCCTGCTGGGTCTGTCCGCTGCGCGCCGGGAGAAGGCAATCCGCATTTTCGCCCGTTACGGCTCGTGGAGTCTGCTGCTGGCCTGGACGCCCATACTCGGGGATCCGCTTTGCGCCGTGGCCGGCCTCTTCGGCCTGCCGATGAGCCGCTTCATACCTCCGGTACTGCTCGGCAAGCTGGCCCGGTATGCCGGACTTGCCTATCTGCTTTTCTGATATATTTGTACTCCCTGGAGGTTTTATGCTGACCTTGCATTCCCCCATGGACATGCATGTCCATCTGCGTCAGGGCGACATGCTGGCTCTGGTCGCACCGCACACGGCCCGGGATTTTGCAGCTGCCGTGATCATGCCCAACCTGACCCCGCCGGTGACCAGCCTCGCGCAGGTTCTGGACTACCGGCAGGAAATACTTGGCGTGACGGGAGAATCATTCAACCCGCTCATGACTCTTTTTTTTGGGGCCTACTCCAGGGCTCAGCTGCTGGCCGCACGGCCGCACATCATCGGGCTCAAACTCTACCCCGCCGGAATGACGACCAACTCCGAGGCCGGTTTGTCCGATATGAGGCAGGCTCACGATACCCTGGCCGTCATGGAGGAGCTTGGCATCCCGCTTCTCGTCCACGGGGAAGGGTGCGGATTCGTCATGGACCGCGAAGCGGCTTTTCTGCCCGTGGTGAAGGAGTGGGCGCGCTCTTTTCCCAGGCTGCGCATTGTTCTCGAACATGTCACCACCCGCGCCGGGGTGGAACTCCTGGGCCGCTTCGACAATCTTTTCGCCACCATCACCCTGCATCATCTGCTCATCACCCTCGACGATGTTCTCGGCGGACTCATGCGGCCCCATCTTTTTTGCAAGCCCGTGGCCAAACGGCCCGAAGACCGCGACGCCCTGCGCCGGGCGGCGCTTGACCATCCCCGGGCGTTCTTCGGCAGCGACACGGCCCCGCATCCTGTCTCGGCCAAGGAAGCCCCGGGCTGCGCGGCCGGGATTTTTTCAGCGCCCGTGGCCCTGCCCGCCCTGGCCGCTCTCTTCGAGGAACTGGACGCCCTGGACAAGCTGCAGGCCTTTGTCTCGGACCGGGCCTGCGCGGCCTATGGGCTGACCCCCATGACCAGGGACGTACGGCTAGAACGCCAGGCCTGGACCGTGCCGGAGCGCATTGGTTCGGTCGTGCCCTATCTGGCCGGACAGTCCCTGGACTGGCGGGTGGTGGGCTGACATGTACGTGGCAGTACTCAGGGAAGGGTGGTGCGTGCGCTATGAACTGCGGCGTACTGTGCCGGTGGATGGGGGGCTTGGATTCGAGACGCTGGCGGATCTGGGCAGAGATCCCGGGCGCATGGTCCAGTTCGGTCGCTTCGGCATCTCCTACGCCGAGGAGTTGCTTGAGTGCCTGGCCCCTCTTAATCTGGATATGGACGCCCTTGACGAGGCGTTTGGCCCGTTCGCGCCTTCGGGCTTCAAGGATCGTGCGGCACGGGGCGGCACCTGGAAGCGGACGGTGCCGACCCGCGCGCAGCAGGACGCCCTGCGCGCCCTGCATCCGTTTGATCGCAGGCGCATGGCTTACCTGCGTTCGGGCGAAGTGAACCTGAGCCGCATCGACGAGGTCAGCCCCAAGCTTTTTTCGCGCCTTTTGGGCAAGAGCCGGGACGAACTTGAACAGCTCTTTCTGCGCATGGAGCGTTCCCTGCCGGGTGACGAAGCGCGTCATTATGTGCACGCCTCGCTCAACCTGCAGCGCCATTTCGCCAACCTCACGGCCCGGACCCTGCCCGAAGCCCAGGACCAGAAACAGCTCGACGAGGCGTTCATGCACGAATTCTGCCGCCTGCATGAGGACCCCGCCTTTGGGTTCGGTCTGCCCGGCGGCGTCCATGTCTATCTTCGGCGCTACGCGTACATGCATTTTGATTTTGATTTTGCAACCGCAGACGGTTTTCAGCGCATCTTTCAGGATTTCATGAATGATTTCAGGCGTCATCGGTCACGCCCCAAACCCGTCGCCCCGGAGCGGGTGCGCGAACTTTTTGGCTTGGGCATGGCCGAGATCAGAAGCATGACCCGGCGCGAGTTCGCGCGTGTCTTCCGCAAGAAGGCCATGGACATGCACCCGGACAAGGGCGGGGACCATGACGCCTTTGTGGAACTGCTTGATACCTACAAGCGTATCGTGTCCTCAAAGCCCGAATAAACTGCCTTTTTTACCCCTCTCGTTTCAGTCAGACACTCGATCGGTCAGGCTTTTTTGCCCACTGGCCTAGCCTGTCGCGCAGCTTATAAAAATATTTCACGAAATTTTAAAAAATTTGCGCTGCAATACCCCCCAATCTGATGACAAGGAAATGGGAAAGGAATATGAGCCGTCGCATAAGCGGACATGCGTTTTTTGCCGGCTTTCCGGGCGAGTGCGCATGGATGGGCTTTATCAATAATATTGAGTTATTTCAGAATGTTGATTTGAACAGGCGTGTTTTCGTCTCTTGAATAATTTTACGTGTGCAGAGGAAACCATGGACGTTGTCGAAATTGTTACGACAGAGCCTGCAGAATTAAACCCGGAGCTGGCCGAACCTCCCTCATTACCCTCCCTTTCCAAAGACCTTGAGCTCAACATCTGGGCCCATCGCAAAAATTTCATGAACACCCATTTTCCCGGGGCCGTGCAAAAGGACTGGGACAACTGGCGCTGGCAACTCAAGCATCGCGTGACGTCCGCCCCGGCCATGGCCAGGATTCTTGGCGTGGATGGGCTGGGGTTCGAGAAGAGCAGACGCTGCCTGCCCGTTGCGGCCACGCCGTATTATCTTTGGGTCGCCTCCCGTAGCGAGAGCTTGCGCCGCTGCATCCTGCCCGATGTCCGCGAGACGCTGGTCCTGCCTTTCGAGGCTTCCGACCCGCTCGGGGAGGAGGGTCACAGCCCCGTGCCCGGCATCGTGCATCGCTATCCGGACCGGGCGCTCTTTCTGGTCACGGAGTTCTGTTCGACCTATTGCCGCTACTGCACGCGCTCCAGGCTGGTCGGCAAGGCCGGGCACCGCTCCGACATGCGCAGCTGGCAGGTCGCCCTGGATTATATCCGCGAGCACGACGAGGTGCGCGACGTACTGCTCTCCGGCGGTGATCCCCTGACCCTGCCGGACATGAAGATCGAGTGGCTCTTGTCCCAGCTGCGCGCCATCCCCCATGTGGAGATCATCCGCATCGGGTCCAAGGTCCCGGCAGTGCTGCCCCAGCGTATAACCCCGAAACTGGTGCGCATGCTGCGCCGCTATCATCCGCTGTTCATCAGCCTGCATTTTACCCATCCCGACGAGATCACCCCGGACACGGCCCTGGCCTGCAACCGTCTGGCCGACGGGGGCATTCCGCTCGGCAGTCAGACCGTCCTGCTTGCCGGTGTCAACGATGACGTGAATACCATGAAGCGGCTCATGCACGGCCTGATTCGCAACCGGGTCCGGCCATACTATATGTACCAGTGCGACCCCATTCCCGGATCGAGCCATTTCCGCACCCCGGTGGACACCGGACTTTCCATCATCCAGGGGCTGCGCGGGCATACCTCGGGCTACTGCATTCCGACGTATGTCATCGACGCTCCCGGCGGCGGGGGCAAGGTGCCGCTTCAGCCGGACTATTTCCAGGGCCGCGATGAACAGGGAGTGGTGCTGCGCAATTACGAGAACCGGACCTTCCATTATCCCGATCAGCTTGGATTGACGGAGGCCCCGTGCGCGTTGGCATGACCTACGACCTGCAACAGGACTATCTGGAGGCGGGATATGGCAAGGATGAGGTGGCGGAGCTGGACAGCCCCGTCACCGTCGAGGCCATCCGGCAGGCGCTCGTGGCCCAGGGCCACGAAGTGGAATTGGTTGGCGGGGTGATGCCGCTGGCGCGCGCCCTGGCCAATGGCCGCAGCTGGGACCTGGTCTTCAATTTTGCCGAGGGCATGCGCGGCCTGGCCCGTGAAGCCCAGGTTCCGGCCCTGCTCGATGCCTGGAACATTCCCTACACCTTTTCCGGACCCGAAGTGCTGGCCCTGGCCCTGCACAAGGGCTGGACCAACGCGGTGCTGCGTGCGCACGGCGTGCCCACCGCCGATTTCCGGATCGTGAGCAGTGTGGAAGAGGCGGAGAATATCGATCTGCCCTTTCCGCTCTTTGTCAAACCCGTGGCCGAAGGGTCCAGCAAGGGCGTGAGCGACAGGTCATTGGTCAAGGACCGGCAGGAATTGCGCGATATCTGCGCCCATATCCTGGACACCTATCGTCAGCCCGCGCTGGTGGAGACCTTTCTGCCGGGCCGTGAGTTCACCGTGGGCCTTTTGGGCAGCGGCTCCGGGTGCCGGGTGCTGGGGGTCATGGAGGTGCTTGCAACGGCCCGGGGCGATGCCTGCGCCTACACCTACGCCAACAAGCAGGAGTGGCGCGAAAGATCCCTCTACGAGCTGGCAGGCGACAACCAAGCCCTGCAGGCCGCCGAAGTGGCCCGCGCCGCCTGGCAGGCTCTGGGATGCCTGGACGCGGGGCGGATCGACGTGCGCCTGGACGCGTGCGGGCAGGCCCGTTTCATCGAGGTCAATCCGCTGGCGGGGCTCAATCCGGAGAGTTCCGACCTGCCCATTCTTTGCGGTAAGATTGGCCTTGGTTATGACGAACTCATCGCAAATATCATGGATTCAGCCATCTGCAGAGCCAACAGCCGGGCTCTGGGGAAACGTCTGTGACGCCTCTGCATGTGGCCGTGGTTCGTGAAAGCATTCCGGATTCCGCCTCTCCCGACGCCCTCGATACAGTGCTGCAGGCTCGCAGCGTGCAGCAGAGCCTGGCCCGCTGCGGCTGGCGGACTTCGGAGCATGCTCTCGGCTCCGATCCGTCGGTCCTGGAGGCCGGGCTTGCGCAGCAAAGGCCTGACGTCATCTTCAATCTGGTCGAATCCTGTCACGGACTGGCCAGCCTTGCCTGTCTGGCTCCGGCCCTTTTCCGCAAGGCCGGTTTTCCCTTTACCGGCGCGGACGAAGGCAGCATGGCCCTATCCGGTGACAAGGCCCTGGCCAGACGCCTGCTGCATGCGGCCGGATTGCCCGTGCCTTGCGGAGTGTCGATGGGAGAACTGCAACGGGGAGTTTTTCCCGGCCCTGGCACCTATATCGTCAAGGCGCGGTTTGAGGACGCCTCCCTGGGGCTGGGTCCGGACTGCGTTGTGGAGGTGCGGGAGCGTGCGGAGCTGCTGGCGGTCATGCAGGAATTCGCGCCGCGCATGGGGGGAGACTGCGTGGCTGAAGGGTATGTGCAGGGCCGGGAATTCAATCTGGCCCTGCTGGCCGAACCGGGCGGAGGCGTGCGCGACCTCCCGCTGGCCGAGATGGTTTTCGACTCGGCGATGCCCGGCCCGGCCATATTGCACTATGCGGCCAAGTGGGACCAGGGCAGTGCGGACTATGCCGCCTCGGTCCGCAGTTTTGACCTTAAAGGCGAAGAGAGCCTTGTCTCGCAGATGAGGCGGATCGGCCTTGCCTGTTGGGAGCTTTTCAACCTGGCCGGGTATGCGCGCATCGATTTTCGCGTTGCGGATGCAGGCCAAGTCTACGTCATCGACGTCAATCCGAACCCCTGCATAACGCCCGACTCGGGCTTTGCGGCCGCGGCCCTGCGCGGGGGCCTGGACCATGCGGGGCTGGTCCGCGAGATCGTATCCGACGCCCTGGAACGCTCGGGAAAAATGAAGGAAGGGCGAAGTGTCTGAAATACTCTTTCGGGACCGGGTGCAAGAGGAAGATCGTCTGGCCGTGCGCGAGATCGTGACGTCCACGGGCTTCTTTTCAGCAGCCGAGGTGGATGTGGCTGAAGAACTGGTGGCCGAGCATTTGGCCAAGGGGAATGAGAGCGGGTATTTGTTCGTCTTTGCAGGCGTCCTGCCGGGCCAAAGCCTGGGTTATGCCTGCTATGGCCCGAC
>JAWLHW010000073.1:0-10333 GCA_041690155.1 Desulfomicrobium sp. | reverse complement strand
ACCTCGGGGCTCAGGGTCAGGGAATACTGCATGTCCAGCGGCAGGGGCGTCTGGGCCAGAAATTTGAGGGTGTAGGGGTTGGTCCAGACCCATTGCCCTTCAGCGGCGGGTTCAATATCGGCCGGAGCTGCCTCGGCGCGTACGGACTCCGGCACGGGCTGGTCGAACTCTATGGCCAGGGTGGTGCGCATGGCGCTGTCGAGGCTTATGCCGCTCACGGTCAGGGCTTTGGGCTCGTCGACTGACTCGCGATCTTTGAGCAGCCATGCCTGACCCGCGATGACCAGAAGGAGCAGGGCAATGATCCAGTTTTTGGGATTGGACATGGGAACCTCGCGTGCATGAAGATGAGATTGTGTTCTGGACCCCCCTGAATAGACAAGGACCGGATCAAAAAGCAAGACCCTGCTTTTCAACTGACGTGCTTTGCTCTAAAAGGCCTACATACACATACTACCATGGAGGAATCATGATCGCTTTCCTTGTCTTTCTCGCCTTGGCTGCCGCTATTTTGCTGTGGGCCATCCTGCTCTACAATAGTCTGGTGCGTATGCGCAGCATGGTGCAGGAGGCCTGGAGCGGGATCGACGTACAGCTCAAGCGGCGCACGGATCTGATCCCCAACCTCGTGTCCACGGTAAAGGGGTACGCCGAGCACGAAAAGGGCACCCTGGAAGAGGTCATCCGCTTGCGCGGCGTGGCCCAGAACGCCCAGGGCGTGGGCGAGACGGCCCAGGCGCAGGGGCTGCTGGGGGCGGCGCTGGGCAAGCTTTTCGCCCTGGCCGAGAGCTATCCGGACCTCAAGGCCAACGCCAATTTCGCCCAGTTGCAGGCTTCCCTCGGCGAGATCGAGGAACAGATCCAACTGGCAAGGCGCTACTACAACGGGGCGGTGCGCAATCTGAACATCGCGGTGGAGTCCTTTCCATCCAATCTGATCGCCGGACGCTTCGGTTTTGAAAAGGCGGAATTTTTCGAGCTGGAAAGCCCCTTGGAGCGGGTCGTGCCCAAGGTGGAGTTTTAGGATGGCGGGCCTGCGAACTCGGATCTTCCTGGCCGCGCTGCTCACACTGTTTGCCTGTGCGCCGCTTTCGGCCCAGACCGAGCGGGTTCTTGATTTTTCATCCCTGGTGCTCATCGATCCGGACGGCTCCATGGTGGTCACGGAAACCATCACCGTCCAGGCCACCGGGGATCAGATCAAACGCGGGATCGTGCGCGAGTTTCCAACGCTCTATACCGGGCGCGGCGGGAACCGGGTGCGTGTCGGGTTCACGCTTCTGGACGTGAAGCGTGACGGCGTGACAGAGCCCTATCACACCGAGAACAGGTCCAACGGGGTGGCCATCTACGTCGGCAGCAAGGATGTCTTTTTGCAGCCGGGACGCTATTCCTACACACTCATATACCGTACCACCCGGCAGCTGGGTTTTTTCGAGGAGCATGACGAACTCTACTGGAACGTCAACGGCAACGGCTGGCGGCTGCCCCTGGACCGGGTCAGTTGCGAGGTGCGCCTGCCGGGCGGGGCCCGGGCCCTTGAGGCCGTGGCCTACGAAGGATCCATGGGCAGCACGGAAAGCCGGGCGTTTCCGGTCAGCGGCCAGCAGGCGGTTACCTTCACGTCCTCGCGGCCGTACGCTCCCGGTGAGGGCCTGACCATCGCCGTGTCCTGGCCCAAAGGCTTTGTGACTCCGCCACCGGTCACGGAGCAGGCTGCGCAGGCCCTGGCCAGGGGCGGGGGCGTGCTTCCTGTGGGCATTGGGGTTGTACTGCTTGCCGTCTATTATGTTCTGGCCTGGATGAAGGTTGGCCGCGATCCGCAGAAGGGCGTGATCATACCCCGATTTGCACCGCCGCACGGATTTTCACCGGCCATGGTGCGTATGTTGTGGCGCATGAAATTCGACAACGGAGCCTTTACCGCAGCCGTGGTCAACATGGCGGTCAAGGGGGCGCTAAGGATCGGCGACAACGCGAAGATGCGCCTGACCTTGGCTGACCAGGCTCCGGCCAGCCTCTCCATGGGCGAGCGGGCGGCCTGGGACGAGTTGCGCAAGGCCGGAACCAGCATCGAGCTCAAAAACGTGAATCACAAGGTGGTCAGAGGCGCCCGGCAGGCCATCAAGGACAAACTGAAGAGGGAGCTGTCCTCCAATTACTTCCTGACCAACTCGGGCTGGCTTGCGCCGGGGCTGGCCATCACCCTGGCCTCGGTGGCGGGCATGGTCTGGGCGGCCGCTATTCCTCCCGAGGCGCTTTTTATTTGCGTGTGGCTAACCTTCTGGACTTTCGGCTGCTTCATGCTGGTGCGTCAGATCGGTACGGCCTGGCAGGGCAGGGGCGTTCGGGGCAAGGCCTCGGCCGTGGTGCTGTCCGTCTTTGCGATACCGTTTCTGGGGGCTGAGGCGGTTGGGTTGTGGTTTCTTTCCACCCAACTGGGGATCGCGGTCATGCTGGGGTTTGGGGCCATGATTGCCATGAACGCGCTCTTCTACGAACTCCTGAAGGCGCCGACGCGCATCGGTCGTCAGACTTTGGACGAGATCGAAGGGTTCAAGCTGTACCTTTCCGTGGCGGAGGAGGATCGGCTTAATTTCATCCATCCGCCGGATGAGACTCCCGAACTGTTTGAGAAGTTCCTGCCCTATGCCATGGCGCTGGGCGTTGAAAATCAGTGGGGGGAGAGGTTTGCGCGCTTGCTGGATCAGGCCGGATACGAGCCCGGCTGGTACGAGGGGCGGCACTGGAACCGCGCGCATCCGGGTGTTTTCGCGTCAAGTCTGGGAAGCGGCATGCAGTCGGCCGTGTCTTCGGCCTCATCTGCGCCGGGCAGCTCCTCGGGCATGGGCGGGGGCGGTTCGTCCGGCGGCGGAGGCGGCGGAGGGGGCGGAGGCGGATGGTGATTTCGTGACATGAAAAACAGCAGGGGCCGGTTCCATCGAACCGGCCCCTCTCGCATTTCAAAAGGGAAAAGCAGTATCGGACTGCCGGTTATTTCAGCCCACTTCCCCCACAAATTCCACGTAATCTTCCATGGTCAGCTCCAGTTCGGCGACCTTGATCTCGGAGAGGTCCAGTTGAATAGCTTCGGTGCTGGTCGCAAGGTCAATGTCCGGGGTGTGGATGATCCCGATTCCGGCCTTGCCGAGGACCTTGTTGGCCAGGCTGACCATGAGCAGAACAACATCCTGGCCGTCCATGCTTTCGTCGTGGTGGTGTTCGGCCACCGTGCAATAGACCTCCGGCAGATTCCATTTTTTGAGCAGTTGCGCCCCGATGCTTTGGTGCTGGGTCTCAAGGACTTCCTCGATGAAGGATTGAGGAACGTCTTCGCCCAGCTGTCCGCTTTTTTTCAGATCGGCGATGGCCAGGAGCAGAAAGGCCTTGCCGATGTCGTGCAGGAGCCCTGCGAAAAAGGCCTCGTTCATCTTGCTTGGCAGCCGGCATTCCTTGGCGATCCATTTGGCGCCAAGGGCGCAGGCCACGGAGTGAATCCAGAGCTGCTCCATGTATTCACGGATGAAGGGGTCCGGGGTGGTGAAGGATTGCTTCTGGGTCAGCAGGGTGACCAGGTTGGAGACTTCGGCCAGGCCGAGACGGACCATGGCGTTTCTGACCGTGGTCACTTCGATCATGCCCCGATAAAAGGAGGAGTTGGCCACCTTGAGGAGCTGACCGGCGATGGCCGGGTCGCGCAGGATCTGTTTTTCGATGACCTGCATATCCGGGTCGGGCTTCGCCATTTCCTGCTGGATGGCAAGGCCGGTGCGATTGAAGGGCGGGAGCTGCGCCTTGTCCGAGTTGACGTGCTCTTTGAGGATTTCGATAAAAGACTTGGCCTCGTTCATTGCTAGACTCCGAGCAGGCGGCGGGTTTCTTCCAGTGGGCGTGGTTTCAGAACAAGAGGCAGGCAGCGCATGACTTCTTCCAGGGTGGTCAGGCCTTCGGAAGCCTTGACCAGTCCTTCCTCGAACAGGGTCACAAGGCCCGCGCTCTCCAGGGCGATTTTGCGGATGTCAAAGCTGGTCCGCCGTTCCAGAATGGCGGCACGGACCATTTCATCGAGAATGAGCAGTTCGAAAACCGCGATGCGTCCCCGGTATCCCGTGTAGCGGCAGTGGGAACACCCCGAGCCTTTGCGAAAATTTGAGCCCTGGATCGTGGCCTGGGTGTAGCCAAAAAGCTGCAGCTCCGCCGGACTGGGCTTGTATGGCTGGGAGCATTCCGGACAGATGCGCCTCAGCAGGCGCTGCGCGACCACGCTGACCACGGTGGAGGAGATGAGGAAGGCCTCGATGTCCATGTTCATGAGCCGGATCAGGCCGCCGATGGAGTCTTCGGTGTGGAAGGTGGTCAGGACCTTGTGCCCGGTCAGGGCGGCCTGCACGGCCACTTCGGCCGAATAGTTGTCGCGGATCTCGCCGATGAGGATGACATCGGGGTCCTGGCGCACGATGTGGCGCAGGGTTTCCTCGAAGGTCAGGTTGATCTTGGGGTCGATGGAGCACTGGGAAATGCCGGGGATGACGTATTCGACAGGCTCTTCAGCCGTGATGATCGACAAGAGCGGCGTGTTTAAGTGGTGGATGCAGCTGTAGACCGTGGTCGTTTTGCCCGATCCGGTGGGGCCGGTGATGATCACGACGCCGCTGGGCCTGGACAGCGCTCCGTCGAGGAAGCGCTTGAGAATCTTCGGGTACATCCCGACGCTTGCGATGTCGATGAGGTTGCCCTGCCGGTTCAGCAGGCGCAGCACGATGGCTTCGCCGTGGATGGTCACGTAAAATGAGGCGCGCATATCCAGTTCGCCGCCGGGATATTCGAACAGGATGCGCCCGCCCTGGTGACGGCGCTTCTCGGCGATATCCGCCTTGCACATGATCTTGATGCGGCTTGAGATGTTGGGGATTATCTCGCGCGGGAAGTCCTTGTAGGGTTCAAGCACTCCGTCGCGGCGGAAGCGGATGCGCAGGCGGTCCGGCAGGGGTTCCATGTGGATGTCGCTGACGTCGAGGTCGATGGCATCAAGGATGATGCGCTCGACGATGCCCGAGGCCGAATCGTCGTCCAGGGATTCTTTGGTCTGCGCCCCGCGTTCGAAGCGCTGGTAGGTCTCGATGATGGACTCGCGCGTGGCAATGGCCGGCAGGATGCCTTCGGGAAAAATGGTGCGCGCCTCTTCCTGATCTTCCATATCCAGAACGTTGGCAAAAGCCACGACAACGTTGTGTTCCTGCCGTTCAATGGGGATATAGGTCGCCTTGTTTCTGTACGTGATTGGAATCTGATGCAGAAGGGAGATGTCGACGTTTGTAAATCTGGGATCGACAAAGGGGTAGCCAAGCTGCATGGAGAGCGCTTCAAGGAGCTTGAATTCCTTGATGAAATTGTTGCTGACGAGGACTTCGCCGAGTTTTTGAGGGGTCTGGCTCGTGCGCTGGATCTGAAAAGCGGCTTCAAGGTCTGCCTCGCTGATCAGCCCGAGTTCCAGCAGCAAACTTCCGATGCGCATCGACAGTTTGTTCTTGCGGATGGCCGCGGTGACCTGGTCGCCGGTAACGTATCCAAGCTCCTTGACGATTTCGAGCAGGGGCTTGGGGCGGACGAGTTTGGTGCGCAGCCGCGCGGCATGGAGCGCCTGCTTTTCCGAGAGCAGCCCTTCTTTGATAAGGATGTCAATGAGTTCGCCGTAGCCAGTTGGCTCGCTTTTCTTGGAATTATCCTTAGGCATAGGGGCTCCACGGTGAGAGTTGATCAGTAGCGCACACGTCTTACAGAGAGAAGATTATGGAGTCAAATTGATGAGTTGGTACTGTTTGTCATACGCATAATTTATTTGCCGGGGCTTAAGGGGAGTCGGACGTGAAAAACGCAGCCCTGGCCGAAAACCGAGTCCACGCTGATGCTTCCCCCCATGCGGGAGAGGATGTCCCTGCAGATGGATAAGCCCAGTCCCGTGCCTTTGCCTGCGGCCTTGGTGGTGAAAAACGGTTCGAAAATGTTGGGCAGGATCTCGGCGGGGATGCCCGGCCCGTTGTCCTCGACATCGATGCGTACGAAGTTGTCTTCCCGCGTGGAGCGCAGTTGCACCAGGCCGTCTTCCTTTTCAATGGCGTCGATGGCGTTGTTGATGAGGTTCAAGATAATCTGTTGGACTTCCGTGGGTGAGCTTTCGACGTTTCCGGCCTGCGGGTCGAGGTTCAGGCGGACTTCCACGCCTCGGTATTTGGCTTTTTGACGGGCGAATCCGGCGATGTCTTCCAGCATGGAGTTGATGTGCACCACATTGGCCGTATTGTCGGGCTTGCGGGCGAAGCTGAGCAGCTTGTGCGTGATTTCGCGGCAGCGGTGCCCTTGGGTGGTGATGGTTTGCAGGGAGGAAAAGATTTCTTCGGTGTTCTCTTCACTGTGCGGATCCTCAGATTTGAGCAGATCCTGAATCCAGCCCGCGTTTTCCATCATGATGGCCAGGGGATTGTTGATTTCGTGAGCGACTCCGGCTGCAAGCTCCCCAATGGCGGCCAGTTTGCCTGCGTCCATGACGTGCTTTTGCATCTGTTGCAGTTCCAGTTCGGCCTTGAGCAGCCGTTGTTCCGTCCGTTTGGCCAGGGCAAGCGCGGTCACGATGATGCCGGCGAAGCCGGCGATGATGATGGCCAGGGCCACCAGGCGGGCCTTGAACAGCGGTCGCAGCAACTGGGCCCTGGGCTGATGGATGGCCAGGATGTTGCCTGTGGATCGAAGCGGGGCGCAGCCGTAGAGGTTGACCTGTCCTTTTGCGTCTTTGGCTTCTAGTACGACAGGCCTGCCTTCGGGGAAAAATTGCTGAGCCAGCAGTGCGGCCTCCCTGCTGCCTAATTCGTCGCCACTGCCGGTGCTGTACGCGCCCTGGCGATCCAGAAAAAACGCGCCTCCGGATCCTCCGGGATGGAAGAGGCGGATTTTTTTCTGGATCAGGTCCGGATCGATGTGCGCCCGCAGCAGCCAGGCGGTCTGTTCGGAGGTGATGCGTACAGCAAGAAAGCAGGCCGTCTCGCACAGCGCCAGATTGCTGACAAACTGAGGGCGGCTTATGGCCTGCGGGAACCATGATTCTTCGGCGGGCCTTGGCTTGGATTTTTCGTCCGTGGTGTCGGTGATGATTGTGCCGCTTGCGTCAACGAGGTCAAGGCCGAGGAAAACGCCTTGATAGGCGTTTTGCAGTGAGTGCAGGCGGGCTCGCAGATGGCCGGGGTCTGACAGTTCTGTAATGGTCGCAGTGCCTGTTTCTTGCCGGAGGTTGGAGATTTTTTCTTCGAGAAACTCGTCCAGGCTCTGAACCGAACTCATCGCTTTTTGAGCCAGGAGCGTGTTGGTTTTTTCCCGGTACGCCGCATCGTAAAAGACATAGCCCAGGGTCGCGATGCACAGGATCGGCACCATGGCCACCAATATGGAAAGAACGGTCAATTGCCCGCTCATGAGGCGCGGAGACGTTTTGTTTTTATTTGTCAGGGGATTGTTGTCTTTGATTGAAGAGGGTTGGGTCATGGTCCGTCCGAAGGATGGGGGTCATTTGTCCCGGTTTCGAATGTCCTGTCGCCAGGAGTTGAGGGGAGCGCAGCATCCCCCGCCGGTATGTTGATTGCGGCGGATTCCGTCTCCGGATTCGCCTTCAAGCATGGTCCGGCACAGGTAGCGCCCGGCTTCGTCGCTCCAGAAAAGCTCCGGACATCGCGGCAGATAGCCGTGGCGTCGCAAGGAATCCGTGCACTGGTCATGCAGACAGCACCAGCCACAGCCCACACAGGGCAGATACGACATGCGATTCTCCGTGTGTTGAGGGGACTGTGCCGGAACGTAAAGATTATAGACCTTTTGTGGAGCTAGCTCAAGGGCAAGTGATGGTAAAGCGAATTCTGGGATTAAGGAGATACCGTGACGATCTGGCTGGAAAAATCGTTTGCGGAAGGCCGCGCAGGGCCTTGATGGCAGACAGACCGGCGCGAAACAGGATTTGCATATCTGCGAACTGGAAGGACCGGGGCAATTCTGCCCCGGTCCGGGTGACTTGAATCAGAGTTCGCCGAGGATGTTGGGATGATGAAACTCGTATTCCATGTCCACGGTGTGGCAGACGGCGCAGTTGCCCCTGCTGCCGATGGGTCCGGGATGTCCCTGGTACTGCAGCGGCTGGATGGCGTCGAGGTCCGGGTGAAACGCGTTTGCGGCCGGATATTCGGCGTGGGTCGAGCCATGGCACGATTCGCACATGAGTCCCGCGTCATCGGTACGCATGCGATAAAGCCCTTCCGGCCCGCGCACCCACTGGTTGAAGGCCGAAGGCTCGGCGTCTTGCGGGGGCTCGAAGTCCACATGGCAGTTCAGGCAGTCCGGTTGATCGTTCCACGGTGTGCGCGGCTCGATTTCTTCGACAGAGGCGACCAGCCTGGGCCTTATGTGGCGCATGAGCAGGTCGGCCTTGGGCTTGCCCGCCTCTTTTTCCCCGCGCAGCAGGGACAGGGAGTGGTCTTCCATCGTGCCGTGGCAGTTGACGCAGGTCAGCCCCTTTTCTGCGTGCGTGCCCCGGGCGCAGTAGGTGTAGCTGTCCGGTCCGGTGGGGTGACAGGAATGGCAGGGCTCGGCTCCGGGCTGGTCGGACAGGTAGTTGGCGTGGAAGCCATGAATGGCAGCCGGGAGGTTCAAAAGTTCCGGATTGCCCGTGGCTTTGAGCAGCGGATCGGGATGACAGCTCTGGCAGAGCACGGGTTTGCCCGCTTCGGCCTGGGGCAGCAGCTGGGTCTTGTGACGCCGGTCATGCCGATCCAGGACGTCAGAAGCCGTGGTCACGGAAATACCCATGGTCTCATCGACCCGCCAGGTCCCGCCGTGGCAGTTCTTGCAGCCGATCTCCGTCGAGACCGGAGCCACGACCTTGGTGCTGGCCAGGATCTCGCCGCTGGTGGCGTCCTTGGCTTCAATGGTGAAGACGGGATAGGGGTTGATGGTTCCGTCATCCATGTAGGGCAGCACCGGGATGCCGTCTGCCACGAACGTAGCGCTCTGGTCGCCCGGTTTCATCACGCCCGACATGCCCAGCCCCTTGGCGCTGACGTTTTCGGGCAGTTCCTTGCCGATCAGGGAAGGCGCGTATTTCCAGAACTCCACATGATTGGCCGGGTTTTCGAAACCCGCCGGGGCGGTGTAGGTGATTTCGATGTTTTCGCTCACCAGCTCGGGCAGGGGGCCGCGCCGGATGAGCTGGGCCATGAGAGTGCTGCCTGGTGGCAAAATGGAGAAGCGGCTGTCGCTGTCGGAGATGCATTTTTCACCCAGCGTGCACCAGGACAGAAGCACGTACTCGGCTTCATCCGTATTGAAGGCCGGGATTTCAAGGCCGAGCTCCGGATGGGGACGCGTTTGTTCCTCCGCCGCGGGAGTGTCGATCAGGTCATGCACGATGTACGCGGCCAGGGCCTTGCGCTCCTGCGGCGTGCCGGCAAAACGCGGCATGTAGGAATATATCTTGCCCATGCCCGCGATCTGGGCTTCGAGGCCCACGGTTCCGAACTGCGCGCTCAGGCGTTTGATGTCGTGCAGGGGGCCGCCGATGGAGTGGCAGGCTGCGCACTGGCCGCGAAAGATCTCGCGTCCCGCTTCTCTGGCGTTTTCCGGGGTGATCTCCCGGTTTTGGTGCCAGCCCGAGGTCTGCAGGTAGCCCTCGGCGGAGATGGCGTCTTCGGTGCCGGCCAGGATGGCGTTGGAGTACATGTAGCCATGGATCAGGTAGGGTCTGCGTCCGGCTTCGCGCACGGTTTCAAAGCAGCCCATGTACAAAAGCCCGATGACGAGCAGGACCAGGGCCATGGGGCGCTTGATCGCGGCCGGCATGCGTACGGCCATGATCAGTCCGCCGGCAAAGAGGATCACCGATATCCACAGAAAGCCCTGCATGTACGGGCCGATTTCCGGGTTCGCACCGAGGACCATGGCCTGCGTGCCTTCGGGCAGCACGCTGACGTACCACCATCCCGAAAGGAGCAGGAAGGCGAAGGGGGCGAGAAGCCAGGTCGCGCAGTAGCGCACCAGGGTTTCGCGAGTCTGGGAGTCCTTTTCCCAGGTGGCGGTGACGAAGCCATAGAGCCCGGCCAGGATGAGGGCTATGAAGGTTCGAAATGCCAGGGCCGGCCAGAACGTGGGGTTGAAGAATCCGTCCCAGAAGTCTTTGGTGGCCAGCCAGTCTCCGGGGGTGAGCATGAAGCCGATGATGCCGTTGATCATGAAGAGCGACATCCACCCGAAGAAGAAATAGAGCCAGCCGATGGTGAGATGGTTGCGTCTCCCCATTTTT
>JAWLHW010000072.1:0-10355 GCA_041690155.1 Desulfomicrobium sp. | reverse complement strand
CTGGGCATCCAGCCGGACATCATCCTCTGCCGCTCCGAAGTGGACCTTGGCGACGACATCAAACGCAAAATTTCGCTGTTCTGCAATGTGGACCAGGACGCGGTCTTTACCGCCATCGACGTCAACCACATCTATGAACTGCCCCTGACTCTTTATAATGAGGGCGTCGACCAGAAAATCGCCATCCTGCTGCGCCTGGCGGCCAAAAATCCGGACCTGCATGAGTGGAGGGATCTCGTCCACACCCTGCACAATCCAAGGACCGAGGTCACCATCGCCATCGTCGGCAAATATGTGGACTTGAGGGAAGCTTACAAGAGCCTGCATGAGGCCCTGACCCACGGCGGCGTGGCCAACCACGCGGCCATCAACTTCCTTTACGTCAACTCCGAGGAGATCACCGCCGAAAACGTTGCCCAGCAACTCGAACCTGCTGACGCCATCCTCGTTCCCGGCGGCTTCGGCATTCGCGGCGTGGAAGGAAAGATCGCGGCCATCACCTACGCCCGCGAAAACAAGATCCCCTTTTTCGGCATCTGCCTGGGCATGCAGTGCGCGGTCATCGAATACGCCAGAAATGTCATGGGCCTGACCAAGGCCAACTCCGAGGAATTCGACATGACCACACCGGACCCGGTCATCTATCTGATGAAAGAGTGGTTCGACTTCCGCAAGAAATGCGTGCAGCGCCGCGACATGACCAGTGAAAAAGGCGGCACCATGCGCCTTGGCGCGTACCCTTGCGTGATCGAAAAAGACACCCGCGCCTTCGAGGCCTACAGTGCCGCCGAGGTCTCTGAGCGCCACCGCCATCGCTACGAATTCAACAGCTCCTACCAGAGCCGCTTCGAGGAAGCCGGTCTGACCATCAGCGGCCTGTCCCCGGACAAGAGCCTGGTTGAAATTGTGGAGATCAAGGACCATCCGTGGTTCCTGGGCTGCCAGTTCCACCCGGAGTTCACATCCACCCCCATGCAGCCGCATCCGCTGTTCCGCGAATTCATTCGCGCGGCCGTGGCCAACAAGAAACCCGAGTAAAAAATCATGATTGACTGTTCCACCCTGGTCGCCGGACGCCCCTTTCTCATCGCCGGTCCCTGCGTGCTCGAAAGCCTGGACCTGGCCATGACCGTGGCCGTTGAGCTGCAGAACATCGCTCGCGACCTGAACCTGCCGCTCATCTTCAAGAGCTCTTACGACAAGGCCAACCGCACGGCCGGAGCGAGCTTTCGCGGCCCAGGGCTGGACATGGGACTGGACTGGCTGGCCCAGATCAAGAGCCGCACCGGCCTGCCCGTGATCACGGACATCCACGAGCCGCGCCAGGCCTCCCTGGTGGCCGAGGTGGCCGACGTGCTGCAGATCCCGGCCTTCCTCTGCCGCCAGACCGACCTACTGCTTGCCGCTGCCCGCACCGAGCGTATCGTGAATATCAAGAAAGGCCAGTTCATGGCCCCCTGGGACATGCAGGGGCCGGTGGAAAAAATCCGTTCCGAAGGCTTCGACCGCATCTGGCTGACCGAGCGTGGCTCCATGTTCGGCTACAACAATCTGGTCGTTGATTTCCGGTCCCTGGTCATCATGAAGCAGTTCGGCTGCCCGGTTATTTTCGACGCCACCCACTCGGTGCAGCTGCCCGGCGGACAGGGCACGTCCTCCGGCGGCCAGCGCGAGTTCGTGCCGCCCCTGGCCCGGGCCGCCGTGGCCAGCGGCTGTCAGGGCCTCTTCATGGAGATCCACCCGGACCCGGACAAGGCCCTGTGCGACGGCCCCAATTCCTGGCCCCTGGCCAAGGCCCGCACCCTTCTTTCGGAGCTAGCGGCCATCTGGAGCATCCCCAATGAATGCTGAACGCCTCGCCCGGGACGTGCGTCTCATGGTTCTGGACGTAGACGGAGTGCTGACCGACGGCGGCCTCTACTATGACGAATCGGGCTGCATAATAAAACGCTTCAATGTCCAGGACGGACTGGCCATCAAGATGGCCCCGCAGGCCGGGCTCGAGTTCGCGGTCATCACCGGGCTGGAATCTCCGGCCGTGCGCAGGCGGGTCACGGAGCTTGGAATCACCCACTATTATCCCGGCCATCACCGCAAGGCGCCGATCCTGCGCCAGATTTCCGAATTGACCGGCATCCCCTTCTCTAACATGGCTTATGTCGGTGACGACTGGGTAGATGCCGCGCCCATGTCCCTGGTCGGGCTGCCCATCGCCGTGCCCAACGCACGCCCTGAAATACTCAAACTCGCGGCCTGGACCACCAAAGCCATGGGCGGCCAGGGCGCGGTGCGTGAAGCCATCGATTTCGTGCTGCGTGCCCAGGGCAAACTCGAAGACATGTGGCAGGACTGGGTCCGGGAATGAAACGGCTGGTACTCGGGCTTTTGGCCCTTGCCATTCTGGCCGGGCTTGCCATGCTTGGAAAACGGCTGCTCTGGCCCGAACGGCTTGAGAACCTGTCGATCCAGAACCTGGACGTGGATCTGAGCCTCAAGGGTGTGAACTTAAGTCAGGGCAAGGACGGCAAAAAGCTCTGGAACCTGAACGCCACAGGTGCCGACTATGCCGAAAACGGCGATGAACTGACACTCGCCGACCCGATCATAATCTACTGGGGCGAGGAAGGCAGGGAGCCCATTGAAGTGCGGGCCCCCGAGGGCCAGGTCTGGCAGAAAGAAGACCGCGCCAGGATGTGGGGCGGGGTTCACGGCGTCCAGGGCCAATACGTGATGCGATCCGAAACCCTTGACTACACCGGCCAAAACCGCACTGTTATGCTTGAAGGCACGGTTGAACTGACAGGCGAATCCATGCAGGGTCGTTCAGACACCCTGACATATTTTCTGGACACAGGGGACTTCCTGGCCCAAGGCAACGTCCAGGTTATCATGAAATGACAAGCGGGTTACCAATGCGTTCACTCATACTTTTTCTCTTCCTTGTCTGCGCGGCTCCACTCTGGGCCGCAGAGGCCGCCCCGGCCGACGTCCCGGTCAAAATCACTTCCGACACCATGACCTACACCCAGAAAGGGGATCAGGTGGTCTTCACCGGCTCCGTGTACGTCATCCGCCAGGACATCCAGCTCTGGTCAGATACGCTGACCGTGCTCCTGGAAAAAACGGAAGGCTCCGGCAACGCCACCCGGAGCGTGGCAGACGAGCAGGGCTCCATCAAGAAGATCATCGCCAGGGGCAACGTACGCATCAAGGCGGACCAGGGCCGCACCGGCACCTGCGGCAAGGCCACCTACGAAGCCGACAAGGATCTGTTGACCATGGAAGACAACCCCGTGCTCATGGAAGGCGCCAACAAGATTCAGGGCGAGGTCATAAAGCTCTACATCAAGGAAAGCCGCAGCGAAGTTCTGGGTGGCAAGGGACGGGTCGAAGCCATTTTCAACACCCCCGCAGGCAAGCCGGAGGCCGGGCAGTGACCACGCTGACCGGGCAGAATCTGGCCAAGCGCTACGGGCTCAGGGATGTTGTTCGCGACATCAACCTTGATGTGCGGCAGGGCGAAGTGGTTGGCGTCCTTGGGCCCAACGGGGCCGGCAAGACCACGACTTTTTACATGCTGGCGGGCATCGTGCCGCCGACTCGGGGACAGGTCCTTCTGGACGGCACGGACATCACCGGCTGGCCATTGCACAAACGTGCCCGCGCAGGCATGAGCTACCTGCCGCAGGAAAGCTCAATCTTTCGAAAACTCACCGTGCGCCAGAACCTGCAACTGATTCTCGAATATTCCGGTTTTTCGCGGGATGAGCAGCAGCGCACGGCGGACAGGCTCCTCGACGAACTGGGGATCACCCGTCTCGAGGGCCAGCTGGCGGCCTATCTGTCCGGCGGGGAGCGCCGCAGGCTCGAAATAGCTCGCGCCCTGATCCAGAATCCCAAATTCATTCTCCTGGACGAGCCCTTTGCCGGCATCGATCCCCTGGCCGTGGACGACATCCAGGCCATCATCCGGGACCTTCGCGACAAGGGCATCGGCGTCCTTATCTCCGACCATAATGTCCGTGAAACGCTGCAGATCTGCGACCGGGCATACCTGGTCTACGACGGCCAGATCATCTTAAACGGCAGCCCGGAAGAGATCGTCGCCGACCCGGGTGCGCGCAAGGTTTACCTCGGTGAGGGATTCAGCCTCTAGCAAACATGATTTTCCAAGGATTGCCAGGGCCTAAGCTTTGTGGCAGATTCTTTAGTAGGTAGTTTTCTTATCTGTAATCCTCTGACACGGTGAAACCAAATCAATTATGGGCCTTGAACTCCGACAAAACCTCAAGCTGACGCAGCAGCTGGTCATGACACCGCAGCTGCAGCAGGCCATCAAGCTGCTCCAGCTCTCCCGATTCGAGCTCCTCGAAGCCGTTCAGCAGGAGTTGCTTGAGAACCCCATGCTTGAGGAAGGGGTCAAGGAAATTTCCGAAGAGCACGATATCCAGGCCCCGATGGAGTCACGCCCCGAAGTTTCTCACGAAGATGCGGAGTTGATGCGCAACGCGGACTGGGAAAACTACCTCGGCGATTTTTCAAGCACCGCCAAACAGGTGCAGTTCAAGGAGACCGAGGCCCTGGAAGAGATGATGTCCTACGAGGCCAGGCTCTCGGGCAAGCCCTCGCTGGATGGGCACCTGTTGTGGCAGCTTTGCCTGTCCAACATCACCGAGGAAGAGGAGATGATCGGCGAAGCCATCATCGGCAACCTCGATTCTCAGGGCTATCTGATGAGTTCGGCCGAGGATATCGCCTCCGAGACGCTCTCTCCCCTGGCCCTGGTCGAGTCGATGCTGCATCGTCTGCAGCGCTTCGACCCCGTGGGCGTGGCCGCACGTTCGCCGCGGGAATGTCTGCTCATCCAGCTGGAGATGCTCGGCCAGGACGATCCCATTCTCGTCTCCCTGGTGTCTGATCATCTCGAAGACATCGAAAAGCGCCGCTACAAACCGCTGCTTCGCAAGTTCAAGATCCAGATGGAAGATTTGAAAGCCTATCTGGACATCATCCAGTCCCTGGACCCCATGCCCGGAGCCAGCTACGGGAGCGAGAGCACCATTTATGTCAGCCCGGATGTTTTCGTATACGAATACGAAGGGGATTTCGTCATCGTCATGAACGACGACGGCCTGCCCAAGCTGCAGCTGAGCCCCTATTACATGGAAGACATGCACCTTGCCGTCAAAGGCCCTGACCGGGAGTACATGCACGACAAGATGCGATCTGCCATGTGGCTCATGAAGAGCTTGCACCAAAGGCAAAGAACATTATATAAAGTGGTTGAAAGCATTGTCAGATTCCAGCGGGGCTTTTTCGAGCACGGGGTGACCAAGCTCAAGCCGCTCATCCTCAAGGATGTGGCAGACGACATTGAAATGCACGAATCCACGGTCAGCCGGATCACCACGAACAAATACGTGGCCACTCCGCATGGCATCATGGAGCTGAAATTTTTCTTCAATTCCGCGCTGGAAATGGATGACGGCACCCAGGTCGGCTCCGAGTCGGTCAAGGCCATCATCAAGAAAATGGTCAGCGAGGAGGATCCCAAGCACCCCTTCAGCGATGAAAAAATCGCTGCGGTGCTGAAGGAAACGCTGGATGTTAACATCGCCCGGCGAACCGTGGCCAAATACCGCGCGGTGTTGGGGATAGATTCTTCATCCAAGCGAAAACAGGTTTTTTGACACCCCGCCCCTTAAGCCGCTCCTCCCGGACGGCCCGGGGGCTGACCCTCAACAATCGAGGAGGCTTCCATGAGGATTACCTTCAATTTCAAAAACTTCGATCCTTCCGACCATTTGCGCAAATACGCCAAGGACCGTTTCGGCAAGCTGGCAAAATACATGTCCGGCACCCCCGACGCGGACCTGCAGGTCAATCTCGAAGTGGAGAAATTCCGGCATATTGCCGATATAGTGCTGACTGGCAAGAATGTGCACATCTCCGCCCGTGAAGACAGCGAGGACATGTACTCTACCGTCGATCTGGTCTGGGACAAGCTCGAAGCCCAGATGCGCAAGACCCGCGACAAGGACAAGAGCCGTCGCAAAAGCGGCAACGATAGCCCGCGCATCGACGCCGGCAGCTTTGAAGACGACACGGATGCCAAGCGCAAGCCCGTCATCAAAACAACCGAAGACAACTTCTCGCCCAAGCCCATGATCGTTGAAGAAGCCGCTCTGCAGCTCGAAAGCACAGATAACGAATTCCTTGTTTTCCTCAATGCGGAAAGCGAAAGGGTCAATGTCATTTATCGTCGCAAAACCGGAGAGTTCGGTTTGATCGACCCCGGGGTATAGGGAATGAAGCTTGCTGAATACCTGGACAAGGATTTGATCATCTCCGACCTCTCGGCCAGGACCAAACCCGAGGTCCTGGCCGAACTCGTTTCGCAACTGTCGGCCAAATACCCCGATCTTGATCCCAAACGCGTGACCCAGGTCCTCATGGACCGGGAAATGCTCGGGACGACCGGCATCGGGGATGGAATAGCCATTCCTCATGGCAAGCTGGACAGTATCGATCAGGTCCTGGTCATTGTCGGCCGAAGCCATGAAGGCGTGGATTTTGCCAGCCTGGACCACAAGCCGGCCAGCATCTTCTTCACGGTGCTGGCCCCTTCAAATGTGGTCGGCCTGCATCTGAAGCTTCTGGCCACGGTCTCTCGCCTGCTCAAAGACAGCTCTTTTCGCCAGGCCTTTGCCAACTCCCCCGGCCAGGAAGGGCTGTGGCAACTGCTGCAATCCGTCTAGTCCGCACGAAGATATCCGGAGAGCCCCATGCATCAGCAATCTGAACAGAAAAACGTGGTCATCGTCTCCGGCATGTCCGGTTCAGGCAAGAGCACGGCGCTCAATGTCTTCGAGGACATGGGCTTTTTCTGCGTGGACGGCCTTCCGGCGCGCATGGCTCCGGCCCTTATTGAGCTGTTCTTCACTTCCTCCGCCAAGGATTATCCCGGGCTGGCCATGGGCATGGACCTGCGCCAGCCCGATTTCGTCGGGCAATGGAAGGAAGTGCTGCTTGATATCCAGAAGTTTTCCGTGCGACCGACAATCCTTTTCACGGACTCTTCCAACCAGATCCTGCTGCGCAGGTACGCCACCACCCGCCGCCCCCACCCGCTGACCTCGGGCAACCTGGGTCTTGAGGGAGCGCTGGAGCGTGAACGCGAGATGCTTGAGCCCATCCGCACCCAGGCGGATCTGGTCATCGACACATCGCATTTTTCGGTGCACGATCTGCGCCGGGTCATTCAGGACAAGTGGGAAAGCCTGTCTTCGCGCAGTCAGGGCATGCGGGTGCACCTGATCTCGTTTGGCTTCAAGTACGGGGCTCCGACCGAAGCGGATAATGTCACGGACCTGCGTTTTCTGCCGAACCCCTATTTCGACGAGGCGCTGCGACCCATGTCCGGAAAAGACGAGGCCATCGCCCGCTACGTGCTAGAGAGCAATCCCGGCCGCGAGTATCTGCGCAGGCTTCTGGAATTTCTTGATTTTTCCCTGCCGCTCTACGCGGAGGAAGGGCGCTACCGCATGACCATGGCCTTCGGCTGCACGGGCGGGCGCCATCGGTCCGTGGCCGTTACCGAAGCCGTTCTGGCACATCTGCGCGACCAGGGCTTCAACGTGTCTGTTGAACATCGGCATTTCAGTCTTGGATAATCTGGAGGAGTAATGGTTGGAGTGATCGTGGTGACCCATGGCCAGTTTGGCAAATATCTGCTCGAAGCGGCCCAGACAATTTTGGGGCCTCAGGAGCAGTGCGCCCATATAGCTGTGGAAGGAACCGTGGAAATGAGCACCTTGCTCTCGGACCTCAAACAAACCGTCAAGCAGATGGAAACAGGCGACGGCGTGATCATCCTGACCGACATGTTCGGCGGCACCCCGTCCAACATCAGCCTGTCTCTTTTGCAGCCGGGCAAAGTCGACGTCCTGACCGGTGCCAACCTGCCCATGTTGCTCAGAATTCTGGGCATGCGCACCCAGGAACTGTCCCTCCTGGCCAAGGAAGCCAAAAACGCGGCCATTCAGGGCATCGTTGTCGCCGGCGAAGTGCTGACCCGCAAAATCACCGAGGCTTGAGAGTGCTCTGGTTCCGTATCGACAACCGACTCGTCCACGGCCAGATCATCGAGGCCTGGCTTCCGCACATCAGGGCCAAGACCCTGCTGGTGGCCAACGACGACCTCGCTGCGGATGAATTGCGGCAGGAAATCATGAGCCTGGCCGTCCCGAGCGGCATCTCCTTTTTATGCTGCCCGGTGTCCGAAGCCGCTTCGACGCTGAAAAGCGTGCGTGCGAAAAATCCGGACCAGCACGTGCTGATTCTTTTTTCCGACTGCGCCGATGCCAGAACCGCACACATGGCCGGGCTGCCCTTTTCCCTGGTCAACATTGGCAATCTGCATTACGGACCGGGAAAAGAGCAGGTTTGCGAACACATTGCCCTGGGTGCGGAAGACCGCACCTGCCTGAAGTATTTCACCGATCACGGTGTGGAAATCGACTTCCGATGCGTACCCTCGGCAACGACCAAAATCACTTTATGATGAAAACTTCTCAACTCAAATCGGCATGGTAAGCACACACGACCTCATCCTGCTGGGCGGAGGAAGTTTTTTTTTGCCCTCCTGTCCCTGACCCGGGTCGGCATCGATCTCGGCTTTGTCCATCGCCCGCTCTTCGCCGCCCTGCTGTGGGCGGGGCTGTCCTTCAAACTCCAGCCTGCCTTGAGCGCGGGAATCTTCTTCGAACTGCTCTGGCTTGACCTGTTCCCGGCCGGAACCTACATCCCGCCCCAGGCGCTCCTCTCGCTCATCGCCACGCTGACCATCCTGGCCTGCCTGCCGGATGCCGACATGCGCACCACAGTGCTCATCATCATCGCCTCCCTCCCCCTGGCCTACCTTGGAGCGTGGGTCGAACAACTCTTCCGCAAACGGCAAAACGCAGGCTATAATCAGCTTTTGACATGGAACCGCAAGGGCAACACAAACATCTTCGCGCCGCACCGGCTTACCGCCAGGGCTTTGGTGGAATTTTTCCTGCTCAATTTTTCGCTCTTTTGGCTCTGCCTGCTGCCTCTGCTTGTCGTCCTGAAAACTGTCCAGCCATGGATTGCCGGTGGTCCGCAGCCAACGTGGCCCATGCTCTGGGTTGCAGCCTGCGCCGGGGCCATTCTCGCTCTGCGCGTACGCAAAGCCTACGCTCTGGCAGCCGTCAGCCTTGTTCTCGGCGTCCTCTTTAGCCTATGACCTCAAATGTTCTCTCTTGGCAGTCGCGAATAATTGTGATATTTAGCACAATGTCTTTGTTCGCCAATAAACCCTTGTAGGAGGAATACCATGTCCGTTTATGTTTTTGGTCACAAGAATCCCGATTCCGATACTGTTTGCAGCGCCATTGCGCTGGCCGACCTGAAGAGCAAGCTCGGCGTAGCCTGCACCCCCACCGCTCAGGGCGAACTGGCCCCCGAGACCAAGTTCATCCTCGAGAAGTTCGGCGTCGCCGCTCCCGCCGTGAAGACCGAATATGCCGGTGAGAAAGTTTTCCTGGTCGACACCTCCGACCTGGCTCAGCTGCCCGACGACATCAAGCAGGCTGAAGTGCTCGGCATCGTCGATCACCACAAGCTGGGCGACCTGACCACCTCCAGCCCCCTGGAATGCTGGATCTGGCCCGTTGGCTGCACCGCCACCGTCCTGACCGCCATGTACAAGTTCCACGGCATTGAAGTTCCCAAGAACATCGCCGGCATCATGCTCTGCGCCATCCTGAGCGACACCGTCATCTTCAAGTCCCCGACCTGCACCCCGGCCGACAAGGAAGCCGCTGCCGAACTGGGCAAGATCGCCGGCATCTCCGACCTGGCCGCTCTGGGCATGGAAATGTTCAAGGTCAAGTCCGCCGTTGAAGGCACCCCGGCTCGCGAACTGGTTCTGCGCGACTACAAGGACTTCAACATGAACGGCACCAAGGTTGGCATCGGCCAGCTGGAAGTTGTCGACCTGTCCATCCTCGACGCCGTCAAGGGCGACCTGGCTGCCGACATCGCCGCACTGAAGGCCGAGAAGGGCAACCACTCCGTGTTCCTGCTGCTGACCGACATCATGAAGGAAGGCTCCGAGATCCTGATCGCCTCCGACGACGCCTCCGTGGTTGAAAAGGCCTTCGGCGCCAAGCCCGAAGCCGGCAAAGCCTGGCTGCCCGGCATCATGTCCCGCAAAAAGGACGTTGTGCCCAAGCTGGAAAAGGTTTTCGCCTAAGCCTTTGCTCTTTGAATGAAAGAAGCCCGTCCAGGTTCGCCTGGGCGGGCTTTTGTATTTCGGGCTGGTGTTTTTT
>JAWLHW010000071.1:0-10429 GCA_041690155.1 Desulfomicrobium sp. | reverse complement strand
CGCGCTTGAGCCCAAGGCCAGGCACGCCAAAGGCCCGGTATTGATAGTTCTGATGCACGTCGATGGCATTGTAACCGCATTCCGAAATACCCCAGGGCGTAGAATGCTTCTTGCCGTATTCGATCTGCCTGGCCACGGAAGCGGTGCAGGTCTGCTCAAGAAGGGTGGATTCGAAGGTGGGCATGACCAGCATCGGCATCAGGTATTCGAACATGGAGCCGCTCCAGGACAACAGGACCGGATCGCCTCCGGCGGTTGTCAGGAGGCGGCTCAGCGCGAACCAGCTCTCCTGCGGAATCTGGCCCTGGGCAATGGCGACAAAGGTGGCCAGCCGCGCTTCCGAGGCCAAGAGATCGTAGAAGCTGTTGTCCCTTCGACATTCAGTAACATTGTAGCCGATAGCCAGCAGATGGCTCGTCTCGTCGCACAGAAACTCGAATTCCATTTGGGCCAGTGCGCTGCATTGCAGGGCAAGGCGCTGGCTGGTCTTGATTCGCGCCTCGGCTTGTTGACCGGCCCTGGTGACAAGGCTTTGCAGCTCTCCCCATGCATTGTAGTCCGAGGAGGACGCCGTTTCCTGCCGCTGCACTATGTCCGGCAGGATTGTTTCGGCCAGGGCCGTCAGTTCGCTCAAGGTGGGGATCTGGTCGAGAGCGGGCAGCGCTTTGAGATTCTTGTGCACAATAGAAAGCTCCGCCCACGGCGCAAGGCTGGTCAGTTCCGCCAGCGCGTCATGGCATTGCTGGTCAAAGGCTCCTGCCCACCACAAGGCGTCCGAATCCGAACCCGCGTCCGAGGCGTTTAGGCTGTCGATCAGAAGTGCGACCGATGCCGCCAGTCGTTCAAGCCGCTGCCGTGAAGCGATCAGGGTCAGCGGTTCGGTACGCGGCGCGGCGTTTGCGGCGTTCAGTTCGAGTCTGAGGCCGGCAAGTGGGTCCACGGTCGTTTTCGGACGGGATTTCAAGGCATCGGCCAGGATTTCAAGTGTGTCGCGCAAGCTGTCGAAAGTGCGAGGCTCCAGGATCTTGCGGTTCTGGAGTTCGAGCAGGCCCGGCTTTAAGGTCAAAAGATGCCCGGCCAGGTTGCCGCTGTCCACGGAGGAGATGTAGCGCGGAGGAAGCGGGATCAGGGTCTGGGTGTCGTACCAGTTGAAGAAATGACCTCGGTATTTTTCCAGCGTACCCATGGTGCGCAGCGTTTTCATGGTGCGGTCGAGGAATTTTCCGGCCGAGATGATCCCGAAGTCCAGTGCGGTCAGGTTCGCGAGCAGCGCAAGGCCCATGTTGGTCGGAGAGGTGCGGTGCGCAACCACGGACAAGGGGTGTTCCTGAAAGTTGTCGGGAGGGAGCCACTGGTCCTCGGGGCCGACGAATGTTTCAAAGAAGGCCCAGGTCTTGCGGGCCGCCCTGCGCAGAAAGAGAGTCTGCTCCCTGGTCAGGGCGTCCTTGCGGCGCGGAATGGCGCGGCTGATCCACCAGACTATGGCCGGGGATAAAAGCCACAGCGCCAGCAGCCCTGCGGCTACCGGCAGCGTCTGCGGCGCCCATACGGCGAGCAGGGTCGCCATGCAGATGGCCAGAAGCGGTCCGATCCACATGGTCCTGAACGAACGGGCGAAACCGGCGCGGACGTTCTGGGTGTTGCTTGACGGATTCCACTCCAGCAGGCCCCGATGCGAGACCAGTATTCTCCAGATCGTGCGCAGAATCGCGTCCAGGCTGAAAAAGGCCTCGTAGGGCAGACAGGCGAGGGTGAAGGCCGCGCGTCCCAAATGCTGGCGGGTCAGACCTGCCGACGCAGCGAGATGCTGCGCCCGGGAAACGTCATCGGGTTTCTTGATCAGGTGTGAAATGGAGTCCACCAGGGGCGGAAGCAGAATGATGCACAGCACCACCGTGGTCCAGAAAAGGGCGGCGGGCAGGACCGTCCAGCCCAGGATCAGAAGCAGGGTCAGCGCAGCGGCGCTCAGGCTCCGCCGCAGATTGTCGAGAATCTTCCATTGGGACAGCATGGATATGGGGTTTTTGCGCAGCCGCCCATCCGCGCCGGGGACTCGGGGCATGAGCCAGCGGGCGATCTGCCAGTCGCCGCGGATCCAGCGATGCCTGCGGCTCACATCCTCGCTGTAGCGGGACGGGTACTGTTCATACAGTTCCACATCGCTCAAAAGCCCTGATCTGGCATAACAGCCTTCCAGCAGGTCGTGGCTCAGAATCCGGTTGTCCGGGAACCGACCGGCGAGCGCCTGCCTGAAGACGTGCACGTCATAGATGCCTTTTCCGATGAAGGAGCCTTCACCGAAAAGGTCCTGATATACGTCGGAGACGGCGCTGGTATAAGGATCGATGCCGACCTCGCTGGCGCACATCCGCGCATATCGCGAACGATTTGCGCCGACCAGGCTGACCGCAACCCGTGGCTGCAGGATGCCGTAGCCGTCCACGACGCGGCCGCGTGCCTCGTCGTAGCGGGCGCGGTTCAGGGGATGGCACATGGCTCCCACGAACTGGCGCGCCGAGTCGCGGGCCAGTTGCGTGTCGGTGTCCAGGGTGATGACGAACCTGATCTCCGGCAGGATGGACGTGTCGCCGACGATGAGCGCGAAGCGATCGGCCGCATCAGTCGTGCCCCCGCTGAGCAGGGCGTTCAGATCCCCGAGTTTGCCGCGTTTGCGCTCGGAGCCCATCCATTTGCGTTCGGCGGCATTGTAGCTGCGCGGGCGATGGAACAGGAAGAAGGTGCTGCCCGCATCGCCCCGGTATCTGACGTTCAGTGCCTGGATAAGGTCACGGGCCAGGCTGATCAGTTCTTCATCCTCCGGCATGACTTGCTGGGCTGCGTCGGCCAGGTCCGTGAGCAGGGCAAAGTGGAGGTGCCGGTCACGATTCCCCAGAAATCGGACTTCGAGATCGTTGACAAGCTCCTCGACGCCGCGTGTGCTGGTGAGCATGGTCGGGACCACGACCAGGGTCCGCGCCTCGGGCGGAATGCCCTTGGAAAAGTCCATGCGCGGCAGCAGGTGCGGAGTGGCCAGGAGCGTGGCCAGCCAATTCGCGAGCGAGACCGCCAGATGGCCGCAGCAGAGCACGAGGAGCAGACAGAAAAAGCCGAGGTGCCAGCCGCTCAGTCCGTCGCCATGGGCCTTGGCCGCAAGGAGTGCGGTCAGCATGGCCGTCAGCAGCACGATGCCGCCGCCATAAAAGAAAAATCGCCGGCTCAGGGCGCACAGCGCCGCAGCGGGCGACCTGCGCATCTGAACCAGCCGTTCAAGCTGAGCCCGTCCTGCCCCGACCAGATAGTACCCGACATGGCCCTTGCGTTCTTGGTCCTGACCTGCCGCGCCCTCCCGCGCCAGCTCCAGCACCCTGGCCGCCACCTCGGGCTCGGAGTGCGGACATTTTCTTGCAATTTTTTCCACCGCATGGCGATAGCGGTCACGGGTGGAAAAATTCATCCTGGCGTAGATGGAAATGGGGTCTTGCCCGAGAAGACTCTCGACAGCGCTCAAGGATTCGACAAAATCGTTCCAGTTCGTGGCGTTCAGGGAGCGCAGGCTGCCGATGCTGTTGCTGATGGATATCTGGTCGGAAGCCTGCTGCTGGTTTTCCATGCGCACCATCTGGTCGATGGTCTGGCCGAATTCGGACAGACGGCGTTCGATCCAGGACAGCGGAAGGGATTGAGCCGGACCCTGACCCTGCAGACGGCGGGCGAGTTCCGCGACAAAGGAGCTGGCCATGGGAGGGTCGGACCTGGCCATGTCGGCAATGGTCAGGATCAGGCTCTTGGGGTCGGTGGTGGCCACCTCGGTCATCAGGTTGGCCCAGTAATCTGCTCTGTTGCGGTCTCTTCTGCGTATGACGAGGCGGGCTGCGACCCGGCGCAGGTTATCGATCAGGGCCAGGCGCAGCATGATGGGGATGGCCCACAGTTCGCCGAGCTTCAGGGGCGTTACGGTCTGGTAGGCGGCCACGAAGCGGCTTAGATATTCCGGATCCACGCGGCCATCGCCATGCGAAATCGCTTCCAGGGCGAGGTCGTAAACACGCGGCAGGCCCGCCGAATGCCCGCCGCGCAGTTGCGGCAGCTCGCGGCTGTAGCCTTTGGGCAAATGCTTGGCGGCGATGCGGATCTGCTCTTCGATGACATAGAAGTTGTCGAGCAGCCATTCTCCGGCCGGAGTCATGCGCTGGTCTTTCTTGACGTCTTCCGTCAACAGGCGGTGCACATCCCGCAGCATGTGCTCGTTTTCGGCCAGGCGCGACAGGAGACGATCCTGCGTGCGCCTGCCGGTGAGCTGGTGCATGCTTGCCAGGATCTTGCCGTGCTGCTCCATCTGAGAGGCGCTGAACAGCTCCGCCCGGAGGGGCAGTTCCGCGTCAACGCTCTGCCCGGATGGGCTGCGCCTGGTCAGACGTGTCCAGAGATTCGAAAAAGAGCTCTTGCCAATGTCGCTCGCCGTCTTCATGCGCGGTGTCCTTTTGAGTAGAGCGAAAGCATGAGACTTGCCCTGGTTTCGGATTTTGTGAAATTTTAACGGTTACAGGTTGTCCTCAGCAAGGAAGCGTAAAAAATGATTCGGCATGCAGGCGGACGGGTCATTTCCTGGGGCTGACATCAATGTCGCCCAGCACTTGCTCCAGATTATTGCGGTTGAACGGTTTTGCGATGTAGTCGTCCATGCCGGCCAGAATGAACCGCTCGCGATCGCCCCGCATCGCATATGCCGTCATGGCGACGATGGGGATTTTGGGGTCAAAGAATTTGGAATCGTCCGCCCGGATGTTTTTGGTGGCTTCCAGGCCGTCCATGACCTCCATCTGCACATCCATCAGCACGCAATCAAAGGTGCTGCGCCGCATGCTTTCCAGCGCTTCAATCCCGTTGTTTGCCGTCTGCACGGTGTGTCCCATTTTTTTGAGCATCTGCGTTTCTGCCACGCGGCTTGTTTCGTCGTCTTCGACGAGCAGAATCCGTAGCGATGGCGTGGCGGAGTCGGCCCCGGGCTGATCCGGGAGGCTTGAATGCGCCCGTCGACTGAACGGAAGCATCAGGCATGCGGTGGTTCCGACTCCCAGGGCGCTCTCAAAGGACAGCGTGCCCCCCATGGCGGCAACAAGGCGTTTGCATATGGAGAGCCCCAGCCCCGCGCCCTGATGCTCTCGCGTGAAGCCGTCGGCGGCCTGGGTGAAGGGAGATCCCAGGGTCTCAAGCGTCGAGTCGTTCATTCCAACGCCCGTGTCGGCAACGCAGAACAGTATGCGAATCGTGTCCGGCGGCAGGGGAAGCAGGGCGGATACCTCGATCCGGACCTCTCCCTGGTCGCAAAACTTCATGGCGTTGCCGACGAGATTGAACAGCACCTGACGGACGCGGACTTCGTCCCCGAACAGGTCGCGGGGCACATCCGCCGCGACATCGATACGGATAGGCAGGTTTTTTTGAAGACTGAGCGGGCCAAAACTGTCGGTGATGGCGGAAAATGTTTCGGACAGGTTGAACGGCTCCTCGCTTAAAGGCATTCGGCCGGCTTCGATTCGGGAAAGGTCCAGGATGTCGCTCAGCAGACGGGTGAGCCTGCCTCCTGAGCGGATGGCCATCTCGATGTACATGCGCTGTTCGTCATTTGTTTCCGTCATCTCAAGGAGCTGCATCATGCCCAGCAGGCCGTTCAAGGGTGTCCTGATTTCATGACTCATGTTGGCCAGAAATGCGCTCTTGGTCTTGTTTGCCGATTCAGCCCCGTTTTTTGTGGACACGAGCTCCTCTTCCATGTGCTTGCGGGTAGTGATGTCCAGGCAGTGGCCGATGTAGCCGGTGAAAGTGCCCCCGGAATCGAAGAGAGGAGTGCCCTGGTCCACCAGCCAGCGGTATTTGCCGTCGGCATGGCGCAGCCGGTATTCCATGCTGAACGGTTCGTGCCGGTCAAAGGCCGTGACATAGACGTCCAGGCAACGCTCCATATCGTCCGCATGGACCCCTTCGAGCCAGCCGTTGCCGAGTTCCTGTTCCAGCGTGCGGCCGGTGAAGTCGAGCCAGGGCTCATTGAAATAATTGCACAGCTTGTCTACTCCGGCAGTCCAGATCAGCGCCTGGCCACAGTTGGCCAGGTTTCTGAAATGCCGCTCGCTCTCGGCCAGAGCGATCTCGGCCATTTTCCGGTCGTTTACGTCGCTGATCACGACGTGGCACACAAAGATGCCATTGCGCGGCTTCAGGACCAATTCCAGGCAGGCCCAGAACTGGGTGCCGTCAGTTTTTTTTATGCGCAGTTCGCAACTCTGCGCTGCCTGGGTCGTAAATAGCTGTTTCATCTCGTGGGCGAAGGTGCGCTGGTCGTCATCACAGATGAAATGGGTTATCTGCTGCCCGATGAGATTGCTGCGGGTCATGCCGAGCATTGTCGTGGCAGTGAGATTTGTTGCCATGATCTGCCCATGTTCCGAGAGCGTGCAATAGCCCACCGGGGCATAGTCATAGAGATCCAGATACTTCTGGTGTTCTTTTTCATGTTCTACATATGCCCTGCGTAATTCCTCATTCTGCATCTCAAGCTCGATTTGGTGTACGCGCAGTTCATGAACCATCCACGGCGCCTCTTCGACGGGCGCCGTGGCCAGGCTCTCCGGCGAATCTGCTTCGCTCTTTCGGCTGAGTTCTTCAGCCTTGATGCGAAGCAGATCCGGATTTCCGGACTGACTGAATCGGCTCTTCATAAGACATCTCCATCCAGGTTGGCTTTCTCACATGCAGGCTTTGAGGCCGTGCACATTTCTATTTCACGATGATTTCAAAGAGGACCCGCATGTTCGCCTTTGCCGCCTGAGACATGATATCCTGCGGTGACGCTTCATGTTCGGCCGGGCGCTTCTCCCCGTAACCAACAATGGAAAGCCGGTTCTCGGTGATGATCCCTTCATTGATAAGGTAGTCCTTGACCGCATTTGCCCTGCGTTCACTGAGTCGCTGGTTGTATTCTGCAGTCCCCGAGGCGGACGTGTAGCCTTCAATGCGAACGTGCGTTCGCGGATTGTCCTTCAGGAGTTGAATGTTCCTTTTCAGAATTGTTTTGGCTTCGGGTTTGAGGGCCGATGAGTCGAAATCGAAGTGGATGTCTTCAAAAACAAGCACCACGACTTCGGGTTCGGCCTCGGCTGCCGCAGTTTGCTCGGCGGCCATGGGGGCGGCAGGTGCCTGGCTGACTGGAGCCGGACTTGAAGCAGGCTGCGCTTCAGGCCCGCCAAAATAATACGTGACACCGAAAGTTGCTTCTATATCGCGCCTGTCATCGATGTCATCAAGGTTCTGAAAAACATGAATCTGCCGGATGTCGGCCCGCAGAGCTACGTTTTCGTCCAGAAAATACTTCAGTCCTGCGCCGTAGTTGACTGTTGCGGCGTTTCTGTTGTCAGTCCCGCTGGGATAATCAATGTACTGTCCTCCGACTCCGGCAAAAACAAAGGGGACGAGCTGGTTGTCAGGGAGCAGATTCAAGATGCCGTCCAGCCTATAATTGCCGATGTTGACAGATCGAGAATTGTTGCCTTTGTCATAGTCAGTGTTGATGTATTCTATTGAAGTCTCCAATCCAAAATACTTCGTAAAATTATAGCCAATGCGCAGTCCGTAAGCAGGATTGTCTTCGACATCCTGGTCATCATCAAACCAAGTATACCCGATATATGGAGTTATGAAGTACGATAGCTCCGGTTCCTGCGCATAGGTTACGTTTCCCATAGTAGAAGAAAGGAATATGCACGCAACAGCCAATAAGTACTTTATCATATCAGTGATCCTCATTAACTAGAGTGTGCGTCTGCCCTGGATAAAATTTACGAGGATGACAATGACGGCAATAACAAGGAGTATGTGGATAAACGAACCCATTGTGTAACCGCTAACTATTCCAAGTAGCCACAAAATTACGAGAACGCCGGCGATAGTGTATAACATTTTTTTTCTCCAATGAGAGTTACTGATTTTGCTGCCTGATCATCATTCCCGCCAAGGCGGGTTATGTCAGGTTATGCCCGACATTCGTTTTTCAGGCAGCTAAAAAAGGCATGACTGCTTTGTGAGCAAGGCAGATATTTCGCTAAGCGCCCCTTCTTCCCACAATCAGAAGTGTGACGCCGCCCGCAAGAGCGATCGCGCCCAGGATCGGGGGCAGGGGGACCGTCCGTGTTTTTTCAGCCGTCATCTGCAGGGGGCCGAGATCAACGATTTTCTCCTGGGTTGTGTAGGTGATGCCCTGGTAAGCAAAGGCCGCTATCCCAAGGACGATCAACAGGATTCCTACAATGCTCAATGTTTTCATGACAACTCCAGTTTAATGCAACGCGCTGAACGTTATTTGATGCTCATCTGGTTTTTGACTTCGTTCACACCGTTCACGTCAGCGGCAAGTTTGGTGGCCAGAGCCGCTTCTGCCGCGTTCTTTGCCTCGCCAGTCAGCGTGACCACGCCGTTCTGGGTTTCGACTTTGGTTTTGAGGCCACTGGTCGAGCGGTGATAGAGGAGCGTCATCTTGACTTGGGCGGTGATGGATGTGTCATCAATTGCTTCGCTGATGGTCTGTTTCTTGTCGTCGGCCTTTTCTTCAGCTGTTGCCACGGTCATTTCGTTGTTGACATCCTTCACGCCTTCGACATCCATCGCGTATTCGGTAGTCAATTCCTTCTGGGACTCACTTGAGGCCTCGCCCTTGAGAGTCACCACTCCGTCTTTGACCTCGATCTGGGTTGTGGAGGGGCTGACACTACGGTGAAACAAAAGTGTCGAGACCACATTGTCACGCACCCATGCGTCGGTGTTTGTGGAGGGTGGGTTTTTTTTGAGTTCAAGTCTGTTGACCACGCTTTTCACTCCGGGAAGATTGACAACGGTTTCTTCGGCCAGAGCTTTGTGGTAGCTGCTCGAGACAGTGCCTGTCATGATGACTGCGCCATCCTTGGATTCTATTTTGATGTCATCATCGTGCAGGTATCTTTTGAATACATGTGACTGTTTCGCGGATGCTTCTATGTCGCCATCGGACTCATTTGCCTGCACAGGCATGCTGAGGACCAAAAGCGCCGCTGCTGCGAAAAGCAGGGACCGAAGAAGTGTCGTGTTCATAAAAATGTAACCTTTTTTAATTTTAAGGACGAGGTTGCCCGAAGAGCGTGTTCGCTCTCCGGGGCTTTGGTCACTGTCTCGGCATGTCGCAGATTCGTGGCTGAATGAAGGGCGAAAAAAGGTCCAGCGACCAGTTATTCTTCCAAAACCTCTTCTGTCTTGCCGACTTTTTTTTGCACCTTGCCCGCTACCTTTTCCACGGTACCTTCAGCTTCCAGAGAATCGTTGTTGGTGACCTTTCCGACGGTTTCCTTGATTTTGCCTTTGCCTTCATGATAAACGCCTTCCGTTTTGTTTTTCGTGCTGGACTTCATACATTTCTCCTCTTTCTGTAAAAGACGTTAAATTCTTCCCGATTTTCACAACTCCGCATTTTTATGAAATGAGGAACAGCGCATTGTTGGGGGATATGATGTACTCCGCAACGAACGTGCCAGACTTGGCGGATTGCCGACGTACTGTAACGGTATGATTATAAAGGAGAAAATAAATAGCTTTGGCAGGGCGGCGGGAAAAACGGGTGGCGGAGGCCGCCATATATGGCGCAACTGCAAGATGTTGCGAAAGGACTGGAGCACTTCTCTACGTATTGTTCTTGAGATTCACGTATTCGGATAAAATGCATTGTAGTCTTTTTTTTAATTCAGGCATCTCTATTTATTACTTATTACATATTATTTATATCTAAAATTAAATTAAAATAAATGTGTTGATTATTGCAGTATTGTTGTTTAGTGTTGTTTATGAATAAAATAAAAAGTTTGTCGCCTGAAGAATGCTCAAATAAAATTTTTGATTTGAGCGGAATGATATATGAGAATGAAATAGCTTCTGATATATGGTCTAAAATATTAAAACATAAATGGATTCTATCTGAAAAATTGGGAAGGGATGTTGGTCTGCGAACTTCCAGCATCGATTTTTTAGAAAACACGGATCAAGCAGCTAGCGAGTACTTTACGAAAAAACGTAAAGATACACTGCGTGATATGGGAGCTCAAACCATCAGCAGCGACCTTTGGAATACCATCTCCGACTCCCAGCCTCCAAAACAGTTGATTCAGCGCCGCGTCATTCTACCTTTGATAGAGGAGGGGCTGGCTGCGAAGCATGGTGTTGTCCCGCCCAAGGCCATTGTGTTTTTCGGCCCTCCGGGCACAGGCAAGACGCATTTCGTGAAGGCCATCGCCGGAATCCTTTCCTGGTGGTACATAGAGGTCATGCCCAGTATGCTCATGGCGAACGGGGTCGAGAAGATTGGAGCCAATTTGCGGCACGTCATGGAAGAAGTCAGAGGCCTCGACAGGGTGGT
>JAWLHW010000070.1:0-10604 GCA_041690155.1 Desulfomicrobium sp. | reverse complement strand
ATGTGGCACGTGTTCGTCTGAATATTCCGCAACCGCTCTTCAGTCTGGATCTATTCATAGTCTTTTTAGAAAGTTGCCGGGTTGTGATCGTCGATCAAAGCTATGAGGAGCAGTTTGCGTCTTGGCTTGAATCCGGGAAAGCCATGCGTAGTGTCTGAGCCACATCCTGAATGATCCAGGGCGGCGTGGAGGCTCCGGCTGTAAGTCCGATACGCGCAAACGCGGCAAGTTTCTCCAGTGGAAGTTCTTCTGACGTTTCGACGTGGATGGCGAATATCCCTGATTCTTGCGCAATTTGAGCCAATCGTCTGGTATTTCCGCTGTTTTTTCCTCCCACGATGACCATGGCCTGAACCTTGCGGGACAACTCGCGTACTTCTTCCTGTCTGTCCTTGGTTGCCATGCAGATCGTATCCAGAATGGTCATGTCGGGATCTACGTGCGTAATCAGATATTCACGAACAGTATTGAAGGACTCTCTGTCCTGCGTGGTCTGGGCCGCCAGAAAGTAGGTCTGAGCGGGGTCAACTATGTGCGCCTGCAATTCTTCAACACTTTCGAAAATTGTGTGCCTTGGGGCGTAGCTGACCAGTCCTTGGACTTCGGGGTGATCGCGTTCTCCGAAAAGAAGCAGGTGCTTGTTCTGGTCGGCCTGCCTTTGAATGAGGATCTGGGCTTTTTTGACTTTCGGACAGGTGGCATCAATAATTGATACGTTTTGTCCTTCAAGATTCACCTGCGTGTGCCTGGGGATACCGTGGGCCCGAATGACGACGACATCTCCTGCTTGCAGCGGCTTTGTTCCATCGGTCTGCAAAACCCCCAGGGTCTTATACTTGGCCAACACCTGCGGATTATGGATGATGGGTCCCAGAGTATATATATGCCTTGCCTCTTGGGAAGGGATGGACACGGCGTTGTCCAGCTTGTGCAGCGCCATGTCGACTCCCATGCAAAAGCCCGCTGTTTCTGCAATGATAAGTTCCATTTCAGCTCTCCTCGGCTTCCGTCATACTGGTCTGTAAAATTGCAAACACTTCGTCCCATGATTTGCAAAACACAATGTCGCGCCGTAGTGCCCGCGCTCCTGGCAAGCCTTTCAGAAATCTGGGCACCAGGGTGCGCATTTTCAGAAGTCCGAGCTTCTCCATGCCATGTTGCGGATAGAGTTCGCTGAGCCGTCGAACCATGGCCACCATATGCTGCCAGGATTTTACTTCCGGCTCCTCTTGACGTCGCAACTGAAGAAATCGTGAAAAAATTGACGGATCGTTCAATGCCCCGCGCGCAAACATGATGCTGTCTACACCGGTTTGCTCGATGCACTTCAAGGCGTCTTCCGCTTGAAAGAGGTCTCCGCTGGCAATGACAGGCAGAGTTACCCGTTCCTTGAGAATTTTCAAATGCGACCAGTCGGCATGTCCGGTAAAGCCTTGGGCTCCAAATCGCGGATGCATGGTAACCCAGCCGGCGCCCAACTCTTCGAGCTTTGTTGCTACCTGCAGGTAGACAGTTTGCCCGACATGCCAGCCCAGACGAATTTTAAAGCCCATGCATCCGGGCTCGGCTGCGTCGATCATGGATTTTGCGAGGCTCAAAAGATTTTCCGGCTCTTTGAGCAGGGCTGCGCCGCTGCCTGTTTTTATAACCTTTCGCACAGGACAGCCGCAGTTGAGGTCAAAGTAGCGAAAACCGGCTTCACGCAGACGTTCGATGGACTGGACAAGAAATGGCTCTTCCGATCCGAAGAGCTGCACGATCAGGGGATTGTCCTCATCACAGGTCTGCAGGAGCTCATTAGTGCCCGGACTGCCGTAGATCAGGCCCTTGGCGCTGACCATTTCCGTCACGGCCGTGCGGCACCCGTATTCATGGCAGAGAAGACGAAAAGGGAGATCCGAAAATCCGGCAAGAGGAGCCAGCCATGGTTTATCGGCGGTGATTGGGAATAGCGTATTTTTCATGGGAAAATATGTGTGGAAACGACTGGATCAACAGCACTCAGGTTTGAACAGGGAGGTCCGCACAGTACCGGATTGTAAAGTCCGGGCGCGCGGCGCAGGGGCCAGACATAAGAGAGGCCGGGTATTTGGCTTTAAATTTTGGGTTGGTCAAGGATGAGTTCCACTTCATCCACGCTCAGGCCCGTTGCCTGGGCCAGGGCTTCGGCAGACTGACCGCGCTTGAAACCACTGAGGATTGTCTGCCTGAGAAACTGCGGCGATTTGGTGAAATTTTCGGCCTGTTCGAGCAGGCGGCGCATTTCCACGGCGCGGTAGTGCAGCTTCTCTTCCAAAGCAGTCAGTTCTTCCTGACGTTTGGTAAAGGTGCCTATGATTTCTTTTTCCAGGCGGGCGTTCATGTCCAGTTTTTGCAGGAATTCCTCTTGCCGGTCCTGTAGGGAGCGCACCAGAAGTTCAGATTTTTTCAACTTGCTGTAGAAAAAAAAGGCGAGAACGATGAGCAAAATTTCCATCAAGGTCGATGCGGTGAGGATCCAGTACGAAATTTGAGGGTTCATCTATACCTGCGTGTCAATCAGGTGCCCCTGATCTGATTCGAATTCGGATTCATGAGGATGCCCTTGCCGCTTGCCTGTGTGTTGCTGCGCAGCAGGGTCGTTGTGCCCTTCCGGATCAACCTCTGTGTCGGCGGCGCTATGCTCGCTTTTTGCCACCTGGTCCTTTTCCCGTCTTTGACGACGTAGAACCAATTCCTTCGCAAGCGCCTGCTGAATTTCCGGATGCGCAAGCTGCGTGTGATGGATTTTTTGAGCCTCTGGGATCTGGCTGATAAGAGTTGAAAGGTTGAGGTTGTCTACCATTTATTTCACCACGTATTCTTCCAGAAGAATTTCAGAGACTTGGCCGCTTTTCAAGATCTGATTGATGACCGTCGATATATCTGCCTTCAATTTTTCGGATTCCTGCGCATTGTCCAGGAGAAAAAGGGGCGAGTTTTTCAGATACCTATATATCCCGTCACGGATGAGCACCTGTTTTGCCTGGATTTCAGCCCGCATGATTGGAGTCGTATCAGGTATGGAAAAACGGCAGCTCAGGAAACGGATTTTTCCTTCAAGATTATATTCGATTTGAAATTGTTCAAGAGAGTATGCCTGGATATCTTCGGGTATCTGGCTCGGGGCGCTTTCGGGTGAGTCGGCTTCGGCAGGGGCAGAGTCTTGGGCAGTTTGCGGCTCCGGGGCACTTTCCGGGGCAGTGGAGGTTTCTTCTCCGGGGGCTGGCGGATCGGATTTCATGAAAAAGTAGGAACCGCCTGCGCCAAGCAGCAAGCACAGGCTTGCGGCAATTCCAAAAATCCAGATTTTTTTGCGGTTTTTTCTGGCCGGTGTTGCGGGCTGTTCCGAGGGCGGGGCAGCTTCTTCGGGTTCAGGCTCGGATTCGACCGGGGTGGTTTCGGCTTCTTCCTCCTTTTCCTCGAATTCAAGGAAAAGGGCGTCATCCAGGTCAAGCTCAACTTTCTGCAGGCCCTTGGGGACGCTGTCCTGCAGGCGTTCATCATCCAGGGCGACGTTTTTGTCGCCTCCAGGGGAAATCTGGGCGAGAAGGATGAGCAGGATCATGGGACCTGAGTTGGCCGGCAACACGCGTTTGCCGGCCAGCGTGGTTATTCGAAGATTTTATTGATTTTTTGCCCCAGGGTCTCCGCGGTGAAGGGCTTGACTATGTAGTTTGAAACCTTGGCCTGAACGGCCTCAATGATGTTTTCCTGCTGGGCTTCCGCCGTGACCATGAGGAAGGGCAGGTCGCCGAATTCTTCGCTGGCGCGGACTTTACGCAACAGCTCGATACCGGTCATCTGCGGCATGTTCCAGTCGGAGATTATGAAATCAATCTGGTCTTTGGTCAGGACTTCCCAGGCCGCGGTCCCGTCGTCAGCCTCGACGATGTTGTTGAAACCGAGCTGTCTGAGAATATTCTTGATGATCCGCCGCATGGTCGAAAAATCATCAACGATGAGCACCCGCATGTTCGTATTGACCGCCATGTATCCCTCCACATGAGCTTTTCGAGAAATTAATCAAAAATATGTGATCAGTTGATATCGCCGTATTCGCGCACAAACATTTTCTTGAGTTTTCCAAGTGCCTGGGAGTGCAGCTGGGAGACCCGCCCTTCGGTTATGTCGAGGGCCAGTGCCACTTCTTTCATATTGAATTCTTCAGTGTAATACAAACTAAGGACCAGCTTTTCCCGTTCATTGAGTCTATCGATGAGATGCCCGAGCTTGTCAATGATGTCGTGGAAGGCCACGGAGGCAAAGGGTTCGCGGTGATTGCGCCCATCGCCTGGTTGGTTCCATTGATCCTGGATCGCATCAAGGCTCAGGATAATCTGGGAGTTCACCGCTTCAAGAGTCGCCTCCAGTTCCTGCCGGTCCTGTCCGGTGAGTTCCAAAAGCTCACTTCGCGACGGGGCGTGACCATTTTCCTGTTCGAAGCCTCTTATGACCTGTTCAAGCTTTTTGATGCGTTGGCGAAGTCCCCTGGAATACCAGTCCATGCGCCGCAGTTCGTCCAGCATGGCCCCGCGAATGCGACTGTCAGCGAATGTTTCGAAGCGGATATTCAGTTCCGGCTGGAATTTGCCGAGCGCTTCCATGAGGCCCAGCGTGCCTGCGCTGATCAGGTCGGAGAGTTCGATATGGGGCGGGAGCTTGGCCTTGAGATGCAGGGCGATTATCTTGATGCGGGGTGCGAAAGCGCGTGCGATGCAATCCTTGTCCGATGGACCCAAGGACGCAAAGGTAATTCCCGTCTGTTCCAATACGGCCCAGACAGGTTCTGCGGCATTATTCCGCAAAGAGGAGTTTCTTCCAGAAGAACTTGATGTTCCCATCGAGATGATCCTGTGGTGCCCATTGCGCCACGTTGCGGGCGATGCGCTGCATCGCCAGGGAGGCTTCGGTGTCGGGACTCAGACTGCAGAATGGCTGTTGTTCGATAACGGCCTGTCGCACGGCCTTGTCCTGAGGAATGGCGCCGACGAAATCCAGGGAGACGCCGGTCAGGAAATGGTCGCACGCATTGTACAGCTTGGCGAAGATGTCCTTGGCCGACTTTTCATTTTTGGCCATGTTCACCACGATATGGAATTTGTCCACGCCATGCTTGAGTTTCAAGACCTTGATGAGGGCGTATGCGTCGGTGAGAGACGTCGGTTCCGGCGTGACGACCACAAGGCGTTCCTGGGCTGCGAGGTTGAAATAGAGTACATTGTCGTTGATGCCCGCGCCGGTGTCCACGATCAAAAAATCGATGCTGTCCTCCAGCACGTCCATGGCTTCGAGGAGTTCGAGCTTCTGTCCTGTGGACAGAGAAAGCATTTCACTTACTCCACTGGCTGCGGGCAGGATGGAGAATCCATACTGCGTGGGGTGGAGGATGTCGCTTAAGGAAACCCCTTCGTGGAAAACATGGAAAAGATTTCGTTCCGGGGTCAGGCCCAGCACGACGTCCACGTTGGCCAGCCCAAGGTCCGCATCAAGGATGACGCATCGCCGCCCAAGCTTGCTCAGGCACAGGGCGAGATTGACGGAAACGTTTGTTTTGCCAACGCCTCCCTTGCCGGAGGTGACCGAGATTACAATGGGGAGAGAGGAGCTCATGCTGTGTCCGGGATAAAAAATGTTTAGTTGGTTGCTTCGGGCAATTCATGCCGCAGCAAGAGTTTCCAGACATCCTGGTCCTTGGGCTGGGCCAGGGAGTTTTTCAGATCCGGGCCCATGGAAAAAAGGGAAATCGGCAGGCCGGTGTTGTTGGCCTGATTGATTATTTCCCCATAATTACAGGCTTCATCAAGCTTCGTCCAGATAATGCTGGCTGCGGAGGCAGAGCGGAATCTGGACACGAACGCATCCATCTGCGTGGGAGCGAAAAGCGGGCTTAAGACCAGGTGTACATGGCAGGCCGGCAGCTTTCCCCCGGAAACTTCCTGCAGCCAGGAATCAAGCTGCTGATGAGCGGGCAGGCCCGGCAGGTCAAGCAGGACGAGGTCGTGGGATCTGGCATCGCGTTCAAGGCTTTCCCAGTGGGAGGAGTTGTCGAGTTCCCGGTAGGACAGGCCCGAGAGTTCCGTGTAATGGCGCAGGTAGAGCCGTCCTTTGCCTTGGGAGCGATCGGCATTGACCACCAGGATGCGCGCCTTGGGCCGCGCTTTTTTGAGGGACAGAGCCAGTCGCAGGGTGGTGCTGGTCTTGCCGCTGCCAAACGGGCCGGTCAGAAGATGGAACTTGTGGGACCAGTCTGTGTCGAACCACGGACTGAGACTGACCATGCCCTTCATGACGGACAGGGTTGGCGCATCGGGAGCGTGGCGGAATTTTTCCCACAGATCGATCAGCACGTCCTCCTTCACTCCTTCGCGCTCCAGATACTCGAAAACCAGCTGCTGGCGCGGAGTCAGAAGCTGCATGTCCATCTGGGGCTTGAGGACGGCCATGAGCTGTTTGCGCAGCCTGGACCACTCTTCGCGCAGACAGCTGGCATCATTCTGGGCCAAAAGGGGCATGACCGTCTCGGGAGATGCCGTCTGCTCCTGCGGGACATCAAGGGCCGCCATGATTTCGTAGCAGGTAACGCCTTTGCGGGTCTGTTTCTGGTTGCTCAGGATGATGGCGTCGGGACCAAGCTCGCTCTTGATTCGGGCCATGATTTCCGAGGTGCTTCTTCCGCTGAATGTTTTGACCTGCATCTTAGATTTCCACCATGGCTACGGATTCGAGTCTGATTTCCGCCGGTATTTCCGCCTGCGAGATGACAGGCATGGTTGGTAAAAAACGGGCCAGAAGCTGGGACAGGTGCTGGCGAATGAGCGGGGAGGTCAGCAGCACGGGCTGTCCCTCGGCCACGATGCCCTTTTCCGCCGCCTTGTTGATGGCCTGGATGATCTTGTGCGCAATGCCCGGTTCCATGGCCAGGTAAGAGCCGTTGTCCGTGCGCTTGATGCTCTCCTGGAACGTGTTCTCTATGGACGGCGACAGGGAGATGATGGGTAGCAGGTTTCCTGTTCCAAGGTACGGCTTGATGATGGTGCGGGACAGGCGCTGGCGCACGAACTCTGTCAGTTGGTCGCCGTCCTTCGTGGAATGACCGTAGTCGGCCAGGCATTCGACGATGGACAGGAGGTCGCGAATGGACACATTCTCGCGGACCAGGTTCTGCAATACCTTCTGCAGAACGCCCAGCGACAGGACGCCAGGCACCAGCTCTTCCACAACCTTGGGAGCGCGCTGGGACAGGTTGTCCAGCAGGGCCTGAACTTCCTGGCGGCCCAGGAATTCATGCAGGTTCTGCTTGAAGACCTCGGTCAGGTGCGTGGCGATGACCGTGGACGGGTCGACCACAGTGTAGCCAGCCATGACGGCTTCGTCCTTTTTGGCGTCGGGAATCCACAGCGCCGGAAGGTTGAAGGCCGGCTCCAGGGTTTCGATGCCCTTGATGGCGTGGCGCGCGTCGCCGGGGTCCATAGCCAGGAAATGGTCGATCATGATCTCTGCCGAAGCCACCCGGTTGCCCTTGATCTGGACCACGTACTCGCCGGGCTTTAGCTGCAGGTTGTCGCGCAGATGCAGTGACGGCACGATGACACCCATGTCGAGGGCGAACTGGCGTCGAATGGAGCGGATGCGGGCCAGGAGATTGCCGTTCTGGTCTTCGTCCACCAGCGGGATAAGGCCGTAGCCGACCTCCAGCTCCATGATATCGAGCGGCAGCAGGGCCTGTACTTCTTCCGGACTGTCGGGCGAACCGGCTTTTTTCTTTTTTTCGGTCTCCGGCAACTTGTTTTCGGCCTTGATGCGGTCGGCGAACAGGGCCACCAGAAAGAGTATTATGGAAAGGGTCAAAAAGGCCATGGTAGGCATGCCCGGCACTATGGCGAAGAGCAGCAGCACGCCGGAGACGAGTCTCAGGGCCTTTGGATGGTTGGTCAACTGGCCGATGAATTCCTCGCCCATGCGCGCTTCGGCCGCAGCCCGGCTGACAATGAGACCCGCCGCGGTGGAGGTGATGAGCGACGGGATGGTGGAAACCAGACCATCGCCAATGGTCAGCAGGGAAAAAGTCTGGGCCGCTTCCATCCAGCCCATGTCTTTTTGCAGCACGCCGATAAAGATGCCGCCCACGATGTTGATGACGGTGATGAACATGCCCGCGTTGACGTCTCCGGAGACGAACTTGCCTGCACCATCCATGGCGCCGTAGAAGTCCGCCTCACGGCGCAGGTTTTCGCGCTGCTTGATGGCCTGTTGCTCGTCGATGAGTCCGGCGTTCAGATCAGCCTCGATGGCCATCTGCTTGCCGGGCATGGCGTCCAGGGTGAAGCGGGCCGCAACCTCGGCGATGCGGGTCGTGCCAGCCACGATGACGGTTTTGTTCAGGATGAAGAGGATCAGGAAAATAACTGCGCCGATGGCAAAATTGCCCCCGACCACAAATTGTCCAAAGGCTTCGATGACCTTGCCTGCTGCGGAGGTGCCCGTGTCCCCATGGAGCAGGATGAGCCTGGTCGAGGCCACATTGAGCGCAAGTCGCAGAAGCGTGGTCACGAGCAGGACCGACGGGAAGATCGAGAATTCCAGGGGCGAGGTCATGAACATCGAGGTGATGAGGATGACCAGCGAAAATGAAATGGAGAAAGCCAGCAGAATGTCCAGAACGATGGTCGGCAATGGCACCAGCATGACAAAGAGGGTCATGACAACGCCACCGGCCAGCAGGATGTCTCCCTGGTTGGTAAAGCGTTTGTAGTTGATGGTCATGGCCTCGGTGCGTGTAGCCATTATTTTGACGTCCTTGCCGCGGATGTTCAGCGCGGTTGATGCTTGGTTTTGTATATCTGGGCCAGGATGGCAGCCACTGCCTGGTAGAATTCTTCTGGTATCGTGTCTCCGACTTCGATCACCTTATACAAGGCGCGTGCCAGGGGCTTGTTCTCACGAATGGGCACATTGTTCTCCCGGGCGATGTCCTTGATGCGCTGGGCAACGGCCCCGGCACCCTTGGCCAGAACCAGGGGCGCCGGGGCTTCCATGGCGTTGTAGCGGATGGCGATGGCCAGATGGGTGGGGTTGGTGATGACCACGTCGGCCTTGGGCACGTCCTGCATCATGCGTCGCATCATGACGGACATCATCTTCTGGCGCTGTTTGTTCTTGATAGCCGGATCGCCTTCGGCCTGTTTGCGTTCGTCCTTGACCTCGCTCTTGGTCATCTTCAGGTTTTCATTGTAGTCCCAGCGGGTATAGAGGAGGTCCGCGATGCCGATCAGGAGCATGGGCGTGAGCGCGTAATAGAACATGGTCTGTCCGGCCTTGAGAACGTAGGCCGCGATGCTTTCGGCTGACTGGTAGAAAAGGGGGATGACTTCCCCGAAGGCCTGTTTCAGGACTATATACGGCCCAAGAGCCACGGCTGCGGCCATGAAAACGCTTTTGGCCAGACGGACAAAGGTCTGCTTGCTGATGAGGAGTTTCTTGAGTCCGGACAGGACTTTGAACATCTGGAATTTGGGCTTGAAAACCTTTGGCGCCCAGAGCTGTCCGACCTGCAGGCGGACGGTGATGAAGGCGGCCACCGCGATGACGATCATGATCGGCAGGACCATCACCGAGATGCTGTAAAGGCAGGTTTGGAACAGGGTCGCGATGGAGCCGGGGGTCAGCTCGAAGACGAACCCCTCCGTGAAGAACCATTGCATCAGCTTTTCGATTTCGGTGCGGATGGTGCCTATATAGAGTTGCAGCATGAGCAGGCCAAAGAGCAGGGTCAGGGGCTTGGGCAGCTCCTGGCTTTTTGGGACATTCCCCTCGTCTCGCGCCTTGTTGCGTCGTTTGGGGGTGGCGTCTTCGGTGCGACTCGGATCGTGCTGTGCCATGGTTTCCTAGCGCATCGCGCCGATGAGTTGGGTGAAAAGCAGCGGCATGCGGGACACAAAGCCCTCCATGTGCAGGCTGATGATTTCGAAGATGATGCTCATAAACAGGAATCCCACGCCAATCTTGATCGGGAATCCCATAATCAGCACGTTCATCTGTGGAGACGCGCGTGAAATCAGTGCCAAGGCCAGGTCCACAAGGATGATGGCGGCGATGACAGGCGCACCGATCTGGATGGCCAGGACAAAAATCTGACCTGACAGGGCAAATATCTGATCCGTCAGCCGTGAGGTAATGAGGATGGAGCCGGGCGGGAGCAGGTCAAAACTTTTCATCAAACCGCTCAGCAAATACAGATGCCCGTTGATGGACAGGAACGTCAGCAAACTGACCATGTACATGAAGTGCGCCGTGATCGCTTCGCTAGCACCGGAATCGGGATCCACCACGTTGACCATGGCAAAGCCCATCTGGAAGCCGATGAGCTGGCCGCCGGTCTGGATTGCGGCGAAGATGAAGCGGATGACCATGCCCAGAATGAGGCCCAGCAAGAGCTCCGCCCCCAGCATCACGGCCAGCGCAAAGGGATGGCCCGGCATCTCGGCGCCCACCAGCGGAAGCCTTGGCCACAGGGCCAGGGTCAGGGTCAGGCAGAGCGCGGCCTTGACCGTTGCGGGCAAGACTGCGCCTCCGAAAAAAGGCAT